>CAKSNZ010000009.1 GCA_934476515.1 uncultured Ruminococcus sp. | reverse complement strand
TTGTTCGTTGTTTAATTTTCAAGGTCCGTTGTTCCTATCTGCTGAACTTCTTACTCTCGATTTCTCTTAAGTTTTTCAGTTCCCTCAGCGGAACGTGTTTTATTATATGCCTTTTTTCCCCTCTTGTCAACACTTTTTTGAAAAAAATTTCAATTTTTTTAAATTAATTTTAACATTACTATAACTTGTGGTTAATATTATATTGCACTACAATATACAGAATATATAATTTCAATTATAGTTGATTTATTAACTA
This sequence comes from uncultured Ruminococcus sp., assembly GCA_934476515.1. GTDB lineage: Bacteria > Bacillota > Clostridia > Oscillospirales > Acutalibacteraceae > Ruminococcoides > Ruminococcoides intestinihominis. Next base: position 60,907 of record CAKSNZ010000009.1, on the reverse strand, counting down.
ATATCATATATAATAAAGATAAATTCTAAAAAATATTTAGAAAAAATTTTTCAAGGAGATTTTTTATGTACAATCAAATTAACGTTCAACACATTAAGAACTATTTTAGAAAACCTTCTACATTAGTTCTTTCTATCACACTGGCAATAACTGTTGTTATTTCTTTTATTATAGGTTTATTCACTATCAACGCTGTCAACGATCTTTTAAGAACCTTTGCCAGTTTATCTCATGATGCCGACCTTTACGAACTTTCTTCAATATCAGTAGCATCATCACTTCCTAGCACAATTATTAGTTCTGTTGTGTCACTTATACCGGCCGGCTTATGGCTTTGGGTATTTCTTTCCTCTAGAAGTAATAATATTAATGAAAAACCTGACACTGCTTTCACAGTAAATTTTGTATTTGCCATTTTAGGTATTGTTAGTTCAGCATTACTTATTGTATTTTCCGGACTTGTATTTATCATGGGCTTTGGATTTTCATTACCTTATGATGATATGACTTATTCTGAACAGGAAATGCTATCATCCATCGGTGTTATTTTAATTATCCTTTCTTTTGTTTTATTATTTGTTGCTATCATTACATTAATTTACAACATCGCTAAAACTAAGTTCTTTAGTTCAATTAAGAAAAGTATGGCTAGCGACAGAATGTATCCATCCGGTACTGTTTACGGTACATTTTCCTTTATAAAAGCTATTTTCACTCTATTAATTTCTATCGGCACTATAATTTTTGGTTTTATTCTATATAATAGTAATGACTTTACAACAGATATTAATAATCTTTCTGACCTACTTCCTATACTAGGTATTTCAAAAGATATTTGCGTTATCATTATTATTGCAGGTTTTGCCGGATTCATCACAGTTTTCTCCTTAATCCTCGAAGGTATTATTGCTTTCGGTTATAACAAAATGGCAAAAACTGTACCACCAACTCCGGGATTTAACCCTTACAATAATCCTTATAACCGATATAATCAGTTTAACCAAAATCAATACAATCCTAATTATAACAATGGACAGTACAACAACTACAACCAAAATTATAACAACAATTTCAACAATCAAAACTTTAATCAACCTTATCAAAACAACCAGGATTATAACAATCAGAACTTTGTAAATCAACAACCAAACCCTAATCAACAGACTGCTGTGCCAAATCAGCCTATTGATAACAACGCTTATTTTGATGGTTTTGATAATCCAAGTCAGCAGTTAAGCAATCAAATGAATCTTGAAAATCAAATCAACAACGATTTAAACAACAATCCTTACGAATAATCCATAAACTACATAAGCCACTATCAGCTAGATAGTGGCTTTCTTTTTGTCTTATTATGTTTATAACCGATAATTATTTATGTTAGAATTTCTTTTATGCCTATCATATATAATTTAATACAATGGAAATTTCAGCATATTAAAAGTACAATAATAAGCATTGTAAAAGAAAAACCTCTCAATGCAACAAACATTAAGAGGTTAAGTAAATTATTTTGCTTTGTATTCTTTGAAGAACTTTTCAGCATCTGCCTTTTTATTTTCATTCTTCTTTTCTGTACTAGAGTCCTGATAGATAAGTAAGAAATTATCATCAGCACTTAAAGTAGCATCAACCTTTTCATCAGTACCTTCATAAGTAAAGTAACCATGATTCTTAACTTCATCAATAATTTTCTTAGAAAGGTCTGTATTCTTCTTACTATCGTAACGATAAAGTTCAACATTTACATCACTATTGTTGTATTTGAAAGCATATCTTACACCTTCAACTGCACCGATTGATAGGTAGCCACCATATTCATTTTCTTTACCATCAGTACCCTTCTGCTTTACAGGGGACATTTCTGTATTAGTAACATCTTTCTTAGGAATATAACCCTCATCTACCATTTTATCTTTTAGTGTCTGTAAAGTATCAGATAGCTTTACCTTTACATCTTTTTGCTGAGTTGTTGTTGCACAACCTGTAATACATAATGCTAACATTAAAATTGCAGCAACTAGTGTCATTGTTCTTTTCATAAAATCACCTATTTTTTTCAAAGTGTTTTTATTATACCCTATTTCTTTTTTATTTTCAATAGTATATAATAAATGTTATGGATAAGATACTAGGAAAATTTAGAGCTTGTATCGATAAATACAATATGATTGAAGAAAATGACTGTATTGCAGTTGGTGTATCCGGTGGAAAGGATAGTCTTGTACTTTTATGTGCATTAGCAAGGTTAAGGGACTTTTACCCAAAAAAGTTTACAGTAAAAGCTATTACTGTTGACCCTTACTTTGAAAATAAACCGGGTAACTACCAAGCAATTAAAGAACTTTGCGAAAAAATTAATGTTGAGTATATTATAAGGAAAACTTCTTTATACAACATTATCTTTGAGGACAGAAAAGAACCTAACCCTTGTTCCCTATGTGCCAGAATGAGGAGAGGAATTATTCACAACTGTGCAAAAGAAAACGGTTGTAACAAAATTGCTTTAGGTCACCATGGTGATGATGCAATTGAAACTTTCCTTATTAACCTATTTAACGGTGGCAAGATTGGTTGTTTTAGTCCGGTAACATATCTTTCAAGAAAAGATATTACCCTTATAAGACCTATGCTTTACCTATGGGAAAACGAAGTTGCCAATGCTTGTAAAAGAGAAAATCTTCCGATAGTAAAAAGCAAATGTCCTGCCGATGGTGTTACAGAAAGACAAAATACCAAAGAATACATTGCAAACCTTGAAAAAACTTACCCTGACATTAAAGCTAAGCTCTTTGGTGCTATGGAAAGAGGCAATGTTTCCGGTTTTCATCAATAAGGTTTGATTCTTTAGTTTATGTTAGGTGTGCAAATTTGGGTTTTTCAATTTTGTTTGTGGGTAAAGTATAATAAAGTTTGCCCTACAAATTTGGGTTTGTCTTTTAGTTTTGATTGTGAGTAAAAGAAAATTTGTAGTGAGAATATATACCATAAAATCATATGGAACTATGACTCACAGGTGTAGGGTCCACCATTGGTGGACCGAGCAAATTATCCTCTTTATTGGTATATTGCCCTATGTGAATATTATATAAATTTATAATCTGTAAACAGGACAATAGCCCCATAGGTACCACACTTTTTAACGGGCGAACAATGTTCGCCCCTACGACTGTAAGCCATAATATGATATAAAAATCGGTACTGTTTATGCTACAAAATATTGTTGTATTATGAATTATACAACCAGATAATTTACAGTTTATACAAGGACATAGTTTACACTTTCATATTTAATCATCCCCACAAACCCTAATTTACAGAACTGATTAATCTTAACCAAGAACAAAAATTAAAATAAAAAAGTTTTCCACATTATTGTTTAGTAATGTGGAATTTTCATTTTCATCATAAGGTGGTGCAGATATAAGAAGGTCATTTCTTAAAGTCTTTTATATAGCAATTTTTGCCATTAATTTGCTCTAAAGGGGACTTTTAGTAACGAGGTGCATATACCTGCACCTTTTTTTAATTTAAATTGTTTTGTGAAATAAAAACACTTTTTAATAGAAAATATTTTTACACACATTCTTGATGATATTGTGTGAAAATTCGCAAGAGGTGACGGATATAACCCAAAATATAACTTTAGAGATAAAAAAGACTCCCCAACCGAAGTTAGGGAGTTTGAAAAATGGAAGTTTTTCCGAAATAATCTTAAGCCTTGTTAACAGAACCGAATAGTTCCATCTTTTCTTTTACTGTAGCCTTGATTGCTTCAAAACCAGGAGCAAGAAGCTTTCTTGGGTCAAAGCCCTTACCTTCCTGATCCTTACCGGCTTCAATATACTTTCTTGTTGCTTCAGCAAATGCTAGCTGACATTCTGTGTTAACATTAACCTTGCTTACGCCAAGAGTGATAGCCTTCTTAACCATTTCATCAGGGATACCTGAACCACCGTGAAGAACTAGAGGCATATCGCCTGTCTTCTGCTGAACAGCGTCTAGTGTTTCAAATGATAGACCTGCCCAGTTTGCTGGGTACTTACCGTGGATATTACCAATACCGGCTGCAAGCATTGTTACACCTAGGTCTGCAATTCTCTTACATTCTTCAGGATCAGCACATTCACCAGCACCGATAACGCCATCTTCTTCGCCACCGATTGAACCAACTTCTGCTTCGATTGATAGACCCTTTTCATTACAAATATTAACTAATTCAGTAGTCTTTGCAACGTTTTCATCAATATCATAGTGAGAACCATCAAACATTACTGATGAGAAGCCAGCTTCGATACAAGCCTTTGCGCCTTCGTATGAACCATGGTCTAGGTGAAGTGCTACAGGAACTGTAATGTTAAGTTCTTCTAGCATACCGTTTACCATACCAACTACTGTCTTGTAGCCACACATATACTTACCTGCACCCTCAGATACACCAAGGATTACAGGGCTCTTTAGTTCTTCTGCTGTTAGAAGAATAGCCTTTGTCCATTCTAGGTTATTAATGTTAAACTGACCAACTGCATAATGACCAGCTTTTGCTTTTGTAAGCATTTCTTTTGCATTTACTAATGGCATTTTGAATTCCTCCGTAAATTAAATTGTGGCATAATAATTTATTGCCTTACAATGGTATTATACAATATAGAAAATACATTATAAATCATTTAAAGAAATATAAGTACAAAAAGGGCCTTATTTCGATATTTTTTTAACAAACTTACATATTTCTAAAAAATGTTGAATAATATACACTATATTGTTTGACTTAACATACTTTAATATGCTAAAATTATTTAAGTATAAAATAAGTATATTTAATTTTGGGAGAATATTATGGATAATGTAACATTTACACCTCCTGCAATAGCTAATTTGAAAGATATGCTTAACAAATCAGCTATGCTTTACGGTGAAAAAGACGCTTATCAAATAAAGAACAGTGATGATTCTTTTACACATTACACATATAAAGATGTACTGAATATGGTACAGGGTCTTGGAACAGGTCTTATAAATATGGGACTTAAAGGTCAGAAAATTGCAATTATCGGTGAAAACCGTATTGAATGGGAAATTGCTTACCTTGCCATTGTATGTGGTGTTGGTATTGTTGTTCCTATTGATAAGACTTTACCGGAAAATGAACTTAAAAGTGTTATTGAGCGTTCAGAGGTTAGTGCAATTTTTTATTCAGAAAAATATAAGGATGCATTGACCAGAATTAAGTTTGGTGGACAAAACAACCTAAGACACCTTATCTCTATGGATCAAGAAAAGCATAGTGGTGGTGTTTACAGTCAAAAAGAACTGACTGAATACGGTAATCACCTAATTGATGCCGGATTTAATGAATATATTGATGCAAAAATCAATCCTTACACAATGAACATTATGTTGTTCACATCCGGTACAACCAGTCAATCAAAGGTTGTTGCACTTTCTCAGTACAATATTTGTTCTAATCTTTTAGACATTGACAAAATTCTGGATATTAGTTATGAGGATATTTTTCTGTCTTTCCTACCACTAAACCATGTATTTGAGTGTACAGTAGGTTTTCTGTTCCCTATTTATAAAGGTGCTAAAATTGTTTTTGCTGACAGTGCAAGAAGAATTGTTAAAAACTTACACGACTACAAGGTTACTTTCCTTGCTTGTGTACCGGCTATGTATGAGAAAATCTTTGAGCATGTTAACAAAGCCCTTGATAAAGCCGGTAAGCAAAAGAACATTGTTAAGCTAAAGAAACTACATAAGCACGATTCTATGGAAAAGAAAAAGGAAATTTTCAGCTACATACACGATATGCTTGGTGGTAACATTAGATACCTAATCAGTGGTGCTGCACCACTTGATAGAGATTACGAAAGAAGATACAGAGAACTTGGTCTTAACCTACTACAGGCTTATGGCTTAACAGAAACCTCACCTGTTGTATCTATGGCAAATGAAGAAAACTATAAACTTGGCTCAGTTGGTAAACCTGCTCCCAGTGTTGAGGCTAGAATTGCTAATCCTGATGCTAACGGTATTGGTGAACTGGTGGTAAAAGGTCCTAATGTTATGATGGGCTATTACGCAAATGCTGAGGCTACTGCACAAGTTTTACAGAATGGTTGGTTTCATACCGGTGACCTTGCAAAAATTGATGAGGATGGATTTATCTTTATTTGTGGTCGTCAAAAGAATGTTATTGTTCTTAAGAACGGTAAAAACATCTTCCCAGAAGAAATGGAAGCTATCGTTAACAAAATTGAAGGTGTACAGGAATCATTAATCTATGGTAAACAACATGGTGCTGACAAAGATGACCTTCGTATTCATGTTAAGATTGTTTATGATCCTAAAACTATGGAAAGAGTTTACCACCTAACTGATGAAAAAGAAATTCAACAAGCATTGTTCCAAGAAGTTAAAGCTATCAACAGAACTTTGCCTGTATATAAAGCAATCAGAGGTGTTGTGGTTTCTAGAGAACCACTAATCAAAACTGCAACTAATAAAGTTAAAAGACTTGAAGAAATGAAAACACTTTAATTTTCCACATACAAATAAGGACTCTTAGATTTATGATAATCTAGGAGTCCTTTTCTTTGCTTAAAAAATTTTCCACATAAAAAAACAGAGTAACCAATGGGCTACTCTGTAATCAACTATAAATTATAGAACATAAATTGTTACATTTCTTCTACCAAATGCAGCACAGTCAGCATATGAATCCATAAATAGGTCAACAATTGCTGAACCATCCATTAAAGCACCACCTGTATCAACAGCAGTTGCATAACCATATACATAACTACCGTCAGATGCTTTAATATAAAGTTTACTGCCATAAGGAATAATGCTAGGGTTAACTGCTACGCCACCAACCTGAGCTAGCTTACCTGTTGCTGTACCGGAACCGGCAGGAGCTGTATAAGCAGTACCTGAGCCTGTAATAATCTTCTTGTAGCTAACTGTGTTACCGTTGTTATCTACGAATGTGTTGCCACCGTTGTTACTACCACCACTTGTATATGAGTTAGTTTTCTTAGTAGTTTTCTTCTTAGTAACCTTAGTACCAATTGTCTTTTTCTGTGGTACAGGTTTCTTTGTTACCTTAGTTGAAACAACCTTTGAAGAAACAAGAACACCATCTTCATATGTACATTTCTTAGTAACTACCTTTTTACCTTCAACACCATACTGAGTGATAACTGATGTTCCCTTTTTCATTGAACTATCCTTAGTTACCTTAGTATCAAAGTCAATAGTCTTTGTTTTCTTTACATTCTTAACAGTAACCTTAGTTACATTAACTTCCATACCGTCATAAACTTTTGCATTAGCCTTTACATTTAGCTTGTCAGCCTTTTTGTATCCAATATCAAGGCTCTGTAAGGCTTCCTTAACTGTACCCTTAGGTACTTCGTAAGAATCAGTTTCGCCACTTACTGTTACAGTAATGTTTACTGTTTTGTTAATAACAATTCTAGTATTCTTATCAACTTCTGTTGTAAGTGAAGGGCTAACCTTCTCGTCATTTGCTACTGTAATACCGGCTTTATCAAGTGCATCGGCAACTGTACCACTTGCCATAGTAACTGATGTTGTCTTTCCATTGTGTTCAATAGGAAGTTGAAAAGCCTTTAAAATAGTAATACTGATAAGACCGTTGTTGTCTGTTCTGATAACTTCATCATCATCTGAAAGCTGAAGACTAGCCTTATCCAAAATGTTATCTGTATTAATGTTTGATGTGGTAGGAGTATTCATATCTGTGCCATAAGTTGCTTCATCATTAGTAAGAGCAGCAACTGAAAGAACTGTTGCAAAAGTAATAGCCAATGTTAACACTATTGAAACTAATACAAACAAGCTCTTCTTGTTAATAGCCATAATAATTAACTCTCCTTTTCTTAATTTTTCATAGACGCAATTTGCCTACGGTCTATAGTATATCCGTTTGATTTGTTTATGTCAAACATATAACAGCCTTTGAATTTGTGCATAATATACAACAAAGAGTGAAAATCCTTTGGACTTGCCAAATTTATATTCTTTAAAAGAATTATTAACAGCTTTTTGTTGTGCAAAATAGAGAAAGTTATCTGTAACTTTTCTGTAATCTTTAGTTCTGATTTAGAAACAAATTTATTACAGAAATTTGAGAAATCCCATTAAATCTAGGTTTTCTCCATTTAATTTATTAAATGCAAAAATAATATTTGTTACAACTCTGTAATAAATACTGTTTTCTCCCCTATTTTGGACTGATTTTTTATTCTTTTTCTGCAAAAAGAGCTATTTTTATTGAATTTTTCGTATAGACTTTTAAGGTAAATGGGTATATAATGAAGTTGATTTTGGGGTGTTTTTATGACAGGAAACGCTCACAATTTTATAAGACATTTTTCTATTACTTTTATCGTAGAAACGAACATTATTAATCTAATTTTCTTTCTATTATATATAGTATATAGAGGGTGTTAAAAACGGGGGTTAAAAAATGGATTTTATTGATCTAACAAGTTTGCATAGTTACAGCTATCTTTTAGTTTTAGCTGCAATTTTGCTAACTACAAAACTACTTGGACTTTTCTCACGATGGGTTCGTTTGCCACAGGTTCTTGGTGCATTGGTTGCCGGTGTTATTCTTGGTCCTGTTGTAAATGCTATTGTGGGTTGGAGTACAGGTGATGGTTTCTTCTCACAAGCAGCCGGTTCTGATCAGCTATTCGGTATGCTTTCCGAACTTGGTGTTATTGTACTGATGTTTGGTGCAGGTCTTGAAACTGATGTTCAGGAAATGAAAAAATGTGGTAAAGCCTCATTGATTATTGCAGTTATCGGTGTTATCACACCACTTATCTTTGGTGCTTTTGCAAGTTACTACTTTATTGACGACCCTAACAGCCAAGAAAGATTACTAAAATCTATTTTCATTGGTGTTGTTCTAACTGCTACTTCTGTTTCAATTACTGTTGAAACACTAAAGGAACTTGGCAAGTTAAATACTCCTGCAAGTAATGCAATTCTTGGTGCTGCTATTATAGATGATGTTCTGGGTATTATTGCTTTAACAATCATCACAAGCTTCAAGAGTAAGGATGTAAACATTTGGTTTGTACTAATCAAGATTGTTCTATTCTTTATCTTTGCTGCAATTCTTGGTTTCATTATGCTAAAGATATACAAGTGGATGAACAAGCATACTTCAAGAGATAGTAGAAGACATGTTATTATTGCTTTTGCTTACTGCCTAGTATCTTCATTCGTAGCTGAAGTATTCTTTGGTGTTGCTGATATTACAGGTGCTTATGTTGCAGGTCTTGTACTTTCAATGACTAATCGTAAGAGATACCTAGTAAACAGATTCTCTACACTATCATATATGTTACTTTCTCCAATCTTCTTTGCTTGTATCGGTCTAACAATCGAAATGCCTGAATTAACAGTTTCACTACTGGTATTTGCAATTCTAATCACTATTGTTGCTGTAGCAACTAAGTTATTCGGTTGTGCCTTAGGTGGTAAGATTTGTGGCTACTCAACAAAAGAATGTTTCCAGATTGGTGCAGGTATGATTTCAAGAGGTGAAGTTGCTCTTATCGTTGCTAAGAAAGGTGAAAGCTGTGGTCTAATGGACCCTAAGCTATTTGGTCCACTGGTAATTGTTGTTGTACTTACAACTATCATTGCTCCTATTATCCTAAAGATTCTATTTGCTAAGGATAAAGATAATGGCGAAAAGGGTCCTCGTCTAGAGGATAAACAACCTGCTTAAAACATATACTACTAAAGCCTTCTAGTAATAGAAGGCTTTACTTATATTAATATATAAAGGAGATTTGATATGTTATATAATCTTCATACACATACATTCAGATGTAATCATGCTACAGGTGAAGACAAGGCATATGTTGAATATGCAATTCAGTCCGGTGTTAAGGTGCTGGGATTTTCCGACCATTGTCCTCAATTCTTCAAAAAGCCAAACTACTACAGTCACTTCCGTATGCGTCCTATTTTTGTGGAAAAATATGCACAGTCAGTTAGAGATTTAGCTGAGGAATACAAGGATGACATTAAAATTCTTTTAGGCTTTGAAACTGAATATTATCCTGAAACCTATGATGAACTTATTAAAACTATAAGAGATTTAGATACAGACTACTTAATTCTTGGTGAACACCTAATCGGTAATGAATATGATGAAGAACAGTTTTATACCGGTGAGCGTGGTGGTGACGACTACCTAAAGAAATACACAGACCAAGTAATTGAAGGTTTAAAGAAAGGTGTTTTCACTTATCTCTGTCATCCTGACTTGGTTAATCATAAAGGCAGTGAAGAAGTATATATAAAAGAAATGACTAGACTTTGTGAAAAAGCAAAGGAACTTAATATTCCTTTAGAATACAATATGCTGGGTAAATATTACGGTAGGAACTATCCTAACAAGGTATTTTGGAATATTGCTAAGAAAGTTGGAAATACTGCTGTAATCGGTTTTGATGCACATACACCTACATTTATGTTAAAGACTGATTTACGAGATGAATGTGTAAATGAGCTTAATGAGTTAGGTATTAAGCTACTTAATTTTGACGAAATCAACATTATTAAACCATAACAATATATAGAAAAGGTGGGTACTAATTAATAGCACCCACCTTATTTTTTATTGAAAAATTTCTTTAGCTACCTTAGGTAAATCAGAGAACTGCTGAAGTACAAACTCACTATCAGTATCACCAAAGCCATACTTAGCATAGATAAATGGTACATTAGCAATAGCAGATGCCTCTTTATCCATAACAGTATCACCAACATAACAAGCCATATCAAGGTTGTTTCTTTCTGCAACCATCTTGATATTTTCACCTTTGCATTTACCGGTTCTACCTGCCATTTCAAAGTCATCAAACAAATAACCTAGGTGAGAAACTTCCATAAAAATTTGAACATATCCGTTCTCGCTATTACTTACACAATAGAAGGAATATTCATCCTTCATACTGTTAAGTGTTTCTTCTACCTTAGGATAAATTTCTCCACAACTTGAGTTTAGCACCTTATAGCTATTTTTGTCACACTCTTTAGCTATTTTCATTCTTGTATCATAGTCAAGGTCAGGCATATGAAGTTCTGCAATTTGCTCCAAAGTTTTGCCCATATAACTTTCCATTAATGGTCTTGTTAATAATTTGCAAAAGTCATATTTGCTTAAAACTTCATTCCAACCCTTTACCGCAAGGTTAACAGTATCCCATAGTGTACCGTCTAAATCAAAGATTATCCCTTTCTTCATAACATTCTCCTATTCTCATTGACTTTCAAAGTTATTTTCTATATCAACACCTGTTTCGGCATAATCATATAGTTCTTTATCAATTTCCATATTTCTAAAATAATAATTTCTGTCTTCCTCGGTAATTTTTCTTATTACTCTACAAGGATTACCAACTGCAATTACATTGTCAGGAATGTCCTTAGTTACCACACTACCTGAGCCGATAACAACATTGCTACCGATAGTAACACCCGGATTAATTACTGTCTGAGCACCCACCCACACATTGTCACCGATAGTTACAGGAAAATTGTATTCAATCCCTAAATTTCTTGGATAAGGATGAACAGGATGACCTGCAGTATAAATACCTACATATGGAGCAAGAAAAACATTGTCACCGATAGTAACCTTTGCACCGTCAAGAATAGTTACACCGGTATTGGCATAAAAGCCTTCACCTACATATATATTCTTGCCATAATCAAAGTAGATAGGTCTTTCCATCCATACTCTTTCACCTGTTCCCCCTAGCATTTCTTTAAGAAGTGCAATTCTACCTTTAGAATCATAAGGGTCAAGGTTGTTAAATTTAAACTGCAATCTCTGCTGATGTCGTTTTTCTTCTTCTAATACTTTATCAAATGACAAACAAGGCTTGCCATTTAACATTCTTTCTTTCATATCTAAACTCATAATTATATCTCCTATGTTTTCCATATTAATATGGTTTTATTAATAATTATTAACTACAGTTTAACAACTCTAAACAGTAAATGTCAAGATACTAAAACTAAAAAGTTTTCCACATAAAAAGGCATCCTCATTGAGAATGCCTTTTTATGTGTTATATATAAGTAATAAAATTACTGTTGTTCCATATTTTTAGGAAGGATAAGGTTAAGGATAATTGCAGTTACAAATACAAGTGCAACACAGTTTTCTGCAAATACTGTCTTAACAAGTGTTGGGAAAATATCAAAAATTTCCGGACACTGAGTAAAGCCAAGACCAACACTAAGGGATAGTGCTGCAATAGTAATATTACGCTGAGAGAAACCACATTTACCAATCATCTGTACACCACTAATAACAATTGTACCGAACATCATAATTGTACAACCACCAAGAACTGCACTAGGTAATGTTGCAAGAAGTGTACCAATATAAGGGAAAAATCCGGCAAGAATCATAATACCGGCACCTGTAGCAATAGCATATTTATTAACAACCTTAGTCATTGCTACAAGACCGACATTTTGGCTAAATGATGTGATAGGTAAACAGCCAAATACAGAGGACAATGAGCTTACAAATCCATCACAAGCAATAGAACCGGAAGTTTCTTTAGTCGTTGCATCTCTGTTTAAACCTGAAGATGCAAGTGCTGATGTGTCACCGATAGTTTCAGTAGCTGAAACCATAAAGATTAGTACGAATGCAATAATTGCATTTATATTAAATTCAGGCTTGAATGGAAGGATATGAGGTAGTGAAATAACACTAACATCTTTAAATGCTGAGAAGTCAACCATACCCATAAATAAAGCTAAAATATAGCCTACAACAAGACCAAATAATACTGAAAGTTGCTTTAAGAATCCTTTTGCAAAAATGTTGAACAAAATACAACTAACAAGTGTAACCATACCAAGAATCCAATGTTCAACTGCACCGAAGTTATCAACACCTGAACCACCACCAAAGGACTGAGCACCTACTGATAGAAGTGAGAAACCAATGGCAGTAACAACTGTGGCTGCTACTATTGGAGAAACTATCTTAATCCAATACTTTGCAAATAGTCCCAACACACCTTCTACCAAGCCACCAATAAGTACAGAACCTATGATAGTACCATAACCATACTGTGCACCTACTGTACAAGCCAGGGAAACGAATGTAAAGCTAATGCCCATAACAATAGGAAGTCCCGAACCTACTTTCCAAAGTGGAAACAGCTGAATAAGTGTACCGATACCGGCAATTATCATTGCACTTTGAAGTAACATACTTGCATCTTTAGTAGATAAACCTGATGCACCTGCTACAATAATGATAGGTGTAATATTTGCAACAAACATTGCAAGGATATGTTGTAGTCCAAAAGGAAAGGCCTTTAAAGGATTAATCTTTCCATTAAGGGTATATATTGCATCCATCTCTTTATTATTAACTTTTTCTTTAGCCATTATGTACCTCTTACTGTTCCCTAAAAGTAATCTTGCCTGTCTTAGCATCCATATCTTCAACAATAGCAAGTGACTCCAGCTGATAACCAAGGTTACGAATAATATTGCCACCAACCTGGAAACCTTTTTCAATAGCAATGCCGATACCTTCTACTTTACCACCGGCCTGGTTAATAATAGAGATAAGACCCTGTAATGCACAACCATTAGCTAGAAAGTCATCAATAACAAGTACATGGTCATCTTCATTTAAAAACTTCTTAGAAACAATAACTTGGTTCTTACACTTATGAGTGAAAGACTCAACCTCAGCAATATACATATCACCTTCAATGTTAATGCTCTTTGACTTTTTAGCAAAAACAACCGGTACACCAAAGTGCTGAGCTACTACACAAGCAATACCGATACCGGAAGCCTCAATAGTAACAATCTTGTTGATGTTCTTGCCTTCAAATCTTTTCTTAAATTCTTCACCCATCTGATTAAATAGGTCAATATCCATTTGGTGATTTAAGAAACTGTCAACCTTAAGAACATTACCCTCTTTTACAATGCCGTCTTTAACTATTCTTTCTTCTAAAAAATTCATAGTATATTATCCTTTTCCCATAATCCTTATATTTATAAACAATTCCTTATAAAAGAAATTCCCTTGGAATAACTCCAAGGGAAATAATATATGTTGTGCAAAAAAATTATCTCTTTGAGAACTGTGGTGCACGACGAGCAGCCTTTAGACCGTACTTCTTTCTTTCCTTCATACGAGGGTCACGAGTTAAGAAGCCAGCTTTCTTAAGTGCTGATCTTAGGTTTTCACTATCGTACTGTAGAAGTGCTCTTGAAATACCGTGACGGATTGCACCGGCCTGACCAGTAACGCCACCGCCTGCAACTCTACATACAACATCGAACTTTTCGCCTGTCTCTGTTAGTTCAAGAGGCTGACGAACGATTAGCTTTAGTGTATCAAGACCGAAATATTCGTCGATATCTCTGTCGTTGATTGTGATCTTACCAGTACCCTGATATAGTCTTACACGAGCTACTGATGATTTTCTTCTACCTGTGCCATAGAAAAATGGTGTCTTATCGTACATTATAATAGCCTCCTTCCTTAAATTTCATATGCTTCAGGTGACTGAGCAGCATGGTTGTGTTCTGCACCTGCAAATGGTCTTAGTCTTAGAATCTGTGCTCTACCTAGTGAGTTATCAGGTAGCATACCCTTAACAGCAAGTTCAACAGCCTTTTCAGGACGTGTAGCCATAAGTGTATCATAGCGTGTAGCCTTTAGATGACCGATATAACCTGTGTGTCTGTACCAAACTTTCTGAGTTAGTTTATTACCAGTTAGAACGATGTCCTTGCAGTTTACAACGATTACGTGATCACCACAGTCAACATGTGGTGTGTATGTTACTTTGTGCTTACCTCTTAGAAGAGTAGCAGCTTCAGCAGCAACCTTACCAAGAGTCTTGCCCTTAGCGTCAATTACATACCACTTGCGTTCAACTTCGCCTTTTTTAGCCATATAAGTTGACATAAAATTGTCCTCCTTGTTCGTTAATCTTTAATTGCAAAGATGATTTTATCACCTTTGTAAAGAGAAGTCAACACTTTTTTGAAATATTTTAATTTATCTTTGTACAATCTCTCAAATACTCCTTTATTCTCTTATATACTCACTTATACTCATTTGCTATTTTTAAAAATAATTCAGCATTTATCCCATTTTCTGATGATTACCATTGAAAATAGTACCTATTTGTGGTATAATTCTTAGCATAAATAATAGGAGGTTAATTCCCATGAACGAATATAAAATAGGTATCGACCTTGGTGGTACAAATATTGTTGCAGGTGTTGTAGATAAAGAATTTAACATTATTGCAAGAGCAGAGTGTAAAACTGCTATTCCTAGACCTGAAAGTGAAGTATGTGACTCAATGGCAGAAATCGTTAGAGAAGCTATTGCCAGAGCAAATCTAACAATGGATGATATTGCACACATTGGTATTGGTGTACCGGGTGCAGTAAATCCTGAAACAAGAATTGTAGAAACTTGTCCTAACTTGCGTTTCCAAAACTGGGAAATCAGCAAGATGCTTGAAGAAAGACTTCATAAGTATGTAAAGATTGAAAATGATGCCAATGCTGCTGCTTGGGGTGAATTCCTAGCAGGTTCAGCAAAAGGCTGTAAGAATGCAGTAGCTATTACACTTGGTACAGGTGTTGGTGGTGGTATCATCATTGACGGTAAGCTATATAGTGGTAGCAACTATGCCGGTGCAGAACTTGGTCATATGGTAATCGTTAAAGATGGTCAAGAATGTGGTTGTGGCAGAAAAGGTTGCTGGGAAGCATACGCATCAGCTAATGCACTAATCAGAATGACTAAAGAAGCTATTATGAATGAAAATGCTGAATTCTCATATATGCTAAAGTCTGTTGGTGGTGACATTAACAAGGTTAACGGTAAGACACCATTTGACGCAATGCTTGCAGGTGACGCAACAGGTAAAGAAGTTATCAACAAGTATGTTGGCTACCTAGCAACAGGTCTTGTAAATATCGTAAACATCTTCCAGCCTGATATTATCTGTATCGGTGGTGGCGTTTGCAGACAAGGTGAAAACCTACTTGCTCCTGTAAGAGCTATTGTTGAGAAAGAAAGAATCACAAAATACAACGAAAAGCAGACTGTTATTTGTACTGCATCTCTAGGTAATGATGCCGGTATTATCGGTGCAGCAATGCTATAATTTTTGAAACCTAAATAACACTAAGCCATCCATGATTTTGGATGGCTTTTTTATTGACTTATATATTCTAAGATTGTACAATATAATCAAAGTACCTTATGAGGTGAGTATATGAAAAGACAAGATTATATAAGCTGGGATGAATACTTTATGAGTATTTCTTTACTTGCAGCACAGAGAAGTAAAGACCCTAATACTCAGGTAGGTTGCTGTATTGTCAGTGGCAAGGACAGCCCTTATCCTGAAAATGTTATTATATCAACAGGATACAACGGTTTTCCTTATGGTTGTTCCGATGATGAATTTCCTTGGGACAGAAGTGGTGCACCAAATGCAACAAAATATCCTTTCGTTGTACATTCAGAGTTAAATGCAATTCTTAATGCCGGTGGCAAGTCACTTGTTGGTGCAAAGTTATATGTATCACTGTTCCCTTGTAATGAATGTGCAAAGGCTATTATTCAGTCAGGCATAAATGAAATTGTATATTTATCTAATAAATATAAAGATACTGATGCAACTAAGGCATCAGAAAGAATGTTAACATCAGCCGGTGTTAAACTGACACAGTTTAAACCTACTAAAGACAAGATTGTTCTTGACTTTAACATTGAATAAAAATAGGCAGTTCAAGTTTTCCACATTTGAACTGCCTTTTTATTTATGGTTTTTCTTTAGTTAAGAATTCAATGTTTCTTTCAATAACATTGATACTCTTACCCCAATCTTTTCCTTGATTACGATAATCAAACATACTGCAAAAATATGTTGTATCTTCTTTTAATTCAAGAAGATAGTTTTTGAAAAGGTTTGTTGTTGTTTCGTAGAAATCTGTTAAATCCTTACCCTTTAGCTTTCCGGTTGCATTTTCAAGTACCTTTCCGTAATGTTCAAGACAAATAAATTCTTGGTCTTTGTAAAGATTTTGAAGATCATTGCCCTTTTTCCATTCTGTAAAAACAATTTGGATAAGGTGATTCATATTGCTTTCTATTCTGTCACAAACATAACAACTGTGAGTCAGCTCTTTTATTTTTGCTAAGAACTTTTTATCGGGCTTTTTACCTTTAGGTAATGCATCAATAATTTCTTGTAGGTGGCTTTCCATAATAAGTGCATTGGGTAGCTTTTTACCGGACTGTTGCATCATTGAAAAATGTCTGTGACAAAAACCTTTTTTGTTGGTTTCTATTCTGGTATTAGGCTCCATCATAGCATCACCTATAATATAGTCAACTTGAATTTTCTCAAGCATTTTTTCCATAGTACAAAAAGGACAACCCTTTTTCTCCATAAATATATCATTAATCGGTATTGTACGTATATCTTCTTTCATAGCTTACATCCTTAATTTAAGATACATTAAGTATATCATATAACTTTTATTTATGCTATAATAATTGTGGTGAATATAATGAATTATGAATTAATTTACAATAATGTTGTAGTACATAATGTTACTGCACTGAATTTAGCTGAAACTTTGGATTGTGGTCAATCCTTTAGATGGGTTGAAAACTCTGACAAATCTTTTACAGGTGTTGCCTATGGTAAGGTTGTTACTGTTAAACTTAATGGCAGTGACTTTATAATAGAAAACAGTAGTATTGAGGACTTTGAAAACATATGGAAAAAGTACTTTGACCTTGAACTTGATTATGACAAAATCAGAAAAGAAGTTAGTGAAATTCATCCTATATTAAAGGAAGCCTCAGAATATGCCTCAGGTATAAGAATTTTGCAACAAGACTCTTGGGAGGCACTTTGTACCTTTATAATAAGTCAAAACAACAATATAAAACGAATTAAAGGTATTGTAGAAAGGCTATGTGAAACCTTTGGTGATAGGATTGATAATACAGATTACTTTACCTTTCCTACTGCTGAAAATCTGTCACAACTAACACCTGAGGACTTATCCCCTATTAGAGCCGGTTTTAGAAATAAATATATTATTGATGCCAGTCAAAAGGTTGCAACCGGTGAAGTTGACCTTGATAAATGCAGAGGTCTTTCCTATGATGATGCAAAAGCTGAGTTATGCAAAATTAAAGGTGTTGGTGTTAAGGTAGCTGACTGTACCCTACTGTTTGGCTTTCATAGAATTGAGGCATTTCCTATTGATGTATGGATGAAAAGAGCAATGGAAAAGCTATTTCCTAATATGACAGGTAGTGACTTTGGTCCTTATGCCGGTATTGCACAACAATATATTTTCCACTATTCAAGAATGCATCCGGAATTATTTGAATAAAAAACTAGAGTGTGACTTATAAAAGCCACACTCTTTTTTAATACCCAGAAAAAATAACAAAAGAAAAAAGACACCTAAAAAGGTGTCTAAACCGATATGCTGATGTTACACAAGGTAGTCCCAGCATTTGGTGCTGGTGACCGGACTTGAACCGGTACGGATTATTAGTCCGAGGGATTTTAAGTCCCTTGTGTCTGCCTATTCCACCACACCAGCGAATTTTGGTGACCCGGACGGGAATCGAACCCGTGTTACCGCCGTGAAAGGGCGGTGTCTTAACCGCTTGACCACCGGGCCATATTGGTAGCGGAAATAGGACTTGAACCTACGACACTTCGGGTATGAACCGAATGCTCTAGCCAGCTGAGCTATTCCGCCGTATTTTGCGCTTTCTTTTTGGAAGTCAGCATAAATAATTATAAACTAAAAGTTTGTATTTGTCAATACTTTTTTAAGAATTTTTACAAAAAAATTTCTTATTTCTTTTAGTAAAGACTTCAAAAGCGTCTTTTCGTCTTATTTCCTCTCTAAGACGAATGTTATTATACTATATAAAAATGAGAATTGCAAGTGTTTTTTGAAACTTTTTTTATTTTTTTATAATTTTATATACCCTTAGCTTTCCTTTACACTTTGAACACCTATAAAGCTGAGAATTTGTGATTAATTTTGACTTTTTCATTCTATACATTTTGGTATTACAGTTTTCACACATAACAAGGTACTTTGCTTCGTTTTGAATTTGTGTTACCTCTTTCCCTTTATATGTGGTTGTAACATTGTAACCAAGCTGATTTATCTTATCACAATAGTATTTAAACCTTTTACCATGATTGAAGCAACCATAACAGGTGTGTATTAATTCATGGGCAATTGTGTTCATTATCTCTTCTTTCGAATAATTAAAAAGAAAGTCAGATATTTCTATTACAAAGTTACCATTGACCTTTCTACAACAACCATGCATTCTCTTTGCTCTGTTATTTATTTTTATTGGTACATTCTTAGTATATGGTATCTTTATTTTGTCCATATCAGCCTTTACTAATTCATAAAGGCTATATAAATATATAAGTTTATTTTCCATAATAATATAAGTACAGGGTCCTCAAGTGAGAACCCTGTTTAAAATCAAAGTTTTTAATTATACATTAAAGCTATAGTTAGGAGCTTCCTTAGTAATCTGAATGTCATGTGGATGACTTTCCTTTAGACCTGCACCTGAAATCTTACAGAACTTAGCCTTTTCGTGTAGGTCTGTGATTGTAGCACAACCTGTATAACCCATACCGGCTCTGATACCACCAATCATCTGGAATACTGTATCTGCTAAAGGTCCCTTGTAAGGTACTCTACCTTCAACACCTTCAGGAACAAGTTTCTTGTTACCACCCTGGAAGTATCTATCTGAAGAACCCTTGCCCATTGCAGCAAGTGAACCCATACCACGGTAAACCTTGAACTGTCTGCCCTGATAAATTTCTGTTTCACCAGGAGATTCTTTGCAACCGGCAACAAGTGAACCAACCATTACTACTGAACCACCAGCAGCAAGAGCCTTAACAATGTCACCACTGTACTTAATACCACCATCGGCTATAATAGGCACACCATACTTTTCAGCTTCTCTTGCTGCATCAAAGATAGCAGTAACCTGAGGTACACCGATACCTGCAACAACTCTTGTTGTACAGATAGAACCCGGACCAATACCAACCTTAACTGCATCAGCACCGGCTTCAATTAGGTCGTGAGTAGCTTCAGCAGTTGCAACATTACCGGCAATAAGCTGAACATCAGGATAAGCAGCCTTAACCTTAGCAACACTCTTAACAATGTTACTGTTGTGACCGTGAGCAGAGTCAAGAACAAGTACATCAGCACCTGCCTTTACAAGTGCATCAACTCTATCAAGTACATCAGGAGTAGCACCGATAGCAGCACCACATAGTAGTCTACCCTTTTCATCTCTTGATGAGTTTGGATACTGAATTGACTTTTCAATATCCTTAATTGTGATAAGGCCACCTAGGTTGCCCTTTTCATCAATAAGAGGAAGTTTCTCTACTTTATGTTTCTTTAGTAGTTCTTTAGCTTCTTGAAGTGTTGTACCAACAGGAGCAGTGATTAGGTTTTCCTTAGTCATAACTTCTGAGATTGGTTGCTTAAAATCTTCTTCACTTAAGAATGCCATATCTCTGTTAGTAATAATACCAACAAACTTTCCATTTTCACAAATTGGAACACCTGAGATCTTGAACTTACCCATAAGTTCATCAGCTTCTGCAACTGTCTTTTCAGGTGATAGATAGAAAGGATTTGTGATAACACCGTTTTCTGAACGCTTAACTCTGTCAACCATATCAGCTTGTGCTTCGATAGACATATTCTTATGGATAATACCGATACCACCTTCACGAGCAATAGCAATTGCCATTTCAGATTCAGTAACTGTATCCATAGCAGCAGTCATAAGTGGTGTGTTTAGCTTGATTTTCTTAGTAAGATGTGTAGAGATGTTGACATCTTTAGGTTCTACGTCTGACTTACCAGGAATTAGAAGTACATCATCAAAAGTGAGTGCTTCTTTAACAAATTTTTCTTCATTAATCATGGCTCATTTCCTCCTAAATATATACTTACCTATTTTATTTATTGACAATTATTATACCATTAATGCCCTGTAAATTCAAGATAATTTTCAACATTTTCCCTGTTATTTTGTTGAAAAATACACCGTAGTATGATATATTATAAGTAAAGTATTTGTGAGGTGAACACTTTTGAAAAACAAGGAAATTAAACTACCAACAAGTGTTGAAAATAACATTATTTCTATTATAAATGTAATTAAAAAAATTTATGAAATTAAGTTTACAGAGCTTAGCTTATTGACTACCAGAATTGACAACAATACTGAGGAAGTGCGTAATCAAATTCTTGAAGTCAGAAACCTTCTTCGCAATCAAATGGAAATTTGTGATGAACAAATCACTACCCTATTTGAAGATGAAAACTATACCGGAAAGCAGTTTCTAAAGAACTTTATTGAAGAATTCACTTTGGTTGATGCTAAACCTAAGAAAAGGTATGCTTACTATGATGCAGAAAGACTTATTCGTGATGAATATGAATTCTGTAAAAATCGCAAAGTTAGAAAAGCTATCAACAAAATGGAAAAGCAAAGAAGAAAGTTCTATAAACTTTCCAACAACTATACTAAGAAAACTAAGGTTAAAAAGATACTTTCAAACAGCTAAAGTTTTCATCATTTTGAGAATTTAATAAGGAAAACTATTTATAGTTATTAAGAATGCCTATCCGAAAGGATAGGCATTTTTGTTATCATTATTTCTTTGGAACGATTTTATCCATACCACCCATATATGGACGAAGTACTTCAGGAATATTTACAGAACCATCTTCATTTAGGTTATTTTCTAGGAATGCAATTAACATTCTTGGAGGTGCAACAACTGTGTTGTTTAGTGTATGTGCAAAGTATTTGCCGTCTTTACCTGATACTCTAATCTTTAATCTTCTAGCCTGAGCATCACCTAAAGTTGAGCAAGAACCAACTTCAAAATACTTCTTCTGTCTTGGTGACCATGCTTCAACATCAACAGACTTAACCTTAAGGTCTGCTAAGTCACCTGAACAACATTCCAGTGTTCTAACAGGAATATCCATTGAACGGAATAAATCAACAGTATTCTGCCATAGTTTGTCGTACCATTCCATACTATCTTCAGGCTTACATACAACAATCATTTCCTGCTTTTCAAACTGATGAATACGATATACACCTCTTTCTTCAATACCGTGAGCACCCTTTTCTTTACGGAAACATGGTGAGTATGAAGTTAGTGTATAAGGTAGGTCTTCTTCCTTTAGCATTTGGTCTTTGAATTTACCAATCATTGAATGTTCTGATGTACCGATTAGATATAAGTCTTCACCTTCGATTTTGTACATCATAGCATCCATTTCAGCAAAGCTCATAACACCTGTAACAACATCTGAACGAATCATAAATGGTGGTACACAGTAAGTAAAGCCTCTGTTAATCATAAAATCTCTTGCATAAGAGATAACTGCACTATGAAGTCTTGCAATATCACCCATTAAATAGTAAAAACCGTTACCTGCAACTCTACGAGCAGAATCTAGGTCAATACCATCAAATCTTTCCATAATATCTGTGTGATATGGTACTTCAAAATCAGGTACTTTAGGTTCGCCATAACGCTGAACTTCTACATTTTCGCTATCATCTTTACCGATAGGAACTGACTTATCAATAATGTTAGGAATAACCATCATTCTGCTTGTTACTTCTTCCTGTAGTTCAGCTTCTTGCTTTTCAAGTTCAGCTAGTCTGTCACCCTGTTCAGTAACAAGCTTCTTCATTTCTTCAGCTTCTTCTTTCTTGCCCTGACCATATAAAGCACCAATCTGCTTACTAAACTTGTTTCTGTTAGCTCTTAGCTGGTCAGCTTCTTGCTTAACTGCTCTTGACTTCTTGTCAAATTCAATTACTTCGTCAACAAGTGGAAGTTTGCTGTCCTGAAACTTATTCTTAATATTCTGTTTTACAACATCTGGGTTTTCTCTTAGAAATTTAATATCAATCATTTTTGTTCTCCTTATTCCTTAACCTCTAATTTATTTGCAATTTCAATCAAGTCATCTTGACTGTAAAATTCAAGTGTGATAGTACCACCCTTACCTTTACTCTTTTTAGAAACAGAGACTTTTCTGCCTAAGTTTTCATTTAGTGCAAGTTCTACTTCTTTAAAGAAGTTTGGCTTTTCTTCTTTCTTTGGTGGTTCTTTCTTTTCTTTCTTTAAATTTTGAGTAATCTTTTCTGTTTGTCTAACTGATAAGTCCTTATCAAGTATTTCTTGGGAAATAGTAATCATATCAGCTACATTTTCTAGTGAAAGTAATGCTCTTGCATGACCACTGGAAATTCTACCGTCAGCAAGTAAGATAAGTACTTCTTCCGGTAAATTAAGCAATCGTAACGAGTTAGCAACTGCCGATCGACTCTTACCTACAGACTCAGAAACTTGTTCTTGTGTAAAGCCATAAGTATCCATCAATGTTTTGTAACCCTTAGCTTCTTCTACAGGAGTTAGATTTTCTCTCTGTAAGTTTTCAATAAGGGCAATTTCCATTGTTTCTTTGTCGTCAAGTTCTCTAATAACAACCGGTACTTCTGTTAAACCGGCCATTCGTGATGCTCTGTATCTTCTTTCACCGGCTACAATCTGATAACCACCATAAAGTAGTGGTCTTACTAGTAGTGGTTGTAAGATACCATGCTTACTGATGCTTTCAGCAAGTTCAGCTAAAGATTCATCATCAAAGTCCATTCTTGGTTGGTCTTTGTTAGGCTCAATCTCAGAAATATTAAGTGTTACGGTATTATTCTGGTCTTCACTTTCATTTTCCATAAAGATTGCCGACAAACCCTTGCCTAGTCCACTTTTTTTAGCCATTACTTTTCTCCTTCTTTATAATTTCTGTTGCAAGAGAAAGGTAAGCCTCAGTACCTTTACATTTCTTATCAAAATAATAACAAGGCATACCAAAGGAAGGTGCTTCTGATAATCTAACACCTCTAGGAATAACTGTGGCAAATACTTTCTTAGGAAAGAACTTCTTTACCTCAGCTACTACTTGTTGCGTCAAATTAAGTCTTCCGTCATACATTGTAAGCAACACACCCTCAATATCAAGGTGTGGGTTGTACATTCTTTTTACTCTTCTAACTGTAGCCATTAGCTGACTTAAACCTTCAAGTGCATAATATTCGCATTGAATTGGCACTAAAATTGTATCTGCCATAGTTAGAGCGTTAGTTGTGATAACACCAAGAGATGGTGGGCAGTCAATTATAATATAGTCAAATTCTTGTTTAATAGACACTACAGAATTCTTTAGAATTGACTCTCTGTGTGGATAATCGGCAATTTCAAGCTCAGCACCGGCAAGGTTAATATCACTTGGTAAAAGTGAAAGACCTTGAAACTCTGTTTCAACTATACATTCTTCTGCCGGTATTCTATCTGTTAAAATTGTATATGTACTGTTCTTAACATTTCTTCTGTCAATACCCAGTCCGCTTGTTGAATTTCCTTGAGGGTCAACATCAATTAGTAATACTTTTTTATTATATAAACCAAGGGATGCGGCTAAATTTACTGCAGTGGTAGTCTTGCCTACACCACCTTTTTGGTTTGCAACTGCAATTACTTTTGTCATTTTTTCACCTTAAAAATTCATAATATTCTTTCGTACCCTTAAATTATACCATACCTATAGTGAAAATTAAAGTATTTACTGTGATTTCTATTATATATTTTCAGATTTTTCTCTGTTTCACACTATTATTGTTTCACGTGAAACATAACGCCAAAAGGCCACACATTACTGTGTGACCTTTGGCAAGGGGTTCAGATAAGGAAATGGGTATGAGTGGATCGGATAAAGAAATAAATTTCTCCATCCTAAGAGGAAAGCACTTTTAAGCATCTAGATTTCTCTAGTGCTGTTTCTTTGGGAATTTTCACTGTATATTCAATATAGTCATCAGTTTCTTCTTTGTTACTAACTGCGTCAATTCCCGACATACGCATAGTATCAACTGCTCGACTTATGGTATTAACAAATATTCGTACATCCTTTACTACTATTTTTTTATCAACATTATTATGTAAGGGTTGTACCTTTTTATTATCCAGTAATGAAGATATATACTTTTCTGTTTCTTTTACATTTAAATTTTCTGCAATAATATGTGACAGTACTTCCTTTCTACTGTCCTCATTCTGAATTTTTAGCAAAGCTCTTGCGTGTCTTTCTGATAAACCGGCTTGAATAATCCAGTCTTGCTCGTCATAGGATAGTCTAAGCAGTCTTAGCTTATTGGCAACAGTAGATTGCTTTTTACCTAGTTGTATTGCAGCTTGTTCCTGAGTAATGCCATATTTTCTAATCAAACGATTTATGCCACGTGCCTCTTCAAACATTCCTAAATCTTTTCTTTGGAGATTTTCAATCAATGCAAATATAGCTGAGTCTTTATCGGAACACTTCATTACTATACAAGGAATCTTTGTAAACCCTGCCATAACACTTGCTCTTAGTCTTCTCTCTCCTGCTACAAGTTCGTATTCATCATTTTTTAGCTTACGAACTGTTAGTGGTTGCAATAAACCATTGTTGGAGATTGACTGAGAAAGTGAACGCAAGTCCTCTTCATAAAAGTCTTGTCTAGGCTGAGTTTTATTAGGTCTGATTTTTCTTGCCGGTATTTCAATAACTTTCTTATTGTATTTTGTCAGCAATTTCATTTCTTAATCATTCCTTTGTTTTCCCTGTGACTATATAATACACCATTCTATATAAAAACCTTGTCGTTTTAGCACCAAATAAAAAATTTTGTTTTGTAACTATATATATTAATTTGTCGGATAATAAAAAACATTCTTACTAACATTAGTTAATAAGAATGTTAATAACTTTATTTAAGTGGATTGTTCTTTATTTTGCCACCTTGTCTTGGATACTGCATTGGTGTATGTGACTTTTTATTTACCACAATGATAGTTCTTTCATCACCGTTAGGTAATAAGAATTCATCACATTTTACGATTTCACCGTTAAGAGTTTTAATTGCACCTTTTGCATTTGCAAGTTCCTCAGCACCGTTTTTGCCTTTCATAGCAACCATTTTTCCTTTTACCTTTACGAATGGCATTAGATATTCTGAAAGTGTATTCATATTGGCAACTGCACGAGATGTGGCAATATCGAATTTTTCTCTTAAATTCTTATTTCTGCCACCTTCTTCTGCTCTTTTATGAATAATCTCAGCATCAATACCTATATTATCACAAACTTCTTGCAAAAATATAAGTCTTTTATTAAGGCTGTCTAGCAAGGTTAATTGAATGTCAGGTCTCATAATTTTTAGAGGTATACCGGGAAAACCTGCACCTGTACCAACATCAATTACTTTTCCACATTCTTTTATATCTGTGTGGAAAAGAAAAGTGATACTATCATAAAAGTGCTTAATTGCAACTTCTGTTGGTTCAGTTATTGCAGTAAGATTCATTTTTTCATTCCACTCTATAAGCAACTGATAATACTTTTCAAATTGGCTTATTTGAGTGTCATTTAATGCAACATTTTCTTTTGCAAGAGCATTTATCAGAGTTTCTATCATTTTCTTTTCTCCATAAAAGTTCTGTTAATAGCTGTACCATCATTTTTACATTCATAAATAACAGCTTTGGTAGCTACCTTTTTATCTACATAGTTACCGTTGTCATCCATATAGAATATTTCAGAGTAGTCACCACCATTTGGTGTAGGCCTGTTGTATCTTTCGTGAGTAACCTTTTCTTCAATATCATCAAGATTTATAATTTCTCTATCCATATTAACCTCTTTGAGCTAGCCAAATAAGTAGTACACTAATATCTGCCGGTGAAACACCACTGATTCTTGATGCTTGACCAATATTATCAGGTTTAACATTGTTTAGCTTTTCTTGTGCCTCTAGTCTTAAACCTGTAACTGTCTTATAATCAACATCTTTTGGTAGTAGCTTCTTCTCTAACTTACGCATTTTTTCAACTTGTTCAAGTTGTTTCTTAATGTAACCCTCATATTTTATCTCAATTTCAACTTGTTCAAAAATATTATGGTCAATATCAGGTCTATCCTTATCAACTTCAGTTAAACAATCATAATTTAGCTGAGGTCTTTTTAGTAGGTCAATCATTCTAACACCTGTAGTTACTTCAGATGTTTCACGTGAAACAAGTATGTTGTTTAACTCATCAGTTGGAGAAAGAACAGTATTTTTAATACGCTTGTACTCTTCTTTCTTAAGTTCTTGCTTATGTTGATACTTATTCCACCTTTCATCAGTAATTAGACCGATTTCTCTACCAAGTGGTGTGAGTCTTACATCGGCATTATCTTGACGAAGTATAAGTCTGTATTCACTTCTGGAAGTCATCATTCTATATGGTTCATTACAACCCTTAGTAACTAAATCATCAACCAAAGTACCAATATATGATGATGCTCTATCAAGAATAAATGGTTCTCTTCCCTGTACCTTTAGTGCAGCATTAATACCGGCAATTAAACCTTGGGCAGCAGCCTCTTCATAGCCACTACTACCGTTAAATTGACCTGCACCATATAGTCCTGAAAAGTCTCTGAACTCAAGTGTATTATCCATCTGAGTTGGGTCAATACAATCATATTCAATAGCATAAGCAGGACGCATAATAACTACATTTTCAAGACCTTTAATACTATGGTAGAATTCTGTCTGTACTTCTTCAGGTAATGATGAACTCATACCTTGCAAGTACATTTCTTCAGTCTCAAGGCCACAAGGCTCAATAAATAGCTGATGTCTTTGCTTATTACTAAATCGAACAATCTTATCTTCAATACTTGGGCAATATCTAGGGCCTACACCCTCAATTTTACCGGCATACAGAGGACTTCTCTGAATATTATTTAAAATAATTTCCCTAGTCTTTTCATTAGTCCAAGAAATATGGCACACTACCTTATTATCACCTAGACTTTCCGTATCATAACTAAATGGTACAGGTGGTACATCACCCTCTTGTACTTCAAGGTCAGAAAAATCAATAGAACTTTTAAGTACTCTTGCCGGTGTACCCGTCTTAAATCTTCTTAACTTTAAACCAAGTTTTTTTAGACTTGCACCTAAGAATTTTGCCGGAAAAATACCGTCAGGTCCACTTTCGTAAGAAGTTTCACCTACAAAAATTCTACCACCTAAATAAGTACCTGTAGCAATAACTACAGCTTTTGCAGTAAAAATTGCATCCATTCTGGTTGTTAGTTTCCAAGTGCCATCTTCATCTCTGTCGAGTTCAGTGATTTCAGCTTGACGAAGAATAAGGTTTTCTTGAAGTTCAATTTTATGCTTCATAGTATCTGCATATTTTCTTCTGTCAATTTGTGCTCTTAGAGAATGTACTGCCGGACCTTTGCCTCTGTTTAACATTCTCATCTGCAAGAAACACTCATCAGCAGTCTTACCCATTTCACCACCAAGGGCATCAATTTCTCTTACTAAATGTCCCTTTGCAGTACCACCGATTGATGGATTACAAGGACAGTTACCAACTGCATCATTATTAATTGTGAAAATTATTGTTTTACATCCTAGTCTAGCAGATGCAAGTGCTGCCTCAATTCCGGCATGACCTGCACCAATAACTGCTACATCAAAATTACCTGCATTATATCCCATATTACTTACCTACACAGAAATTATGGAATACTGAATCCACAATTTCTTCTCCTGCCTTTTCTCCGGTTAATTCTAATAAATAATCAATAGTTTCTTGTAAAGAAACAGTAATAGCATCCATAGTCATACCCATTGCTAAACTTTCTTTTGCTTCATAAAGACTGTTTACGGCATTTCTAATTGCATTTCTTTGTCTTTCATTGGCAATAATACCAGCACTAGGGTCAAAGTCCTCAGTTCCGGCAATTTTTTCAATCATATTCTTCAGTTCATCAATATTGTCCTGTTGTTTAGCTGATATATAAACTACATTATCTATATTATCTGTAATATACTTTTTGTCAACCTTATCTTCCAAATCAATTTTGTTGATTACGGCAATACAAGGCATATCCTTGATTTTATTAATAAGGTCAATATCTTCGCTATTAAGTTCTTCATTATTATCAAACAGCGCAATTACTAAACCTGCACCGTTGATTTTATCAAAGGTTTTTTGTACACCTATCTTTTCAATTTCATTGTCTGTATCACGAATACCGGCAGTATCAGAAAGTTTTAGCATTACATTACCAACTAAAACTGTATCCTCAACTACATCCCTTGTTGTACCGGCAATGTTGGTTACAATTGACTTTTCTCTGCCTACAAGTAAATTCATCAAGGTTGATTTACCGGCATTAGGCCTACCGGCAATAACTGTGTCTATTCCCTCTTTTACTACTTGTCCCATATCATAGGTTGAAAGTAGTTTCTCAAGAATAGAAATACTTTCTTCTATTGCCTCCATAATAGAGTCCTCAGATACTTCCGGAATATCCTCCTCCGGATAGTCTGCCCATGCTGAAAGGTGAGCAGCTTTATCAAGTAGCAACTGCTTTACTTGTTGACTTTTCTTAAACAAAGCACCATCCTTAACAAACAAAGCTGCCCTTGCTGCACTTTTTGACTTAGCTGAAATAATATCCATAACTGACTCAGCTTCTGTTAAGTCCATCTTACCGTTAAGGTATGCTCTCTTTGTAAATTCTCCCGGTTCAGCTAAGGATGCACCTGCGATAATAACTGCATTTAAAACTTCTTTAGTTATATACATACCACCATGGCAAGAAATTTCAACTACATTTTCACCGGTGAAACTTTTTGGTGCAACATACTTTAATACAACTGCCTCATCAAGGACTTCTTCATTATTATATATATGTCCGAAAAGAGCAGTGTAGCCCTTAATGTCCATAATTTTTTTGCCACTGACTGACTTAAAAATTTTATCTACAATAGTAAATGCCTGTTCACCACTTACTCTGATTACACCAATTCCACCTTGTCCTTGGGCAGTAGAAATTGCTGCAATAGTACTCATAAAATCCCTTCCTTATATAAAAAAATAGAGACGATAAAAATCGCCTCTATCATTAGTAATCAATTATAATTTTCCGTAAAGGCTACCTTCGTTGATTGGCTCTCTGGTTGGTGTGCTTGTTGTGCTTTCACCACTTCTGTTATAACCACCACGTCTGCCTCTATTATTATTGTTATTTCTTCTGTCATATCTTGGACGAGCATCAGGGTCAGGACCGATAACAACATGACGGTTCATATTCTCACCTTCACTCCAAGATGTAGCACCTCTAACCTTTTGAACTGCAGTATGAATGATTCTTCTTTCATATGGATTCATTGGTTCAAGGGCTGTTTTTGCACCTGTTTTTGATGCCTTAAAAGCAAGTTTTCTACCTAGAATTTCAAGAGTTTTTTCTCTCTTTTCTCTATAGTTACCTGTGTTAATTGAAATTCTGTAATAGTTATTCTCTACATGATTTGCAACTAAACCTGTTAGGTACTGTAGAGCATTTAGAGTGTCACCTCTTCTGCCGATTACATAACCGATACCTTCACCTTCAAGGTTGATTTCAGCACCGTTTTCATCTTCTTTAACTGTCATTTCAATTTCAGTTAAACCAAGTGCATTTAAAATATTTCTTAGATAATCTGTAGCTACCTTTGCAGGTGACTCTTTTTCTTTAAATGTTACCTTAACTTTAGCATCCTTACCACCAAAAAGACCTAGCTTTTTCTTTTCAGGTTGCTGTACAACTTCAAAGTCCACACCTTCAGTTGTGGAGTCAATGCCAAGTTCATTGTAGGCATTTTGAAGGGCGATTTCAATGGATTCGCCAACACCAATAGCTTCCTTAATCACTTTTTCACCTTCTGAAATAATTACAATTTTCTTTCATTCTGTTCAAGCAAAGCAACATGTCTTGCTTCTTGATTTGCAATCATTGTAACCGGGTTGTAGAACTTGTGCATAACAATAGACTGTACTAAACCTAGTAGAGTAGAACAAATCCAGTAGAAACCTACAGCTGCAGGTACAGAATAAGCGATATAAGCTGAGAATAGTGGCATTGCTAACATCATTGCCATCATACAACCCTGCATCTGTGTACCGTTTAGCTTCATTGTTAGAATCTGAGTTACAACTGATGAAACAAAACACAAAACAGGAATAATTGTATAGAATGAACCGAAGAAACCATATGTTGATGGTACTTGTAGCATACTAATTCCACTACCCGGGAATAGGTCAAAACCATTAGCTAACATTTCAATATGGCTTATTTCTGCTTGTGTAAAACAGTTATGAACAAAATCTGTATTAATTACAGCACCAAAGTTATTTAGAACTTCAATCTGCTGATAATATGTATTTACACCACTATGTAGAGGCATACCGGGAATATGCTGTGCATATGTAACTGTAGAATTTACAAGATCTGCATTTAGATGCAATGTATTTGTAAGAGGAGAAGAAATACTGTAGAAGATACCTAGCATAACAAGCATAGGTACGATACTGGTTAAGCAACCGGAAGAAGGGTTAACTCCCTCTTTCTGATAAAGCTTTTGCATCTCCTCATTTGCTTTCACTTTATTATTTTTATATTTTTCTTGAATTTCTTTTTGCTTTTTCTGAAGTCTAGCATTGTTGGCCATAGCCTTCTGTTGCTTGATTGAAAATGGAAAAAGAACAATTTTAGCTAAAATTGCGAAAATGATAATTGCTATGCCGTAGTTTTGTACAACATAGAAGATAGGCCACAAAACATAACCGAATATACTTCCGAAGAAGTTAAATATTGCCATCATTTTGGATTTCTCCTCTTTATTTTCTCTTTCTTTGGTGGTACAGGGTCATATCCCCCTTTGGAGAAAGGATTACATCTTAAAATTCTCCAGACTGTCATTAAACCACCTTTAAATGCACCATGTACAGAGATAGCCTCTAATCCATATGAAGAACAAGTGGGATAGTACTTACACTTTGAACTGGTTAATGGAGAAATGCATTTTTTATAAAACTTAATAACTGCTATAAAAATCTTTTTCATTATTTATGCAGTCCTCAAAACCTTCGCTTTTTTCAGATGATCAGTCATTTCTTTCTTTACAACATCACTTTTTACATAAGGAGTCTTACCCCTAGCTACAAAGACAATGTCATAACCCGGAATAATATCACTGTACAGATCATAAAGAGAAGCTCTGATAACTCGTCTTGCTCTGTTTCTCTGCACAGCCTTACCAATTTTCTTACTGGTTGTTATTCCGTACCTTTTTTCATTACTTCTGTTTTTCAGAACATAGGTTACAAGGGAAGAACTAACATAACATTTACCCTTACGATAAAGTCTGAGAAAATCCCTGTTCTCTTTTAAAGTAACATTTTTTCCCATAGTGTTCCCCTTTTGATAAAATAAAAGAAAGACCACTTTGTAATAAAGTGGCCCTTATTTTAGTAAGACAACTGCTTTCTACCTTTAGCTCTTCTTCTTGCTAAAACTTTACGGCCATTCTTAGTTGCCATTCTTTTTCTAAAGCCATGTTCTTTCTTTCTATGAAGCTTCTTAGGCTGATATGTTCTCAACATTAGGAAACCCTCCTTTCGGATTTAAATACATTACCTTGCAATATAGAATTATATATTATTTTGCAATAACAGTCAACAAAAATTTTCTTTTTTTTCATTAAAATTTTCTTTAAACTCAAAAATAAGTGTGAAACCCACCACATATAGTATTAACCCGGATTTTAAATACTACCTATATGACCTAAAAAATAAATAATTCGGTATATATTTTATAATAGTAATATATACATACATAATACAGAAATTATTTGTTGCAAATTTTTTTGATTTTTGTTATAATACATAGTGAATTTGTATGGGTGGGATTTTGCCCTTTTTTATTTGATACAAATAATTGATACTATAGTACAACTAAGGAAGTGAAAAAATGGATTCGTTTAATGAGGCGTGGAATATTATATGTGAATATTGTAAAAACAACACAACTACTTTTGCATATGATGTTTGGATTAAAAAGATTGAACCGGTAGGTCTTGACTTTGATAAGGGAGAAGTTACTCTTTTAGTTCCAAATGATTTTCACAGACAAACACTCCAGAAATGTTATATTCCACTTTTAAATGATGCATTTGATAGTGTTTTTGGAACTCATTTTCAAATTGTTTTTCAAGTTCCACAAGAGGTAAATAACATTCAAGAAAAAGAACAGAAGTCAACAGCTGAAACAGGATATGACTTTACATTTGATACTTTCATTGTAGGTTCATCCAATAAATTTGCTCATGCTGCTTCAATTGCAGTTGCTCAAAATCCGGCCGGTGCTTATAATCCTCTTTTTCTTTATGGTCACAGTGGTCTTGGAAAAACTCACTTGCTTTGTGCCATTAGTAATGAAATAAAGAAAAATCATCCTGAAACTAATATAGTATATGTTAAGGGTGATGATTTTACTAACGAACTTGTTGAGGCTATCAGAAAAGGTTCAACTTCAGGACTTAGAAACAAATACAGAAACGCTGATGTTCTTTTGGTGGACGATATTCAGTTTATTGGTGGTAAGGAACAGACTCAGGAAGAATTTTTCCATACATTTAATGCTCTTTATGAAGCTAATAAACAGATTGTTCTTACATCAGATAGACCTCCAAGGGAAATTAAGACTTTGGAAGAGAGACTTCGTTCCCGTTTTGAGTCAGGTTTACTTGCTGATATTCAGCCACCTGATATTGAAACAAGAATTGCTATTGTAAAGAGAAAGTCTGAAATTCTTGGTATTAACCTAAGTGATGATGTTTGTGAGTATATTGCTAAAAATCTAAAAACAAATATTCGTCAGCTTGAGGGTGTTGTAAAGAAGCTAAAGGCTAAAATTCTTCTTTCAGGTGAAGAACCATCTTTATCAGTAGTAAAAGAAGGTATCAGCGATATTCTTAATGATGATACACCACCTGAACTGACAGTGGAAAAGATTATTGAAGAAGTAGCCAGAAACTATGGATTTAGTCCTGATGAAATCAAAAAGTCAAAGAGCCGTAGAGCCGATTTAAGCCAAGCAAGACATATTGCAATCTACATAGCAAGAAATATCACTAACTTAACTGCTGTAGAAGTCGGTAAAGAATTTGGTGGTATGCACTACTCATCTGTACTGTATGCAACAGAACATATTGAGAAAGATATGAAGACAAATAATGATATAAAAGAGTCTGTTGAGGACATAATTAAGAACATTAGAGATAGATAAGTTTTCCACATTTCCTTACACATTAACATCACATAGATTCACATAATGTTGAAAACTTTAGAATTTTGAAAAGTTATCAACATTCCGAAAAATTATCAACATTTTCTGTGAGGAGTTAAAAATGTGAAGATAACTAATCTACTGTGAGTTTTTCTACAAATTCACACACTCTAATACTACTACTATTTTAAATTACATATCAATTCATTTAAAACGGAAAATCTGCAAAAAACGGAAGAAAGGTACGAAAATGAAATTTACTTGTTCAAGAACAGATTTAAGCAATGCTGTTACTTGTGTTCAAAGAGCAGTAGCAACTAAAGCATCTACACCTTCCCTAGAAGGTATATTAATAAAAGCATATGACAGTAACCTAAATTTGTCAGGTTACGATCTTGAAATCGGAATTACAACTGACCTTGAAGTTCAGATTGATACTGAAGGTGAAATTGTAGTTTCTGCTAAGCTATTCGGTGACATTATCAGAAAGTTACCTGAAGAAGTTGTAACTATCGAAACTGATGAAAGAATGGTTACTTATATTACCAGTGGTAATGCATCTTACCAAATTGTTGGTTTGTCAGCTGCCGAATATCCGGATTTACCTAAATTTGAAGAAACAGATAAGATTGTTATTAACGGTGGTATCCTAAAGGATATGATTCGCCAAACTATTTATGCAGTTTCTGATAACACATCAAAACCAATTTATACAGGTTCTTTGTTTGAAATCAAAGACAAAATTATGACTATTGTTGCTATTGATGGTTACAGAATGGCTATTCGCAAGGAACAAATTGACAGTGACTCAGAAAATAGCTTTGTAATTCCTAAGAAAACTCAAAGTGAAGTACTAAAACTTATTACTGATGAAGAAGAAAATGTAGAAATTGTAATCGGTCAAAGACACACTTTGTTTAAAGTCGGTTCATTCTATGTAATCTCAAGATTAATTGAAGGTCAGTTTATTGACTATAATTCAACTATTCCAACAGGTACTGCAACCGAAGCAGTTGTAAATACTAGAGAAATCAGCTCAGCAGTAGAAAGAATGAGTCTTCTTGCCAGTGAAAAGATTCCTTCACCTGTTAAATGTGAATTTAGCAGTGATGAAATTAAATTAACTTGTAAAACATCTATGGGTAAGGCTAACGACAGTATCAGAACTACTATTTCAGGTGATGATGTAGAAATTGGCTTTAACAACAGATATTTACTAGATGCAATTAAAAATTGTGAAACAGACGAAATTAGACTAATCTTAAATGGTGGACTTTCACCTATGATTATTAAACCGGTTAAAAGTGACGACTTCCTATATCTAGTCGTACCAATGAGAATATCATAATGGAAAAACAAGTAATTTTTATAGATACAGAATTTATTAAACTTCAGGATTTGTTAAAGTTTGCAGGACTGGTTGAAACCGGTGGACAAGCAAAAATCTTAATTCAAGACGGTTATGTTACAGTTAATGGAGAAATTTGCACAATGAGAGGCAAAAAAATTCGTAACGGTGACATAGTTACTCTTGATGATGACACTTTAGAGGTAAGACAGTCTTGAGAGTAAATTCTTTAGAATTTGAAAACTTTAGAAACCTAGAAAAAAATAAGATTTTTACTGACAAAAATACCAATGTTATCTTTGGAGAAAATGCTCAAGGTAAAACAAATTTACTTGAATGTATCTGGCTTTTCTGTGGTGGTCACTCATTTAGAGGTTCTGCCGAGAAGGAACTGATAAATTTCAATGAAAAATTTGCAAAAATAAAACTTGAATTTACAAGTCAAGACAGAGAACAAAATGCAGAAATTCGCTATACAGGTAACAAAAAGGAAGTTTTTATTAACGGTGTAAAGAAAAAAAGTGGTGCATCATTAATAGAAAAATTTTCTTGTGTGGTGTTCTCCCCTGAACATTTATCACTTGTAAAGGCAGGTCCGGGAATAAGAAGAAAGTTTCTTGATGGTGCTTTGTGTCAGCAAAAACTTAAGTATGCAAAATATTTTTCTAAGTACAATCAAATCTTAAACCAAAGAAATGCCCTACTAAAAGATATAAACAAACATCCTGAACTACAGGTTACTTTAGAAATTTGGAATGAAAACCTTGCATCTTTCGGTGCATATATAATTGCAGAAAGAATCAAGTATGCAGAGAAACTAAAAGAAAATGCAAAGTTCTTTCATTCAGG
The DNA here is from genome assembly GCA_934476515.1 of uncultured Ruminococcus sp. GTDB lineage: Bacteria > Bacillota > Clostridia > Oscillospirales > Acutalibacteraceae > Ruminococcoides > Ruminococcoides intestinihominis. The sequence continues at coordinate 24,273 of CAKSNZ010000009.1, read as the reverse complement.
TATTTCTAATGACAGAGAAACTCTTGATATTGAATATGTTTCCACAATTAAAGAGCTAAATGTGGATAACCTTGAAGAAATCAAAGAAAAGTTCTTAGCTGAACTTAATAATAAACTAAAGGATGATCTCTATAACGGCTACACAACAGTTGGTCCTCACAGAGATGATATAAATATTTTAATTAATGGAATGAAAGCAAAGAATTTTGGCAGTCAAGGTCAACAGAGAAGTGCAGTTCTATCTCTAAAACTTTCCGAGGCTACAGTTTTAAGTGAAATTTTGGAGGAAAAACCTGTACTGTTACTTGATGATGTTTTGTCAGAACTTGACTCAAAAAGACAAGATTATTTGCTTAATAAAATAGATGGCTATCAAGTTTTTATAACTTGTTGTGAACATAATGATAAAAAACAACTTCAAGACGGTAAGCTCTTCGTTGTAAATCAAGGAAAAATTACAGAGGAATAGTTATGTATCTACATTTAGGTGAAAATACAGTTGTTAGAACAGACAGTATAATTGGGATTTTTGATATGGATACATCCACTATTTCAAAGTGGACCAAAGACTATTTATCCAGTGCAACAAAAAATAAAAGAGTAATCAATGTTTCTATGGAATTACCAAAGAGTTTTGTTGTGTGTAATGAAAATAATGAGATAAAAGTTTATGTTAGCCAGATTAGTAGCCAAACTCTAATGAAGAGAAAGAGTAATTTTTGAAAGGAAGTATTGTTATGAAATTAGCAAAGTGTCCTTATTGTGGAAGAAGAATGTCCTATTCTTCAGCTTTTATGAACAAATCAAAAGGTGAATACAAGTGCAGTAGATGCAAGAAAGAAAGCAATATTTATATTAACAAGAAGATATGGCTTGCTTTTACCCTAGCCTTTATGGTAGCTGCCATTATAATGACTATTGTTATTATGAAAACTGCAACAAAAAGTCCATTTATGTTTTTTCTTGTAATGATACCTTTCCTTATTTTCTATATTTTTGTTCCATTCTTTGTAAGACTGAGACCACTGAAAAAGTATAGAGAATTTGTCAGTCAACAACAGAAATTTATCAAGCCTGAGATTTTACCACCTATTACAGACAGTGAATTTGAACAGAGTGGTCCTGTAATCAATACAGATGTGTTTAATCAAATTAAGGCAAAAAGAAAAATCATTACTGAGGAAGAACAAGCAAGAACTAAGGCTTTCATTGAAGATGATGAACATAAGGTAGAATCAGATACAATATCTAGAAATTTATTTAAAGACAAAACTGCGGCTTTTAACTTAAATGATAGAAAGTAAGGCAAAGTTATGTTTAAAAAACCTACCTGTCCATATTGCAAGGCAATATATACTAGTGATGAAATAAAAAAACAATACAATAACGAAAAAGTAAAGTGTCATAACTGCAAAAAAGTTTTTGTAGTAAAGAAAAACGGTGGATTGGTATTGCTTATGACAATGGCAGTTCTACTGGCTATTTTGATAAATATTTTTATGATGTCCGTAATTGGTGTAAGAAGTGTTATTCCTATGTTTATTGTGACAATAATAATAATAGTTATTGCACTTTTAATGAGGTCATTTTTCGTTAAATATAAGAAAGAAGATTATAAAAAGTAATTTGTGGTCTTTTTGGAGGAATTATCTTGGATAATATAAATGAATTAGCAAAAGTAGAAAATGAATATGGTGCTGACGAAATACAGGTACTTGAAGGACTGGAAGCTGTTCGTAAAAGACCTGGTATGTACATAGGCTCAACCGGTGAACAAGGTCTTCATCATCTTGTTTATGAAATTGTAGATAATTCAATAGATGAAGCTTTGGCAGGTTACTGTACAAAGATTGAAGTATCAATTTTACCCGGTAACATTATCAAGGTTAAGGATAATGGTCGTGGTATTCCTGTTGGCATCAATCAGAAGATGGGTTTACCTGCTGTTACCGTTGTATTTACTGTTCTTCATGCCGGTGGTAAATTTGGTGGTGGTGGCTACAAGGTTTCCGGTGGCCTTCACGGTGTTGGTGCATCTGTTGTAAACGCACTTTCTGAATATTTGGAAGTTAAAGTTTGTGACGGTAAAGATATTTATTTTCAGCGTTATGAGCGTGGTAAAATAATGAATGACCTTGAGGTTATAGGTCATGGAACAGAAAAGGGTACTGAAGTTACATTTAAGCCTGACCCTGTTATGTTTACCGATACTACAGTTTATAAATATGAAATCCTTGAAAAAAGACTTCGTGAACAAGCATTTCTAAATGCAGGTGTTAGAATTGAATTAAGGGATGAAAGAGATCCTGAAAATATTATCTCAAATGAATATTGTTATGAAGGTGGCGTAAAGTCATTCGTAAACTTTATTCGTGAAAAGAAGAGTAAAACTAAAGAAATCAATCCTCTACATGATGAGATTATTTATTTTGAAGCAGAAAATGAGGATCAGACAATGTCAGTAGAAATTGCTATGCAGTATACTGATGCAATCACTTCTGATGTTCGTTCTTTTGCTAATAATATTCACACTATTGACGGTGGTACTCATGAAGAAGGTTTCCGTAGATCATTGACTAAGGTTATGAATGACTACGGAAGAAGATTTAATAAGCTAAAAGAAAAAGACAGTGACCTAAAGTACAGTGACTATGAAGAAGGTCTGTTTGCAATTATTTCTGTTAAGTTGACAGAAGCTGAATTTGAAGGACAGACTAAGGCAAAACTAGGTAATACTGAAGTTCGTTCAATGGTTTATAAACTGGTAAAAGAAAAACTTTCTCAGTATCTTGAAGAAAATCCTGCTATTGGTAAGATTATTTTTGATAAGGCTATGATGTCCTTTACTGCAAGAATTGCAGCACAAAGAGCAAGAGAAAATGTAAGAAGAAAGTCAGCACTTGACGGTGCAAGACTTCCGGGTAAACTTGCCGATTGTCAAAGTAAAGATTCAAGTGAAACTGAAATATATATCGTCGAAGGTGACTCTGCCGGTGGTTCTGCTAAGGAAGGCAGAGATAGAAAAATTCAGGCTATCCTCCCTCTTTGGGGTAAAATGCTAAATGTAGAAAAGGTTAGAGAAGACAAGGTTTATGGCAATGATAAGTTAACACCTGTTATTTTGGCACTTGGTACAGGTATCAAGGATGACTTTGATATTTCTAAGTTGCGTTATGACAAGGTTATTATAATGGCCGATGCCGATGTTGACGGTTCTCATATCAGAACTTTGTTACTAACTTTCTTCTTCCGTTTTATGCGACCACTAATTGAAGAAGGTCATGTGTATATTGCACAGCCTCCTCTATATAGAATTACCAAAGGTAAAAAACACAAATATGCTTTCTCTGACCAAGAGAGAGATGCAATGCTTGCTGAAATTGAAGGCAAAACTGAAATTCAGCGATACAAAGGTCTTGGTGAAATGGACCCTGAACAGTTATGGGAAACAACAATGAACCCTAAAACAAGAACAATGCTTAGAGTTGAACTTCATGATGCCGAACAGGCTGATGAAACATTCTCAATGCTAATGGGTGAAAAAGTTGAACCAAGAAGAGATTTTATTGAGCAGAATGCTCGTTTCGTAGAAAATCTAGATATTTAAGGAGGGATAGAAAATGGCTGATAATAAAGATAATGAAATTTCAATGCCGGAAGCAAAAACCATTGAAGTAGATATTGACAGAGAAATGAGAAAGTCATTTCTTGACTATTCAATGTCAGTTATTGTATCCCGTGCACTTCCTGATGTAAGAGATGGCCTAAAGCCTGTACACAGAAGAATTTTATATACAATGCACGAAAAAGGACTTGAGCCTAACAAACCATACCATAAGTGTGCCGATACTGTTGGTGCAGTGCTTGGTTCTTATCACCCACATGGTGACGCATCTGTTTATGATGCACTTGTAAGACTTGCACAAACTTTCTCAATGAGATATATGCTTGTTGACGGTCATGGTAACTTTGGTTCTGTTGACGGTGACCCTCCTGCTGCTTACAGATATACAGAAGCAAGAATGAGCAAAATTTCAACAGAAATGCTTACAGATATTGATAAGAATACTGTTGACTTTATGCCTAACTATGATGACAGACTTGAAGAACCTACTGTTCTTCCTGCTAAATTCCCTAATCTACTTGTTAACGGTTCATCAGGTATTGCCGTAGGTATGGCTACTAATATTCCACCTCATAATCTAGGTGAAGTAGTAGATGCAATGTGTCTATTAATTGACAATCCTGATGCTGAAGTTGCAGACCTAATGGAATGTCTTCCGGGACCTGACTTCCCTACCGGTGGTATTATTATGGGTAGAAGTGGCATCAGAGCTGCTTATGCTACAGGTAGAGGCAAGATTGTTCTTAGAGCAAAAACAGAAATTGAAGAACAGAAAAACGGTAGATTTAAGATTATTGTTAGTGAACTTCCATATCAGGTTAATAAGGCAAGACTTATTGAAACTATTGCCGATATGGTTAGAGATAAGAGAATTGAGGGTATCTCCAACATTGAAGACCATTCTGACAGAAATGGTATGCATATTGAAATTGATATTAAGAGAGATGCCTCTCCTCAAGTTGTTCTTAATTTATTATTTAAGAATACTCAGTTACAAACTACTTTTGGTGTAATCAACCTTGCTATTGTTAACGGTGAACCTAAGATTCTTACACTAAAGGAAATGTTGCAACATTACATTGACTTCCAGGTAGAAGTTATTGTAAGGAGAACAGAATTTGACCTAAAGAAAGCTAAAGAAAGATGTCATATTTTGGAAGGTCTAAAGATTGCTCAAGATAATATTGATGAGGTTATCAAGGTTATCAGAGAGTCTAAGGACCAAGCTACTGCTAAGGTTAATTTGTGTGAGAGATTTGGTCTTGATGATATACAGGCTCAGGCTATTGTTGCAATGCGTTTAGGTCAGTTAACAAATCTTGAAAGAAACAAGATTGAAAATGAACTAAATGAACTACATCTAAAGATTGATGATTTAGAGGATATTCTTGTACACAAGGAAAGACAGTTAAAGATTGTAGAAGAAGAAACTATTGCAGTTCGTAATAAATATGCCGACCAGAGAAGAACAGAAATCTGTGCAGTATCAGGTGAAGTAGATATTGAGGACCTTATTCCTGTTGAAGATTGTGTTGTTACTTTAACACAGTTTGGTTATATTAAGAGAATTCCTGCTGATACTTATAAGATTCAAAATCGTGGTGGTAGAGGTGTTTCCGGTATGTCACGCAGAGAAGAAGATGTGGCAAAGGAAATGTTTGTTGTAAATTCTCACGATTTAATCTTGTTCTTTACCGATAAGGGTAAGGTTTATAAAATTAAGTGTTACGAAATTCCTGAAGGTTCTCGTCAGAGTAAGGGTATGAACATTGCCAACCTACTCCCTATTGACCAAGATGAAAAAGTTACTTCTATGATTAAAGTTGATAATATGGAAGATGACAAGTATCTTGTTATGGTTACAAAGCAAGGTATTATCAAGAGAATTGAACTTTCTGCTTACAATACTGCCCGTAAAGGTGGTTTGATTGCCCTTGAACTTAATGAGGGTGATGAACTTGCTTGGGTTAGAATGACTGAGGGTAACGACAATATTATTGTTGCTACCGAAAAGGGTATGGCAATCAGATTTAACGAAAATGATATTCGTGCAATGGGTCGTCAGGCTCGTGGTGTTAAGGCTATGAAACTTGTTGAAGATGATCAAATTGTAGGTATGTGTGTTGCCCAAGATGATGATATGATTCTAACTGTTTCCGAAAAGGGTTACGGTAGAATTTCTAAGGCTACTGACTACAGAGTACAGTCAAGAGGTGGTAAAGGTCTAACCAACTACCACACAGATAAGTACGGTAAGGTTGCTGTACTACAGTCTGTTAACCTTGATGATGATATTATTATGATTTCTCAGTCAGGTATTGTTATTAGAATTGAAACTTCTTCTGTAAGAATTTGTAACAGACCAAGTAAGGGTGTTACTCTTATGAGAATCGGTGAGGATGACAAGGTTGTTACTATTGCTACAACACCTCACGAAAATGAAGAAGAAGCTGAAAAAGTTGATAATGAAGAATCAACTGAAAATTCAGAAACTACCGATACAGTAGAAAATAATGAAAGCACAGAGAATACAGAAGAATAATTAAAATAAACGAGGTGGCTTTTTAGTCACCTCTTTTTTATGTAAAAAGAAAATTTCCACATTTTATGAGTATAATGTGGAAAACAAAAAGGCAGAGAATTTTATTTTCTCTGCCTTTAAAATAATATATAATTTTATATTGATTTACATTGAAATAAATGCACTGCCCTTAGCAGGTACAACAACTCTGTTCTTAATAATTTCTGTATCCATATAAGGTGTACTTTGTGATGCTGAGAAAGGAATATCCATAATTACATCAACATCACCGGAGTTGAATGCACAGTAAATGCCTGACTTGTTGTCATATCTTAGGTAAGAAATTACATTGCCCTCAGCATAAACAGGTCTAAATTCACCATCACAAAATGCTGAGATTGAACCTCTCATTTGACCTAGGTCTTTGTACCATTCTACAAGGTCCTTGTCTTCCTTACCCCATGGGAAACCACATCTGTTAAATGGGTCACGATAACCTTCCATACCGGCCTCATCACCGTAGTAAATACAAGGAAAACCCGGTAATGTGTACTGAATACCGGTAGCAATCTTAACTAACTGCAAACCCACTTCTCTTTGTTCCTTAGTTAGCTTAGTTTCTGCTTGCCACTGACGATCACGACCATTTAGTGGTTCACCGGCAATAACTGTTAAGATTCTCTCTGTATCGTGAGTAGAAAGTAAATTCATAAGAACTCTGATTACAGGTCTTGGATAATTTTCAAGTACATTTAAAATATTACTCATAACATACTTTGCATCAACACCCTTACAGAAATCAATAATTGCATTCCTGAAAACATAGTTCATTACTGAGTCTAGCTGGTCACCAAGAATAAATTTTCTTCTTGCACCGTAGCTTTCTTTATTTGATGCATCTTCCCATACTTCACCGATAACAAAGCCTTCCGGATTTTCTGCTTTAACTGCTTTTCTTAAATTTTCTAGGAAAACATCAGGTAATTCATCAGCAACATCAAGTCTCCAGCCTGAGTTACCGTCTCTCATCCATTTTCTTACAATACCGTTTTCGCCATTGATATATTCGTTAAAGTTAGGGTCTTCTTCGTGAACTTCCGGTAGTGTGTAGAAACCCCACCAACTGTTGTAGTTATTTGGCCATTCGTTAAACTTATACCAACTAAAGTATGGTGAATTTTTATCTCTATAAGCACCACCGTCACCATAGTTGCCAAATCTGTTGAAATATTTTGAGTCACAACCTGTGTGGCTGTAAACACCGTCATTAATAACATGAATACCTAGCTTTTTTGCCTCTTTACATAAAGTTTTAAAGTCCTCTTCTGTACCAAGCATTGGGTCAACTTCTGAATAGTCACCTGTGTCATAACGGTGGTTACTGTATGACTTTGAAATGGGGGTTAAATAAATACAAGTAACACCAAGTTTTTTTAGGTAGTCAAGTTTCATTGTAATACCCTTTAAGTCACCTTGGAAAAAGTCAGTATTTGTAATTTCACCATTTTCATTAGGCCACCATTGTGGAAGACCATACCAATCATCCATAATTGTAATATCATTTCTGCCTGTATCTTTCTTTTCACCACTAAAGAAAAATCTATCAGGGAAAATCTGATACATAATACCACCAATAGGCCACTTTGGAGTATCAAAACCTTTTTTGTAGGAAGTAATCTGCCATGCTCTGCCTGGTGTATCGGAAATACAAGACTTTGTATCTACATCAGTAGGTATAATATACTTTATGCCCTCAGGTGTATGAAGTCTGAAACCATGCCAATATAATCCTATTCTATCCGGTGTAAAATCACATTGCCACTTGTCATATTGGTCTTCGTGATTACAGTACCAGAACATTTTGTAATATTGCCAGTTGTAATCATAATCATGCTTTATTGCCAGTTCAGCAAATGAACAGTTAAGGTCGTGTGGAACTCTAATTGTAATTCGTATTGCAGTACCTACTTCTACTGCACCGAATGGTGAACGATATGCTTCATTCCTTGAATCATATGGTGCTATCATTATTACCCCTCCTATTTCTGTTTGTACAGAAACCAACTATTATTATACTCTTGTTTATTATATATTTCAACATAATACTATTTAAAATAGGGAAAATTAAGTAACAAAACCGATAGAATGATTACAATATTAATACATTACTTTTTCTTTTGAAGAAAAAAGATTATAATGATATTATAGAAGATATGCGTAAAAGAAAGGTAGTGTCCATTATGGGAAGACAGGTAGTTTTTGTAGGGGGAAAAAGATTTACTATTATCACTGATGAAAGTGAAGAATATATGAAGAATATTGTGGAAAGACTTGATACCAGACTTCGTTCTATTATTTCCACAAATCCTAAGCTGGATAAGGACTCAGCAGCACTTTTGGCTTCTCTTGATTACTGTGATGAAGAATACAAAATCAAGAAGAAACTGGATGAAAACAAGGACCAGATGAAACAGTATCTTAGTGAGATTACTCGACTACATATGGAAATTGACAGCCTTAAGAGAGAAAAGAAAGAAATGCAAATAAAAATCAATAAGATTCTTAATGTTGATCCTGATGATGTTGTTACTGAAAAGCCATCAGAAAAGAAAATTATTGCAACAGGCAAAATTGAAAAGTCTGTACCTAAGATTCTTGGTGGTGCAGTTCAGCAAAGTCTTTTTAACAATACTAAGAAATAAGAGTAAAGTATATGAAAAAAATTGAAATTTTAGCTCCTGCAGGTAGCTTTGAGTCAGTTATTTCTGCCGTAAGAAGTGGAGCTGATGCAGTTTATCTTGGTTTACAAGTTTTTTCTGCAAGAAAAGAAGCAAAAAACTTTTCTTTTGAAGAGTTAAAAGAAACAACTTCATATTGTCATATTAGAAATGTTAAAGTCTATGTTACTATGAACACACTTATCTTTGACAGAGAATTGGAAGATGCTTTAGAGTGTGTGAAAAAAGCTTGTGAATGTAACATTGATGCACTTATTGTGCAAGATATTGGCTTTGCAAATATGGTACACAAAGCTTGTCCAAATCTGCATTTGCATGGTTCAACTCAAATGAGTGTCCATACTTTAAGTGGTGCAAAATTACTGAAAGAAATGGGCTTTACCAGAGTTGTCCTTAGCAGAGAAATGTCCAGAGAAGAAATTAAGTATATTGCAGATAATGTTGATATTGAACTTGAAGTATTTGTTCATGGTGCATTATGTATGTGTGTCAGTGGTCAGTGTTATTTTTCTGCCATGCTTGGTGGCAGAAGTGGTAACAGAGGTTACTGTGCTCAAACTTGCAGATTACCTTTTAAGGTTGACGGTTGTGATCATGCACTAAGTTTAAAGGATAATTCTATTATTTATTACCTTGATGATATGGAAAGTATTGGTGTAACTTCTGCTAAAATTGAGGGCAGAATGAAACGCCCTGAATATGTTGCATCAGCAGTTAAGGCCTGTTATGAAAAGAGAGAAAAAGGCTTTATATCTACTTCTACAATGGAAAACTTAAAAAATGTATTTTCTCGTACAGGTTTTACTGATGGTTACTATACAAATCATTTAGGTCATAATATGTTTGGCTATAGAAAAAAGGAAGATGTAGTTTCTGCTACAGAAAAGTTGTTTAGAGAAATCAGAACTTCTTATAAAGATGAAATGCAGAGAGTACCTTTAAAAGGAAAGTTTACACTTAAAGAAAATGAAAGTCCTACCTTTGAAGTAACTGATGGTAAAAATGTAGTTATTGCTACTTGTGATGATGTTAAGGGTGAAAAGGCTCTAAAAGTTGCTTTAAGTGAAGAAAAAGCAATTTCTCAGCTGTCTAAGACAGGTGGTACACCATATTATTTCAGTAATATTGAAACTGAAATTGATGAGGGCATTACTGTACCAATCTCTTCACTAAACAAAATCAGAAGAGAAGTTCTAAGTATTATGGATAGTAAAAGGGACTTTGATTATAATTATTACTTTACTATGCCTGAAATTGACTTTACACCGGCTGACCAAAGAATTACTGAAAAAAGAGCAGAGGTAAGAAAAATTGATGATAAAATCGGTAATGATTATGACCTAATCTTTGTACCTATTACAATCAGTGATGAAGATTTAGAAAAAGTTAAGAAAAAATGCAATAAAATCGGTATCTCTGTACCTAGAGGACTTTTTGGCAGAGAAGATAAGATTATTGAAAAGCTAAAAGAGTTTAAGGCAAAGGGTATCAATGATACTTTGTGTAATAATTTAGGTGCAGTTTATTTCTGTAAAGAACTTGGCTTTAATGTTCATGGTGGAGAATTCCTAAATATCACAAATACTGCATCTGTTTTGTGGGCAGAGGAATATGGTTTAACTGATATTTTGGTTTCTATTGAAATTACTGACGAACAAATCAACGCTTTAGGTGGTAATATTAAGCGAGGATTAGTAAGTTATGGATATATTCCACTGATGCTAACAAGAAACTGCCCTGTAAAGAGTGGTAGAAAAGACTGTAGAACTTGCAAAAAACATGGAAAAATGCAGGATCGTAAAAAATACGAATTTTCACTTTATTGTGACGGAAACTGTGTGGAAGTATTAAATTCTGTACCACTTAATATTCTCTCAGAGATTAATAAAAAGTTTTTCACATTTTTCACAATGGAAAAGTTCTATGTGGAAAACTCTGTGGAAAAGGTGGAAAACTACGGGGAAAACAATGGAAAACGAAGTCAAACCACAACATATACGCGTGGAATGTACTTCAGGGGCATAAAATAGTGTGGAAAACTATTTTTGAGAAATGATAATAACTTAAGTTTTCCACATTATTAACATTGCAATGTGAGGGAAACTTTACAACCTTGTAATATTTCTTAAAAAGCATTAAAAAGTTGTAATATTTTATATAAGTAAAATTATTATTTTTTTGATAAATAAATTTAAAATTCAACATAGTTTTATTTTTGCAAGATTTAATGTAATTTTGCAAGAAGGAGTAGAAAAATGAATGTTCTTAAGATAAAAAAGTTAAAAGAAAATGCAATTATTCCTAAAAGAGCAACTGAGGGTTCAGCCGGTATGGACCTTTATGCTTGTATTGACAGTAGTGTGGTTATTAATCCCGGTGACCTTGTAACTATTCCTACCGGTATTGCAATTCAGTTATCTAGTGGAGACTTTATGGCAAATATCTATGCAAGAAGTGGACTTGGTATCAAACACGGTATTTGTCTGTCAAACGGTGTTGGTGTTGTGGATAGTGACTACCGTGGTGAAGTTTGTGTCGGTCTTTGTAATGTTTCTAACAAACCATACACAATTGAACCTAATGAGAGAATTGCTCAGATGGTTATTGCACCTGTTTCTCTAATGAACGTGGAAGAAGTTTCTTCCCTAGAAGATACAGTTAGAGGTGAAGGTGGTTTCGGCTCAACCGGTAAGAAATAATTACGGTTTTGTCACACTAATATTCGACTTGTTATTGTTGAAAACAAGGTGTTATTAATGTATAATACTTAAGCATTAAAAGCATTAAAAATGATGATTATTTTATACCATCAGAATTTTTGAGATTATTATTTTTGGAAGGTAGATTGTATGTTTACTAAAGACATTGGCATTGACCTAGGTACTGCTAATACTCTTGTTTATATGAAAGGCAAAGGAATTGTTCTTCGTGAACCTTCTGTTGTAGCAGTTGATGTTCGTGAGGATCAAGTTCTGGCAGTTGGTGCTCAAGCAAAAGAAATGATTGGCAGAACACCAGGCTCTATTGCTGCAATTAGACCATTAAAGGATGGTGTTATTGCCGATTTTGAAATAACTGCAATTATGCTAAAACACTTTATTAGAAAAGTTATTCATAGCAATTTCTTTTCAAGACCAAGAATAGTTATCTGTATTCCAAGTGGTGTTACTCAAGTAGAGAAAAGAGCAGTTGAGGATGCTGCCCGTCAAGCCGGTGGCAGAGATATTGAGTTAATAGAAGAACCTATGGCTGCTGCTATTGGTGCAGGTTTACCTGTTGGTGAACCTACCGGTAGTATGGTACTTGATATTGGTGGTGGCACATCAGAGGTAGCAGTTATTTCCCTAGGTGATATTGTTGCCCACAATTCTGTTAGAGTTGCCGGTGATAAATTTGATGATTCAATTATGACCTATGTTAAGAAAAAGTATGGTCTGACTATTGGTGAAAGAACTGCTGAAGAAGTTAAAATTAATATTGGTTCAGCATATCCTCATGAAAATGAAAAGACAATGACAATAAAAGGCAGAAATACTGTTGATGGACTTCCTAAGGATGTTACCATCTCAGCAGAAGAAGTTAGAAACGCTTTAGCTTCACCACTTGCAACAATTATTGACGGTGTAATTGATACTTTAGAGAAAACACCACCGGAACTTTCTGCCGATATTATTGACAGAGGTATTACCTTAACAGGTGGTGGTGCATTGCTAAAAGGTCTTGATTTATTAATCAGCAGACAAACAGGTATGCCTGTGCATATTGCAGACAGACCACTTGATTGTGTAGCTGACGGTGCAGGTAAAAGGTTGGAAACTGTGATGCCTAAGGATTTTTACAGAGATAGAAGAAGATAATTTTCCTATAAACCCCACTTTGGTGGGGTTTAATTAAAAGTATGGGTTACTGAGGTATAGTATGAGAGAAATTTTCAGAACAAAAAGTTTTAAAATTTTAATAATAACTGTAGTTGTGTTGGCACTATGCACTATTTCATCAACTGCATTTGGTACAAATATTATTTCCTCAGCTGTGGGATATATAACTACAGGTATGCAGAGAGTTTCTGCCACCGTAACAGAAAATAACGGTAAAAAGTCTTATAGTGAATTATTGGCAGAAAATGAAGAACTAAAGAAAGAAATTGCCACGCTAAGAACTCAACTTGCCGATTATAGCGACACTAAGGTTGAAAATGCCAGACTGTGGAAATTCTATGGGTTAAAGAAAAGTGATGACAGTTATGACTTTGTACCCTCAACAGTTATAAGAAGGGATAGTCAAAGTAAATTCTATTCTTTCACAATTGACAGAGGTACAAGTGACAATATTAATGTTAATGACCCTGTAGTTTCTGAAAATGGATTGGTCGGTTATGTAAATAGTGTTAGCAGAAACCATAGTACAGTTACAACTATACTTTCACCTGACCTTTCTGCCGGTGGTTTTGATGTGAAAAGTAAGGATAAAGGCTTAATTTCAGGTGACCCTGAATATAGTGACAAAGGTCTTGTTACCTTTAAAAAGTTAGAAGAAAATAATAAAATAAAAGTAGGTGACCAAATCTCTACTACAGGTGTTGGTGGAGTATATCCTAAGAATATTTCTATAGGTAAAGTAAAAGAAATTAAGTACAATGACTTTGATACTTCTCTTTATGCAGTAGTTGAACCTTATGAAAATGTAAAAACCGTTTCTGATGTAGTGGTTATTACTTCTTTTAAGGGACAAGGTGAAGTTTCTGCTAAGGAGGATTAGTATGGGTGAAAGAAAATATACCTTTCTAAAGTTTTTTGCCTATGTAATAGAGATTATAATTTTTTACATACTTGAAGGTGTACCAAACCTTTTTCCGGAAGTATTGCAAGGTAAACCACTTTTTCTCTTGCCTATTGCTTTATCAATAGGATTTTTTGAAAAAGAAATTACTGCCATGGTTTATGGCATAGTTTGTGGTAGTTTAATTGATTTTGGTGTAACCAGTCACTTTGGATTTTATACCTTTAGTTTGGCAATACTTTGCTTTTTTATAGGCTATATTGTGGAAAACTTTTTTAATTTATCTTTAGTTTTCTTTTTGATAGTGAGTGTTATTGCTGTACCTGTTCTTATAAGTTTGAACTTTGTGTTTACTTATATTGTTTTAGGTTATAGTGATTATATTACTTATTATGTAAATCATATTGTGCCTATTATGATTTATACATTTATTGTGTCACCGATTTTCTATGGTATTAATAAGGTGATTCATAATAAATTCGGTGTTGTAAAATAATAATTAAAATTAAAAATTTTCCTTACAATGGAGGTGATTATGTGGAAAACAAATTGAACCGTAGAGGTATCCTTGTACTTGTAATTGCAATAGTTATTTTTGTCGGTTTTATGGTAAGACTTTTCTTTTGGCAAGTTGTAGATGGTGAGAAGTATAAAGAAATTGCAAAGAACAATTCCACATATTCATTGACCTCTAATAGAACAAGAGGAGAAATTCTGACAAGTGACGGTAAACCACTTGCAACAAATAAAACTGTTTACAATGTGGTACTGAAAAAGGGTTATATTGATGATAATAAGCTAAATGATACTATTATCAAGGTGCTTAATTTGTTAAAGACAAGAAATGAAAAGTGGATTGATAACCTACCTATTTCATACAAAAATAACAGTTATAGTTTTAAGAATGATGATAACAGTAAGGAAAATTTGTCATACCTAAAAAGTAAAGAATTTTTAGGTTATTTGGATATTGATAAAGATGATTCAGCCGATGATTTTGTGGAAAAGTTAGCTGATAGATATGATTGTAAAAATATTAAAAATGAAGAAGAAAAAAGAAATACAATTTCAGTTAGATTTAATATGGAAAAAAGTAATTTCTCAACTACTAACGACTATGTCTTAGCTGAAAATATTTCCAATGATATGATGCAGATTGTGTCAGAAAATACCCAAAGTATGTCCGGTGTTGAAGTTGATACAGAGGTTGAAAGAGTTTATAAAAACGGTACTTTAGCACCTCATATTGTAGGTACAGTCGGTAAAATAAATGAAGAAGAATATAACGAAAATAAGGGTTATGAACTTAATGACCTTATTGGCAAGTTTGGCATAGAAAAAGCCTTTGAAAGTGAACTTCGTGGTGAATTTGGTAAGGCTTATGTGGAAAAAAATTCTAAAGGAAATGTTATCGGTACTGTAAAAACTGAAAATGCAAAACCCGGTAATACTGTTTGGTTAACTATTGACAGTGGTCTTCAAAAGGTAGCTTTGGAGTCTTTGGAATATAATATTAATCAGTGTCACAGTTTAGTTGCCAATGACTGTGTAGCAGGTGGTGTTGTAATGCTAAATGTAAAGGACTTTTCAGTTTTGGCAGCAGCCTCATTCCCTACTTATGATATTTCAAAGTATAGTGATTATGACTACTACACTTCACTTTCTAATGATGAAACAACTCCACTTTACAGCAGAACATTTGACGGTGCATTTGCACCGGGTTCTGTTTTTAAACCTTGTGTTGCCTTAGCAGGTCTAGAGGAAGGTAAAATTACTAAGGACTCTGTAATAACTTGTACCCAAGATTATGACTACTACCCTACCGATATTGTTAAATGTATGGGTTATCATGGTGATACTTCACTGAATAAAGCACTTGCAGTTTCTTGTAACTATTACTTTGCAGAAGTAGGTAGAAGATTAGGTATAAACACTATTTACAGTTATGCAGAGAAATTTGGTTTAGGTCTCCCTACAGGTGTGGAAATTAATGAAAGCACAGGTATTCTTGCCGGTAGAGATAGCAAAAGTTGGACTGCCGGTAATACTGTACAAGCTGCTATCGGTCAAAGTGATAATGCATTTACACCGGCACAACTTGCAACTTATGTTGCTACAATTGCTAATGACGGTACAAGACTACAAACTCACTTAATGAAGAAAATTACTTCATATGACAGAAAAAAGACTATTAAAGAAAATAATGAAAGCAATGTAGAAGTTAAGTCAACCTTAAAGGTAAATGAGGAAAACTTAAAGGCAGTACAAAAAGGTATGTGGAGTGTTTGTAACGAAAGTGACGGAACTGCATATGATGTGTTCAGTAATTACGGTGTAACTGTTGCCGGTAAAACCGGTACTGCAGAAAACAGTGGTACAGACCATACGGTATTTATGTGCTATGCTCCATATGAAAAACCTGAGGTTGCAATTGCAGTAGTAGTTGAACATGGTTCAATGAAAAAATATTCAACAGATGTTGCAAAAGCACTTCTTAATAAATATTTCTATAACAAAGACTATACTCCAAGTGAAGAGTGATTTTGGCAAAATTATTGATTATAATGATTTATTTGTTATTTTGTAAGAAAATTTTTAGAGATTTGACAAAATACCAATGATTTTTTAAGATTTTAGTGTATAATATTTATGTAATAATTAATATTTTACATATAAAATTAATATTGATTATGAACATTAGTGTATATTTTATTCAATATGCCTAAATTTTAATTAATTTATTCTACACTATAAAATTTGTTTATCTTGCGATTTTGTGATAGAATGTACTAGAGGTGTACTATGAGTCAGATTATTGTTTTAGCTTCCGGTAAGGGTGGTACAGGTAAAACAACTGTTACCGTTAACCTTGCAGTGGCTTTGTGTAATAAAGAAAAAAAAGTATTATTAATAGATTGTGACTGTGGAATGAGAGGTCTTGACCTGATGCTTGGTCTTGATAAGAACCTTGTTTATGACACTAGTGATGTTATTGCCGGAAATTGTTTTACAGAGGATGCTATCTATAAGTATGAACCTGTTGAGGGTTTGTATCTGTTACCGGCACCGATTGACACAGATGATGAAATTTCACCACAGGTTATGAAACAGTTTACTGATACTATTAAGGATAGTTATGACTATATTTTGATTGACTCCCCTGCCGGTATCGGTAGTGGATTTATAACAGCAATTACACCTGCTGACAGAGCAATTATTGTTACTAACCCTGAACCAACAAGTGTTAGAGGTGCAGTAAAGGTTAGACAAGCATTGCTAAAGCATAATGTTGATAATATTAGACTTGTTATCAATAGACTAAATGTTAAAAACTTTAAAGAACTTGGTGTTTATCAAGATTTAGATGAAGTTGTAGATAAAAGTGAAACTCAGCTTATTGGTGTTGTTCCCGATGACTACAGACTTGTTAGTTTTAGTCAAACAGGTAAGCCAAACCTAAACAACTCTATTTCTAAAGAAGTGTTTAGTAGGATTGCTGACAGATTAAAAGGTGAAAATTTACAACTTGCTTTTCCAAAGAAGTTTTAATTGATATATATTATAGATAAGAAATGGTATTTTAAGGATATATGGAGGTTTTACGATGAATATTGCACTTATTGCTCATGATGAAAAGAAAGAACTAATGGTTCAGTTTTGTATTGCTTATTGTGGTATTCTTAGCAGAAATATTATTTGTGCTACAGGTACAACAGGCAAACTTGTTGAAGAAGCAACAGGTCTAGAGGTACAGAAGTTCCTTGGTGGTAGCCAAGGTGGTGACCAGCAGATTGCTGCAAGAATAGCTTGTAATGAAATTGATATGCTACTATTTTTCAGAGACCCACTAAATCCAAAGCCATCAGAACCAAATGATATGAACCTTCTAAGACTTTGTGATATGCACAACATCCCTGTAGCAACAAATATTGCTACAGCAGAAGTTCTTATTCATGGTCTTGAAAGAGGCGACCTTGATTGGAGAAATATTGTTAAATAATTTACCTTATATATAGTATAGGATAATTATGCCTATTGAAAGGAAAGAGAAATGGGAGATATTATTAGAAAGATTAAAGGTACAGAAGATATTATGCCTAAGGATGTGTATAAGTGGCAATTTGTCGAGGATATTATGCGTCGTCAGGCTGAATCTTTTGGTTACAAAGAAGTTCGTACACCTGTTTTTGAACAGACTTCTCTATTCTCTAGAGGTGTTGGTGAAACAACTGATGTTGTTCAAAAAGAAATGTACACATTTTCAACTAAGGGTGACGCAAGTATAACACTACGTCCTGAAGGTACTGCCGGTGCAGCCAGAGCATTTCTTGAACATGGTGTTCAAAATGACGGTTTACCATCAAAGCAATATTATCTAATTACTTGTTATAGATATGAAAAGCCTCAGGCAGGTAGACAGAGAGAATTCCACCAGTTTGGTATGGAAGTTTTCGGTACACAAAATCCTGCAGCCGATGCTGAGGTTATCTGCTTAGCAAACGGACTTTTCGAGAGATTGGGTTTATCAAATATCAGACTTGAAATCAACTCAATCGGTTGTCCAAAGTGTAGAGCAGAGTACCACAAAAAGTTAAAAGAATATTTTTCTAATTATAAAGACCAATTGTGTGAAACTTGTCTTGGCAGATTAGACAGAAACCCTATGCGTATCATTGACTGTAAAAGTCCTATTTGTAGTGGTATTGCTAAGGATGCTCCTAAGGTGATTGATTTTCTTTGTGATGAATGTAAAGAACACTTTGAAAGCGTTAAGTCTTATCTTGATGTTGCAGGTGTTAAGTATGAAGTTAATCCATCAATCGTAAGAGGTCTTGATTATTATACAAAGACAGTTTTTGAATTTGTTTCAGATAATATCGGTGCACAAGGTACAGTTTGTGGTGGTGGACGATATGACGGCTTAATTGAAGAATTAGGTGGTCAGCACACTCCTTCACTGGGTTGTGCAATGGGCATTGAAAGACTACTGTTATTAATGGAAAACAGTGGTGTTGAAATTCCTAAGCCTGAAACTTGTGACTTATATGTTGCATCAATGGGAGAAAAAGCTCAGCTAAAGGCTTTCTCTATTGTAGAAGAAGTTAGAAAGTCAGGATTATTTGCACAGTGTGATATTGTTGGCAGAGGTCTTCGTCCACAGATGAAGTTTGCTGACAAGATTGGTGCTAAGTTCTCAGTTGTTATTGGTGACAACGAAATTGAAGAAAATAAAGCAGAAGTAAAAAATATGGAAACAGGAGAAAAAACTACTGTTTCATTAGATGACTTTGTTTCAGCTTTCCAAGATGTTGTTCTTGATGCAGAAACAAAGAAAATAGCAGATATGTAAGAAGTAGGAGAAAATTATGGCAGAATATATGGGAGAACTTCGCCGTACCCATTATTGCGGTGATTTGAGAGAATGTAACGTTGGCGAAACAGTTGTTGTTTGTGGCTGGGTTGCAAAGCAGAGAGATTTAGGACAATTAATTTTCATTGATTTGCGTGACAGAACAGGTGTTGTTCAGCTTGCTTTTAATGAAAGTACAGAAAAAGAAATTTTTGACAAGGCTTTTTCTGCAAGAGCAGAATATGTTCTTTGTGCAAAAGGTGTAGTTCAGGAAAGAAGTTCTAAGAACCCTGACATTAAAACAGGTGATATTGAAGTTCTTGTTGAAGATTTAAGAGTTCTTTCTAAGGCTCAGACACCACCTTTTGAAATTGTTGACGACTGCAAAACAAGTGAAGATGTTAGACTAAAGTATCGTTATCTTGATTTAAGAAGAAAGCCTTTACAGGACAACATTATTATGCGTTCAAAGATTGCAAAGGTTGCTCGTGACTATTTCTATGAAAACGGCTTTATTGAAATTGAAACACCAATGCTTATCAAGTCAACTCCTGAAGGTGCAAGAGATTACCTTGTTCCATCAAGAGTACATAAGGGTAGCTTCTATGCCCTACCTCAGTCACCACAGATTTATAAGCAGTTACTAATGCTTTCCGGTTTTGACAGATATATTCAACTTGCCAGATGCTTTAGAGATGAAGACTTAAGAGCTGACAGACAACCGGAATTTACACAAATTGATATGGAACTTTCATTTGCTTCTATGGAAGAGATTATGGAAATCAATGAAGGTTTGTTTAAAAGACTATTTAAAGATATTCTTGGTAAAAATCTAGAAACACCATTTGAAAAAATGACATATGCTGATGCTATGAATCGTTACGGCTCTGATAAGCCTGATGTTCGTTTTGGTATGGAAATTTGTGATGTTTCTGATGTTGTTAAGGATTGTGGCTTTGGAGTGTTCTCCGGTGCAGTTAAGAACGGTGGTAGTGTTCGTTGTATCGTAGCAAAGAACTCTGCTTCTGTATTAACAAGAAAAGAAGTAGATAAATTAACTGAATATGTTAAGGGTATTGGAGCAAAGGGTCTTGCATTTATCCGTTGGGTAGATGATGAACCATCTTGTGGCTTTAAAAAATTCTTAACAGAAGAAGAATTTAATAATATTATTAGCACTTGTGGTGCAGAAAAAGGCGATGTTGTACTATTTGTTGCAGATAAAAATTCTGTTGTACTTCCAACCTTAGGTGCACTAAGATTAAAAGTAGCTAAGAAACTTGATATTATTCCAAACAAATTTAAGTTTGTTTGGATTGTTGACTTCCCATTCTTTGAATTTGATGAAGAAAGTGGTGAATGGGTTGCAATGCATCATCCATTTACAATGCCTAAGGAAGAATGTTTGCAGTATCTTGATACTGACAAAGGCAAGGTTGTTGCTAAGGCTTATGACCTTACACTTAATGGTACAGAACTTTCTTCCGGTTCAATCAGAATTACTGATTATGAACTTCAGCAGAAAATGTTTAAGGCACTTAAACTTACAGATGAAGAAATTGAAGCTAAGTTCGGTTTCTTAGTTGAAGCATATAAGTATGGTGCTCCACCACATGGTGGTATGGGTATTGGCCTTGACAGAATTGCAATGTTACTTTCAGGTGCTGAAAGTCTAAGAGATGTTACAGCATTTCCTAAGGTGCAAAATGCATCAGAATTAATGAGCCAAAGCCCTGCTCCTGTAGATAAAGAAAGTCTTGATGTTTTGGGTATCGAGGTTGTTTCGGAATAATACACAAAACATATTATATTTAGTAGTGCAAAACTACTAACCGTACATAAAAATTTAACATTTATTGTTGCTTTTAATATAGATTTTTATGGGAGAATATTATATAATATTAATACTGAGAAAATTATTTTTAGGATGTGAATTTTCATGAAAAAGTCAGTATCTTTGCTACTAACAGTTTTAATGGCAATGTCTGTTATCACTGTAGCAGCAACATCAGTTTCAGCTGCTGAAACTGCAAAAGTAAATAATGAAAACTGCTATGTTGGACAGAAAGTTTCTTATACTTACTTCCTACAGGCTCCGGGTAAAGCCGAAGACTTTCAGGGTCATCTTGAATATACAGATGGTCTAAAGTTAGAAAAGGTAGAACTTGCAGATGCTACCGGTTCAATGGCTGATGGTGCAAAGGGTGTTATGGTTAACACAGAAATCAGCAACAATGTTTACTACAGTGGTGTTAATATTAAAGAAGGTTATGATTACACAACTAAGGCAAGCTTTATTACAACTGAATTTACAGTTGAAAAAGCCGGTGAACAGACAGTATCAAATAAACTTGAAATTCTTTCCGGTTCAGATGGTACACAGTATGTTGACAACTACAAGGCTATCGAAGGTGTTCAGTCTTCAGAAGAAACAGTTGTAAGTGCTGTTGATGCTGAAAGCATTACACTAGATGCAACAGCTAAGACAATTTATGCCGGTTCTAAGTTTACACTAACAGCAACAGTTACTCCTGAACTTGCTTCTCTAACTAACGAAGTAAAGTGGGCTTCTTCAAATGAAGCAGTTGCTACTGTTGATAACGGTGTTGTAACAGCCAAGAAATCCGGTTCAGCAAACATTACAGCTACAGTTGGTACAGTATCTGCAACATGTAAGGTTACAGTTAAGAAACATGTATCAAGTGTAAAACTAAACGCAACAAAGAAAACAACATATAACGGTACTACTCTAAAGCTAACAGCTACAGTTAATCCAAAAGATGCATCTAATAAGAAAGTTTCTTGGTCAACATCAAACAAGTCAGTTGCAACAGTTAGCTCAAAGGGTGTTGTAACTGCTAAGAAGCCTGGTACTGCTACAATCACTGTTAAGACTAAGGACTCCGGTAAGACAGCAAAGTGTGTAGTTACAGTTAAGGCTCAGAAGGCTAAGAAAGTAACAGTAAATTGCAAGAAGTCAATCTCCCTAAAGAAGAAGGGTGCTAAGACAACAATCAAGGCAACTGTTTCTCCAACAAATACATATAACAAGACAATTAAGGTTTCAAACTCTAACAAGAAGGTTGTTAAGGTTTCAGCTACAAAGATTACTTCAGGTAAGAAAGTTAAGGTTACAGCTCTAAAGAAGGGTTCATCAAATGTTAAGTTTACTGCTAATGACGGTTCAAGAAAGTCAACTACAGTAAAGGTAACAGTAAAGAAGTAATTTATTAAATTAATAAACTATCGGCACCTCCGGAGAAATTCGGAGGTTGCCGTTTAGAAAAAAGAACAATAAAAGAAAGGAAAAGACGCCAATGAAAAAATTACTTTCAGTAGTTCTATCTGTTGTAATTCTGATGTCTATGATGGTCACAGGACTAACAGTAAGCGCAGCATCAACAGATAAAGCAACTATCAATGGCAAAGAAGTTTCTGTTGGTTCAAAGGTAACTTACAAGATTGACCTTAAGACTGCTTCAAAGATTGAATCAGTTCAGGGTGTTGTAAACTTTGATTCTAATGTTCTAAAGTTAGATTCATTTACTATGCCAAACACAACTTCTAATTATCTAACAAATACTGATATTGCAGGTGAAGTTCATTACTCTGCATATAGTATTGACAGTGGTTTTGATTTTTCATCACAGAAAAATTATATCACTGCAGAGTTCACAGTTATTAAGGCTGGTACATCTTCAATTACTCATAACTATGAAGTTCTTGATGATGCTAACTCAAAGACATTACTAGACAGTAATAATAAGCCTAATAGCAGTGTACAGGAAACAACAAATACAACTGTAGGTGAAGTAGTACCTTCTGATACTGCTATCATCAACGGTGTTAAATGTAAGGTTGGTTCAACTGTTACATTTAATGTATGGGTAAAAGCTCCTAGAGTAGCAGAAGATTATCAGGGTAGAGTTTTCTATACTAATGAACTTTTAACTCCACAGTCAGCTACTTTCAAGACTAATGGTGCAGCTGCTATTTATAAGCTAGATGATACTAAAACTCATCCTGGTAAGAATATTGTTTCTTATAACTGGGCAGATTTCCAGCATCCTGTAGATTTCACAACAGAATCTAAAATGGCTTCTGTTGTATTTAAGGTTACTGCATCAGGTACAGGTACAATCGAAAGCTTTATTGAATGCTTTGATGACCTAGATGACAATGCTATGATTGACTATGGTAAAATCGTAGATAAAGATGTTACTGTAAGAACAGAAGTTATTCCATCAGAAGTTCCAACTGAACCTACAACAACATCATCCACAACTGCAACAACTGCAACAACAGCAACAACAGCAACAACAGCAACAACTGCAACAACAGCTCCTCAGCCAACAAAGACTACTTTCAATGGTAAAGAAGTAAAAGTTGGTGACGAAGTTACTGTTACATATATGATTCAGGCTGATAAGCTTTGTGAAGATTTCCAGGGTTACTTTAACTATGGTAACAAGACAGTTGGTGACACATCAGGTATTGAACTTACAAAGTTTGAGCTAAAGAATATGCCTGGTACAATGGTAAATACAGATCCTGTTGGTCAGGTCGTATTTACAGGTTCATCATTTGACAAACCATATGATTTTAGAACAAAGACTCAGTTTGCAACAGCTACATTTAAGGTAACTAAGGCTAATTGTGCATATTTTGCAGAAGCAGAAATGTATATCCTAAGTGCAGTAGATGGTACTGACTATGCAAACCAGGGCGTTGTTAAAAATCCATTCACATGGGAAGCAACAACATCAACTGAACCAACAACAACTTCAAGCACAACTAAGCCATCCGGTGAATATGCAGTAATCAATGGTGTTAAGTGTAAGGTTGGTTCAACAATCACATATAATCTATACTTAAAGGCTCCTAGGGTAGTTGAAGATTATCAGGGCTACCTACTATACTCTAATGACCTTCTAAAGGCTACAAGTATTAAGTGTAAAGAATCAACAAGTTCAGCATTTACTAGCTTAGATAATACAGGTCATTATCCTGGCAGAAGTGTAGTTGCTTTCAACTGGTTAAACATTGTTGATCATCTTGATTTCACAAATGAAGATGTTCTTGTTTCAGTTCAGTTCAAAGTTAATGCTGCCGGTACAGGTTATATCAACCATGACATTGTTTGCATTGATGACCCTAATGCTGATTATCTAGTAAAAGACAACGAATGTGTTGTTGACGGTACTTCTATGAGAGATGAAGTTATTGCAGAGGAAGAACCAACAACTACAAGTTCAACAAC
>CAKSNZ010000008.1 GCA_934476515.1 uncultured Ruminococcus sp. | reverse complement strand
TTATGCCTTTAATTTTATCACAAAACTGTATACCATGTCCTTTCTCTGTTGTATACCATCTTATTACTCTATACACAGTGTTCGCCCGTTAAAAAGTGTGATACCTATGGGCTTTTTGTCCTATTTGCAGATTATAAATTATAACTTACTACACAGTGGAAAATACCGATAAATAGGATAGTTTATAACGGGACATCAATGATGTCCCCTACACCTGTGAGTCATAGTTTCATATGATTTTATGGTATATATTCTCACTACAAACTTACCTTTACCCACAAACAAAATTGAAAAACCAAAATTTGTAAAACTAATTCATATTTACACACAAAGGAAATTAAAACCCGAATTTACTTAACTAATATTAACCAACAAGGAAATTTATGATAAGGAGAGAATTATTATAATTAAAAGGATTGGTATATAAAAAGAATAAATAATATAGGCAATGGTCAAAAAACAAGGACGAAGGTCAAAAAATATAGTGGAAGGTCAAACTTTTTATTAAAGGTCAAAAAAAGTCTAAAATTTTTAAAAATTTAAGTAAACAAGAGTATTAGTGAGCTAATTTAAGATAAACGGCTTTAGCGGTTCATATTTGACTTTCTTTGACTTTGACTTTATCTGACTTTGGACCTATAATAAAGTCACAAAGTTAAGAGAGGTTAAGAAAAGAACCTCCAATATATAGATATTGAAAAGAGATGAGTAGTATGAAGATGAGTGACTTAGTAGCTCAAACCATTTTGGAAATGCTGGACGACCACAACGGTAACGCAGAAATCCAAAGAAATGAACTTGCTACTACCCTTGGGTGTGTGCCAAGTCAGATAAATTATGTTATTACCAGCCGGTTTACACCGGAACAAGGATATATGGTTGAATCAAGACGAGGAGGTGGCGGTTATATCCGAATTACAAGAGTTCACGCTGATAACGAAACACTTGTAATGCACATTGTCAATTCTATCGGTGATAAAATTGATAAGGTAACTGCAGAGGTGATGATTAAAAATTTATACCGTCAGCAACTACTTGATAGAAAGTTAGCTAATGTAATGATGGTTGCATTGTCAGACAGAGCTTTGGCGACTGCTCCACAAAACATTAGAGATAGTTTAAGGGCATCAATATTTAAGAATATGTTGATTGCAACAATTAGCTAGGAGGAATGATTTATGAAATGTCAAAAATGTGGTAAGAATAATGCCAATACTCATATTAAAACAATAATCAACGGTGACTACAAAGAATATGATTTGTGTCCTGAATGTGCAAAGGAAATGGGCTATACAACAAACAGCTTCTTCTCTGACTTTGGTTCAGAATTTAACAGTTTGTTAGGTTCATTCTTCGGTAACACATTACCATCAAGAAGTCAGTCAACACACTGCAAGACCTGTGGCAGTACCTATTATGATATTGCCGACAGTGGTATGGTAGGTTGTGCAGATTGTTATGATACTTTCTTTGATATGCTTTTACCATCAATCAGAAGAATTCATGGCAACACAACCCATTGTGGCAAGAAGTCAGTAGCCGGTATTGAATATACCGAAACTCCTGATAATGTAGAAGAAAAGCCACAACCAAAGGATAAGTTGTCCGACCTAAAGGCAAGACTTGATGAGGCAGTTAAGGTTCAGAACTTTGAAGAGGCTGCTAAGTTAAGAGATGAAATCAAGGCAATGGAGGGCAACAATGGATAATAATATTGTAATATCAACCAGAATAAGACTTGCAAGGAACTTGAAGGATTATCCTTTTCCTTGCAGGTTAAGTGACAAAGGCAAAGCTGAAGTTGATGAAAAGGTAAGGAAGGCACTTATTAACGGTAACTCAGCTATAGCAAAGGATTTTCAGTATATTGATTTTGATAATATGTCAGAAACAATGAAAGTTTCTTTAGTTGAGAAACACCTTGTAAGTCCTGAATTTATCAGCAATACTTCAGGCAGAGCAGTTTTGTTACTTAACAACGGTACAGTTTCCATTATGCTGAACGAAGAGGACCATATAAGACTACAGGTTATTGAAAATGGTTTTTGTCTTGATGAGGCTTATGACTTAGCTGACAAGCTAGATACATTGCTTGATGAGCAACTTAACTTTGCTTTTAATGAAAAGTTAGGTTACTTAACTCAATGTCCTACCAACTTGGGTACAGGTATGAGAGCATCAGTAATGTTGCATTTACCGGCACTGAAAAAGTCAGGTGCTATGAATATGTTAGCCAATAATCTTAATAAATTAGGTCTTACAATTCGTGGAGCACATGGTGAGGGTTCTTCCTCAGAGGGTGCTATTTATCAGCTGTCTAACCAAGTTAGCCTTGGTATTTCTGAGAAGTCAGCAATAGAAAACCTAAAGAACATTACAAACCAACTTATTAGTCAAGAACTAAAGCAAAGAGAAACTTTGGTAAAGTCAATTGAAACCAAAGACAAGGTTATGCGTTCATTGGGTATTTTAAAGACAGCTTGTATTATGAGCCACAAAGAGGCAGTAAACTTACTTTCAAATGTGCGATTTGGCATAAGTATCGGGTTGATTGACAATATTAACATTGAAACAATTAATGATTTGTTAATAGAAATACAACCTGCAACACTAATGACTATTTTAGGTGAACAAATCACAGTAAAAGATAGAGATATTAGTAGGGCAGAATATATTAGAAATAAGTTAAACTGATAAGGAATTTGCTTTCCTTATCGAAAGGAAGGTGTTATTTATGTATAACTTCAAAGGTTTCACACAAAAAGCTAATGATGCACTAAACGGTGCAATTAAGGTAGCATCTGAACTAGGCCACACATATGTAGGTACAGAACATTTGCTACTTGCACTTACACAGGATAAAGAGGGTTTTGCATCAACTATCCTTTCTCAATCAGGTGTAAAAGAAACTGACCTTAGAAACGCAATTGAACACACAATCGGTGTAGGTTCAAAGAGTGTTCTTTCTATTGAAGACTTTACTCCTAGACTAAAGAGAGTTATGCAAAAGGCTGTATATATTGCTAACAGAATTGGCAACAACTTTGTTGGTACAGAACATTTACTACTTGCAATTCTATCTGATAACGACAGTTACTCAGTAAGATTTTTAAGAGAGCTTGGTGCTAATACCGATAATATTGTGAGAGAAATCAGCAACTCACTAAACCTAGGCAATGGTGAAGATAACTTCCAGTCTATGAATGGTATGGGTGCTGACGGTCAAGGTATGGGTGGCAACGGTTCTACTAAGGCTCTTGATACTTATGGCAGAGATTTAACAGAGGCTGCAAGAAAGGGTGAGATTGACCCTGTTATTGGCAGAACTGAAGAAATTCAGAGAGTAGTACAAATCCTTTGCCGTAGAACAAAGAACAACCCTGTTCTAATCGGTGAACCCGGTGTAGGTAAAACAGCAGTTGCCGAAGGCCTTGCTCTAAAGATTGCCAATGGTGAAGTACCGGAAATTCTAAAGGATAAGAGAATTATTGCTCTTGACCTTAACTCAATGATTGCCGGTGCAAAGTACAGAGGTGACTTTGAAGAGAGAATTAAGGGTATCATTGAAGAAGTAAAGAATACTAACAATGTTATCCTATTCATTGATGAACTACACACAATTATCGGTGCAGGTTCAGCAGAAGGCTCAACAGATGCTGCTAATATTCTAAAGCCTTCTCTAGCTAGAGGTGACTTCCAGGTACTTGGTGCAACAACTATCAATGAATACAAGAAGTACATTGAAAAAGATGCAGCTCTGGAAAGAAGATTTCAACCTGTTAAGGTTGGTGAACCAAGTGAAGATGAGGCTATACAAATCCTTAAAGGTTTAAGAGACAGATATGAGGCTCACCATAAGGTAAAGATTACCGATGAGGCTATTGAGGCAGCAGTAAAGCTATCTTCAAGATATATTGCAGACCGTTTCCTACCTGATAAGGCAATTGACCTTATTGATGAATCAGCTTCAAGAGTAAGACTTGAAGGTATGACAATGCCTACCGATGTTAAGTCTATTGAAGATAAGATTAAGGAACTTGAAAAGGAAAAGGAAGCAGCAGTTGCATCTCAAAACTTTGAAAAAGCTGCAAAGCTAAGAGATGAACAAAAGTCACTTGACGAAAAGTTAAATACTGAAAAGGAAAAGTGGCACAAAGATAATCAGCAAGGTGGAGAAGTTACTGCCGAAGATATTGCAAAGATTGTTTCTGACTGGACAGGTGTACCTGTTGTACAGCTAACTCAGGAAGAGTCTGAAAGATTACTAAAGATGGAAGAAATTCTTCACAAGAGAGTTATCGGTCAGGATGAAGCAGTTTCAGCAATCAGCAGAGCTATCAGAAGAGGTAGAGTAGGTCTAAAAGACCCTAAGCGTCCTGTAGGTTCATTTATCTTCCTAGGCCCAACAGGTGTAGGTAAAACAGAACTTTGTAAGTCACTTGCAGAGGTTATGTTTGGTGACGAAAACGCTATGATTAGACTTGATATGTCTGAATATATGGAAAAGCACACAGTCAGCAAACTAATCGGTTCACCTCCAGGATATGTTGGTTACGATGAAGGTGGTTATCTAACAGATAAGGTTCGTCGTAAACCATATTCAGTTATCTTGTTTGATGAAATCGAAAAGGCTCACCCTGATGTATTTAACATCTTGCTACAGATTCTTGAAGATGGTCGTCTAACAGATAGCCAAGGCAGAACAGTTGACTTTAAGAACACTGTTATCATTATGACAAGTAATGTTGGTGCTAGAATTATTACAGATCATCAGAACAGTTCCCTAGGCTTCTCATCAGAAAAAGAAAAGGAAAATTCTTTTGAAGAAGTTAAGACTAAGGTTATTGATGAACTAAAGAGTATGTTCAGACCGGAATTCCTAAACCGTGTTGATGACATTATTGTATTCAACAAGCTAAATCAGAAGGATATTGAACAAATTGCCGGTAAGATGCTTGATACTCTAAAGAAGAGACTACATGGTCTTGGTGTTGATATTACTTTCACAGATACAGCAGTTAAGGAAATTGCTAAGGAAGGTTACGACCCTGATTACGGTGCAAGACCACTAAGAAGAGCAATCACAACTAAGATTGAAGATGCCCTTTCTGAACAAATGCTTGAAGGTAAAGTATCCAAGGATAACAAGATTACTTGTGACTTCAAGGATAATGCCTTTACTTTTGAGTAATTTTAATATAGTGCATAGCTAGTGGTAATTTAAAATTGATTTGCTATCCACCTAAATTATCACTAGCATCAGCACAGTAGAATTTACTGTTATTCCCTAATCCTTAATATATACTAAATCCCCCATTGACTTAGTCAGTGGGGGATTGGCTTTTGTGTAGAAAAATAAATAAATTACTTGAATTAATGAATTTATATATGTTATGATGGTAACATATTGTATTAAGGGGCAACTTTATGGGTGATAAAATAATAAAAAGTAGGCAAAGTAATTTTGATTTGTTAAGGATAATATCAACTATTTCGGTTGTGCTTATACATGTAAATGCAACTGTTGCTAATAGCAACAACATATCATTAGTTGGATTTAATATTTGCAGTTTGATTAATATTATTACCAGATTTAGTGTTCCATGTTTTGTTATGCTTTCCGGTGCGTTTATTTTAAATAATGAAAAGAATGCAGACTATAAACACTTTTATGCAAAATCTTTTTATAAAATAGGAATACCGTTAATTATATTTTCATTTTTAATGTTAATAATTTCGGAAGTAAGTGCAGTATTGAAAGGCGCCGGTTTAGCAGAGCCTGTTTTATCATTATTGAAAGGAAATTTCAATAATTATTGGTTTATGTTTATGCTTGCCGGTTTGTATTTTCTTGTACCTATAATTATAAGAATAAAAAATACTATAAGTAAAAAGTGTTATACAATAGGTTCTTTCGTGT
This sequence comes from uncultured Ruminococcus sp., assembly GCA_934476515.1. GTDB lineage: Bacteria > Bacillota > Clostridia > Oscillospirales > Acutalibacteraceae > Ruminococcoides > Ruminococcoides intestinihominis. The sequence continues at coordinate 65,427 of CAKSNZ010000008.1, read as the reverse complement.
GGCTTTTAGTTGCAATGATTTCACAATTAACTTCTACATATTCTGTATCATGGTCATTTGGCATTATTTTTTCTTTTGTAGGCTATTTCTTGGTAGGTAATGTAATCTATGAAAATATGTCTAGAATAAAATTTAAGGGATTGTATTTTATTTTTGCTATTGTTAGTTATGCTTTGTTGTTTTTGTACAGAGGAATAACCGGTTTTTCAAGATTTAGTATAGATGCATATAGTAATTGGTTTTCACCATTAATTATAATTGCGTCAATATGCGTATTTATTGCGTTTGGTGGAATAAAAATAAAAACTAATTTAGGAAAATTATCCGGATATACATATGTAATATATCTTTTACATACAAAAGTGTATATTGTATTATTAAAACTATTGGAAAAGTTTATTCCTAGCGTAACCGGTAATTATATTGTTTATATTGCTATTGTTACTATTTTAGCTTTTATCATTTCTTGTGTTGGTGCAATGGTTTATGATTTCTTATGGTCATTACTTGAAAAGAAATTTAATATAAAGGAGAAATGGAATAACTTAATTTATAGGAATAAATAAAATATATTGTAGCTCTTAACTGATGTTAGGGGCTATTTTTTATAGTTTTTAATAATGAGTTGTAAAGTTGGTGCAAACTGAAATTATACTGCATATTAATATAATTACAGTAACATTTAGCTTATTCTAACAATTAATTTTAATAACAATAAAATTAGTGTGCGAAATTAAAGAATAATATACACATAAATCGTTATACAGTATAACGAATCGTTATACTGTGTTGAAATTAGAGGTATTGTGTGATATAATAATCCCATATTATTATGTGTTATTGTATGTATTAATGAGATTTAATGTTTGTAGGTGAATTTATGAAGGACAGAGAAAATTCATTTTACAATAAGGTTGTAAAGCGTGTGATTGATATAATTTGTTCTTTTATGGCTATTGTATTTTTGTCAATTATATATTTACCAATTTGTGTTGTAATTAAGTGTACGAGCAAAGGACCGATTTTCTTTAAGCAAAAGAGAGTTGGTAAGAATAAAAATTATTTTAATATTTTAAAATTTCGTACAATGAGGGTTGACACCCCTAAGGATTGTCCAACACACTTATTGGAAAATCCGGATCAATATATAACTAAAGTTGGCAAATTCTTAAGAAAAACCAGTCTTGATGAACTTCCTCAGATTTTTAATATATTTAAAGGAGATATGTCTGTTATAGGTCCAAGACCTGCTTTATGGAATCAAGATGACCTTATTGCTGAAAGAGATGAATATAATATTAATTCTTTAAAACCGGGGCTTACCGGTTGGGCACAGATTAATGGTAGGGATGAATTGTCGATTCCTGCTAAGGTACAGATGGATAAGGTTTATTACGATAAATTAAGTTTTTGGTTTGATGTTAAATGTCTGTTTGTGACAGTTGTCAGTGTATTTAAGCATGACGGTGTTGTAGAGGGTGGCACAGGTCAAATGACTCAAAATGAGATTGATGAAAAGGTAGAGGAAACAACAGCTGTATGAAAATTTTAATTCTTGCTAATCATTATTTAACATTGAGAGTTTTTCGTAGAGAGCTAATACAGAAGTTGTCTGAGTCCCATGAGGTTATTATTTCTTTACCGGAAGATAGTAAGGAATATATGGATGAATTGCGTTCCTTTGGTGCAAGACTTGTCTATGTAAAGAATATGGACAGACGAGCAATTAACCCTATTGAAGACTTAAAACTTATTAGTGAGTATAAAAGACTATTAAAAGAAGAAAAACCTGATAAGGTTATTACATATACAATTAAGTGTAATATTTATGGTGCTTGGGCTTGTAAATCTCAGAAAATTCCTTGTTATTGTAATGTAACCGGACTAGGTTCGGCATTTAATAACGGTGGATTACTGAGATTTGTTACTTCAAAAATGTACAAGTATTCTATGAATAAAGCTGAGAAAGTGTTTTTTGAGAATAAAGGTAATGAACAGACTGTTCTTAATATGAAGTTGTTTAAGCCTAGTCAGACCTATGTACTCAATGGTGCTGGTGTAAATCTTGAGAAATTTGCTTTTACACCTTATCCGAATGATGAAGATAAGATAATTTTTTTATTCTTTGCACGAATTATGAAAGAAAAAGGTGTAGATGAATTATTTTATGCCATTGAAAAATTAAGAAAAGAATATAACAATCTTCAGTTTAATTTCATTGGAATTTATGAAGATGAATATGAAGAAAAGGTAAAAGAACTTCAGTCCAAGGGTTTAATAAAGTATTTTGGCTTTCAAAAGAATGTTGTGCCTTTTATTCAAGAGTCAAATTGTGTGGTGCTACCTAGCTATCACGAAGGAATGGCAAATACTTTGCTTGAAAGTGCATCAGTTGGTAGGCCTATTATTACAAGTGATATTCATGGCTGTAAGGAAGCAGTTGTGGATAAGAAAAGTGGTTATCTTGTAAAGGTACAGGATAAAGAAGACTTGTATATGAAAATGAAAGAATTTATAAATCTTCCTTATGAACAAAAAGTTGAAATGGGTAAACTTGCCCGTAAGCATATGGAAGATAATTTTGATAAAAATGATGTTGTCAATGAGACGATAAGTGTTATTGGTTTGTAGGTGTGTTAGTATGGTGAGAGTTTTACATGTGGTTACATATATGGGTCGTGGTGGACTTGAAACTATGTTAATGAACTACTATAGAAATATTGATAGAAGCAAAGTACAGTTTGATTTTTTATGTCACAGAGATTTTGAAGCAGATTACGATGCTGAAATATTATCTTTAGGTGGAAGAATATACAGACTTCCTAATCTTAATCCTTTTAGCAAAACATATCTTAATGCATTAGAGTCATTTTTTGCTCAACATAAAGAATATAAAATTGTACATTCTCATATTGATTGTATGTCTGCTATTCCATTGAAATATGCTAAAAAATATGGTGTGCCTTTAACAATAGCACATTCTCATAATAGTAACCAACCAAAAGATAAGAACTACCCACTTAAGTTAATATATAAGAGAAGTATTCATAAATATGCAGATTATCTGTTTGCTTGTTCTAAAAATTCCGGAATATGGATGTTCGGAAATAAGTTTAGCAATGATATTCATGTTATGAATAATGCTATAGATACAAAACAATATATTTATAATGAGCAAATAGCTAAGTCAGTAAGAGAAAAGTATAATTTAGGAAATGATTTTGTTGTTGGTCATGTAGGTAGATTCAATTCACAGAAAAATCACACTTACTTAATTGATATTTTTAATGAGTTATTAAAAATTGAGCCTTCAGCTAAACTAGTATTAGTTGGTGATGGTGATTTGAAGAAAAATATAAAGAAAAAAATTGACGATTTGAATATATCAGATTCAGTTGTTTTTACAGGTGTTGTTCCTAATGTTAATGAAATTGCACAGTGTTTTGATGTTTTTTGTTTTCCATCTTTGTTTGAAGGTTTGTCTGTAGCAATGGTGGAAATGCAAGCTACCGGTGTGAAATCTGTTATTTCTGATACTATTTCTAAAGAGTGTATTATTACTGATAATGTAGAAATGTTGTCTATTGACGCAAACCCTAAAGTTTGGGCAGATAAACTTATTGCCTTTAAGGGTGCTTATAGTAAGAAAAATATGCTTGACAGTGTGGAAAAAGCAAACTTTGATATTGAAAAAAATGCTATGTGGCTTCAGGAGTTTTATTTGAATGAGTACAATAAACATTGATAAACCGTTGATTACGGTTTTTACACCTTTATATAATCGAATAAATACATTAAAAAGAACATATGAAAGTATGTGCAGACAAACAAGCAAAAATTTTGTTTGGATGATTATTGATGATGGTTCTACCGACAATCCTTATGATACTATTAAAGAGTGGCTAAAAAAAGATAATGGTTTTGAAATTAAGTATATACATAAGAAAAATGGTGGAATGCATACAGCACATAATGTTGCATATGAAAATATAGATACAGAGTTAAATGTCTGTATTGATTCTGATGACTATATGCCTGATGATGCCATTGAATTAATAGAGAATTGTTGGAGTGAAAACAGAAATAGAGGTTATGCAGGAATTATTGCACTTGATTATGCAGACTCAACTAAGAGCGTAATTGGTAAAAATTTACCTGATAAAGATAGTACAACCTTGATGGGATATTATAATAATGGTGGATTTGGCGATAAAAAGTTAATTTACAGAACTGATATAATTAAACAAACACCACCGTATCCTGTTTTTGATAATGAAAAGTATGTTGCTTTGGCATATAAGTATCATTTAATAGATGAAAAATATGAAATTAAGATACTTAATAAATGCGTTTGTATTGTTGATTATCAAATGGATGGTTCAAGTACAAATATGTATAGGCAATATATCAATAATCCAAAAGGTTTTGCTTTTTGGAGAAAAGAACAAATGAAACATAGTATTAATATAAAGCAGAAATTTAAGGCTTGTATTCATTATGTGTCTAGTTCATTAATTGCTAAAAATAAAAATTTCATTAAGGAATCACCGGAAAAATTTTTAACAGTAGTAAGCTTACCACTCGGTTGGTGTTTAAAATGTTTAGTGGTTAAGAAATCTAAGGATTCATATATGAAAGTAGAAGGAATTAAGTAAATGAGTGTTTTTGTTTTAACTACTTTACTTGTATATCTAATTTTTGCATTAGGAAAAAGAAAAACAGTAACCTCTAAAGGTATTACAGTTAATACGGAAATAGATATAAATAGAGATACCCAAACATTTTTCTTTATTATAGGGGTAGTGATTTTTGCGTATGTAACAGGACAGAGATTTGTGTTTGGTGACACAAATGCTTATATAGATTCATTTAATAATATTGATGTAACAGTGTCTGAAGTCTTGTCCGAATTTAAACTTGGACAAGAACATCTATTTCTTTTAATAAAAGTTTTCATAAGACAGTATATATCAACTGAACCAAGAGTATTTATTGAAATTGTTTCATTCATAACTATAGTTCCTATACTGTATTTTTATTTTAATTATAGTGGTGATTTAAAATTTGCATTTTTGTTATTTGTATTGTCCGGTTGTTGGGAACATTCCATGAATGGTTTAAGACAATACTTGGCTTGTGCAATAATGCTTATGGCTTTCTCGTTGTTATATAAAAGGAAATGGTATTTATATATTCCTATAGTTATTCTTGCAGCCCAGATTCACACTTCGGCATATATCTTTATAGTTGTGTATTTTATAGCGAATAAACCTGCCTGGGGAAAATTTACAAAAATTATGTTGGTTATAGGTTTATTTCTTCTTGTTACATATCCTGTAACCGGTTCATTTATGAATAATCTTTTTGTTGAAAATACTGACTATGGTGAAAAGTATAATACATCGGAGTTTAATTACAGTATTAATATTATTAGGGTAGCAGTTATGTCTGTACCTATTATGGTTTCATTTTTAAATAGAAAAAATATGATAGGTAAATATAAATACTATGATATTGTGTTTAATATGTCTTTACTATGTGCAATGTGTACGTTAATCGGACTATTATCAGCAGTATATGCAAGATTAAATCTGTATTTTGAATTGTTTAACGTAATACTTTTGGTATGGAATATTAATGATATAGTAAAACGGGAAAGGTATAAGTGGATAAAGTACGCTTGCATTGTTTGTTTTGTTGCGTATTTTATTTATCAAATGGTATTTACATATAACTTGAGTTGGTATGAAAGATATATGTTTTTCTGTAATGATTGGGGCGATGCTTCATGGATATAAAAAAGATAAAAGTTTTATTTCTGATACCTAATTTAGCACATGGTGGTGCTGAAAAGGTACTTGTGAATTTAGCAAATAATATCAACAAAGAAAAATTTGATGTGACAATTCAAACTTTATTTGATGTTGGTGTTAATAGGCAATATTTAAATAAAGATGTTCACTATATTGGTGGATTTAAAAGAATGCCTAGAGGCAATTCTCATATAATGAAACTGTTTTCCCCTGAAAGACTATATTCATATTTGATAAAAGATAAATATGATATTATAGTTTCTTATCTGGAAGGACCTACTGCAAGAATAGTAAGTGGTTGTACTAATCCTGACACTAAACTTGTTAGTTGGATACATATTGAACAGCATAATGAAAGGGTAGCTTCCGGTAGCTTTAAAAATTATAACGAGGCACTAAAATGCTATTCTAAATTTGACAAAACAATTTGTGTATCTAGAACAGTTAAAGAAGATTTTCAAAGTATATTTGATTTGAAAAATCCGGTTGAGGTTTTATACAATACCAATGAATCTGACTTAATTGTTAAAAAAGCTAATGATAAAATTGTTGATATAACTTTTGATAAAGATGTATATAATCTTGTTTCTGTTGCAAAAATCGTACCGTCAAAGGGCTACGACAGACTTATAAAAATACATAAAAAACTTTTGGATGACGGTATAAAGAATCATATATATATTCTTGGTATTGGTGAAGAACAAGAAAAATATGAAAAATATCTAAAAGATAATCATTTGGAAGATACATTTACCTTCTTAGGTTTTAGAGATAATCCATACAAGTATGTGAAAAATGCCGATTTGTATGTGTGTTCTTCCCGACGAGAGGGCTTCAGTACAGCAGTAACAGAGGCTTTGATTGTTGGAACACCTGTTGTAAGTACAAATTGCAGTGGTGCATATGAGTTGCTAGGTGACAACAATGAATATGGCATTGTTACCGAAAATGATGAAGATGCACTTTATGAAGGTATCAAAAAAATGTTAACAAAAGAAAATTTGCTTCAACATTATAAGGAACAAGCAAAAGTCAGAGGACAAAGATTTAGTACAGAAAAGACTGTTAAAGCAGTTGAAGATATGTTAAATAACTTATAATTATAGAAAGATAATAAAATGGTATACGGTTTTTATTTTAGATTTTATAAAAAATTTCATAATGAATTATTTTGCAGTATACTTGCGAAAATAGCTTATTTTCTTTATTGTGTGTTTTTTTGGGTTAAAAAAATAAAGAGAAAAAAGACAAAGAAAATAATAAATGTTTCTAAGGCAAAAGAAATTGTTAATGGTGTTTATCCTAGGTTAGACAGTAAACCTGTTTATGACAATAAAGCTATCGACAATTCTGTTGACCTTTCTATTGTTGTTCCTGTATATAATTATGTTGAATTAATAGAGGCTAATATAAATGCAATATTAAATCAGAAAACTAAGTATAATTATGAAGTAATTATAGTTGATGATGGTTCAACTGATGGTGCAGGTGAAGTTATCAACCAGTATGAAAATAATTCTAAAGTTAAACTGATATATCAAAAGAATGCAGGTATTGGAGCAGCTAGAAATACCGGTATTAATAATGCAATCGGTAAATATATTATGTTTGTTGATTGTGATGATATTGTACATGATGATATTGTAGAAACTTTGCTTAATAAAGCATATAGTAATGACTATGATATGGTTATGTGTGCACACGATCTATCAAAGGAAAGAAATGGACAAATATTTGATATTATTCCTAATATATATCCAAAATATAATTTGATGGGTTATAAAAATGGAGATAAGATAATGAATTTGGCCGGTCTTCCTTGGTGTAAAGTTTATAAAAGAGAATTGTGGAATAATGTAAGATTTTTCCCGGGATATTGGTATGAGGATACAATTATTCAATTTTTGATTTTTACACAGTGTAAGAATTATGCTTATATTTCAAAAATTGAGTATGAATATAAGTGGTATGAAAAGAATTTTTCTCATGTTCAAGGTAATTCAGCAAACATAAAAACTATTGACTCATATTGGATTTTAGTCGAAATTCTTGAACAATATAAGAAAAGTAATTTACCTATAAATGAACAGCTTTATACTTTAGTATTAAGACACATTAGTACATATTATTTTGGAAGCATAAATGGTTTAAGTGAAGATATTATAGAGGCATTGTTTGTTTTAGCAAAAGAACTATATATAGAGTATAAACCAAATCATAAGGTCAAGTTACCTTACATGCTAAGACAAGTTGAAAAGGCTTTTGATAATAATGATATTGAACTTTGGAAATTAGCAAGTTGTTATCAGTAAGAGGTTTGTGTATGGAAAAATTGATTTCTATTGTTGTACCGGCATATAATGCTGAAAAGACAGTTAAGAGATGTTTAGATAGTATTTTAAGACAAACATACAGTAATTTAGAAGTACTATTGATTAATGATGGTTCAAAAGATAGCACAGAAGATATTTGCTTGAAAATTGCTGAAAATGATAATAGATTAAAAGTAGTTACAATTCCCAACGGTGGGGTTTCTCATGCTAGAAATGTAGGCATAGAAAAAGCTACTGGAGAACTGATTACATTTGTTGATGCAGATGATTATATTGATGCAGATATGTATCAAACACTAAACGACACAATGGAAAAATATAATGTTCCTATTGTACATTGCAGTTATAAGAATATTGATGAAAATGAGAATATTGTTTCCATTGTAGGTAATAATGATAAAGTTGTTGTACAAGACCATGATGAGGCTATGTCTTGTTTAGTACAAGGAAAGTTATTTATTGGGGGACTTTGTAACAAACTATATGAAAAGTCATTATTTGACAATGTTCGTTTAGATGAAACTATTAAGTTTAATGAAGATGTTTTGGCTAATATTTATTTATTCAATTTAATAGACAAAAGTGTTTATATTGACAAACCTTTTTACAATTATGTTGCACAGAGCAGTAGTTCTACACATTCTGCAAATGCAGTAAAATCTGCAATCCAATGTTTGTATGTTTCTAGAAAGATTTGTGATGTCTCTAAGAATAAAGTATATGAAAGAGATGCATATTGTAGAATTGCAGATAATTTGATGAATCTATATAGAGTGTATGTTTTTTACAATGACAAAAAATATAAAAATGAAAAAAAACAAACAATGAAAGAAATAAAAGAATACAAAACTCGTGGTTTTTATAATAATAAAAGAGATAAGGTTCTATATTTCATGTATAGATATATTCCTCATATTTTTAAATTAATATTTCCAATATATGATAAAATAAGGGTAAAAAAATTAGATCCGGAGCAGTAGGTTTTATTATGAATTCATTAATCAGCGTTATAGTACCGATTTATAATGTAGAAAAGTATCTTCAAAAATGTGTAGATAGCATTATAAATCAAACATATAAAAATTTAGAAATCATATTAGTTGATGATGGTTCACCGGATAATTGTCCTAAAATGTGTGATGATTATGCAAAAAAAGATAGCAGAATTAAGGTTGTACATAAAGAGAACGGTGGACTTTCTGATGCCAGAAATGCAGGTATGAAAGTTGCAACCGGTGAGTATGTCAGCTTTATAGATAGTGACGACTATATTTCATTAGATTTTTATGAAACACTTTTGCAAACTATGATTGATAACGACAGTGATATTGTTGAATGTAGTGTTGTTAAATTTTATGAAAATGAAAAATTTGATGAATATAGTGACGATTTAAAAGTGACAAATTATGATACCTTAGATGGTTTAGTAGGTTTAATTAATGAAAATCCATTTAAACAGCATGTTTGGAATAAATTATATAAAACTAATATAGCACTTGATATTCCATATGCAGTTGGCAAGCTAAACGAAGATGAATTTTGGACTTATCAAATATTTGGCAAAGCTAAAAAAGTTACTAGGATATATAAAACTATGTACTACTATTTTCAAAGAGGTAGTAGTATAATGGGTAATGGTTACAATATAAAAAGACTTGATGCTTTAGAAGGTAAAATGAATAGACAAGCTTATATTGAAAAGAATTTTCCAATTTTAACTACTAAAGCTAAGGTGGATTTGTATGGTTCTTGTATCTTTGCTTATCAAAGTGTTCTAAAGTTTATGTCCGGTAAAGATAAGAAAAAAGCCGGTAAGATAATAAAAGATTATAAGAATAGATGTAAACTTACTAATGATGAAATAAATAATGTTGATGATAGTTCAAGAAAGTATTATAAATTAGCAAAGTTGAATTTTTATTTATGTTGTAAAATTCGAAGTGTTTTAGGAATAGGTTTTTAGTATGCCTTTAGTTAGTGTTATAGTTCCGGTATATAAGGTGGAATATGTAGTCAAAAATTGCATAGAAAGCATATTAAATCAAATATTTACTGATTTTGAACTTATTTTAGTTGATGATGGTTCACCGGATAATTCCGGTAAAATTTGTGATGAATATGCTCAAAAAGATCATAGAGTAATTGTTATACATAAAGAAAATGGTGGTGTATCATCAGCTAGAAATGTTGGTATTGATAAAGCAAAAGGAAAGTATATCTGCTTTGTTGATAGTGATGACTATGTAAGTAAAGATTATCTAAAGACTTTGATTGAGATAAAAGAAAAATATAATGATGTAGATAATATTTGGTGTTATTTTAAAACAGTAGATAAATACAGTGAGAAAATTGATCGTAAAGAAGTTTCATCTGAGACTAATCTTAAAAAATATACAGTTAAGGATATTATGACTTTGCATGAAAAGTGGTTAGATGCCGGTCCTGTATGTAAATTATATATTTCAGATATAATAAAAGAAAATAATTTAAAATTTGATGATAGTTTATCATTGGGAGAAGACTTGATTTTTAATTTTGTTTATCTTGATTATACTAACAAAAACATCATAGTGATTAATAAAGAATTATATTTTTATTTACAAAATAATGAAAACTCTCTATCAAAAAAATATTATCAAGATATGTTTGAAATTTACAAAAAAATTAACTCTGTTATGCATCAATATTTGAATAAATGGAATTGTGATAAAAGTCAGTTTGGAAAATACTATAATTCCTGTTTCTTTAAATATGAAGTTGTATTGAAAAATACTTTTAGTAATCAAAACAATGTATCAAACAAAGAGAAGATTAAGATTAATAACAAAATATTAAAATCAAAAGAATTTACTATGGCAATCAATAATATGTCTTATAAACCTAATATTTTGTATAAATTAGCATACTTATCTAAAAATTATAGGATTGTTAAGATAATAGAATTTGTTTTTAGATTTTTAGGAAGGAATAGCATTGATGAAGAATAGAAATATGAATCAGGTAAGAATGGGTGCTATACTTTCATATATAAATATGGGTATAGGTTCGCTTATTCCTATGTTCTATACACCTATTATGTTACAATTAATGGGACAAAGTGAGTTTGGCTTATATAGATTATCAAGTAGTGTAACTAGCTACTTATCACTAATCTCATTTGGTATAGGTTCAGCTGTTGTAAGATATTTTACAAAGTATAGAGCTGAAGGTGATAAAGATGGCGAACAAAATATATTTGGTTTATTTAATATAGTATTTGCTATAATATCTTTCTTAGCATTGTTAGTGGGAGTTATAATTTCTCTTAATCTAGGAATATTTTATTCAGATTCATTAGGCTCAGATAATCAATTACAAAGAATGCAAATTCTTACAATTCTATTATCTGTAAATACAGCTGTTGGCTTTTTAGCATCGCCTTATAATGCTGTAGTAACTTCTCATGAACGATTTTTATTTGTTCAATGTGTAAATATAATAACAACAGTTGTTACACCGATAGCTAATCTAGTAGTTCTATTTATGGGATATAAATCAATAGGTTTAGTTTGTTCAAGTATGTTATTAACTATATTGGTGCAAATATGTTATATAATATACGTTAGAAAGAACTTACATTTAAAACCTAAATATAATAATATGCCTAAAAAATTAATCAAAGAAATATTACTATTTTCTTTTTGGGTGTTTTTGGCAAATGTCGTAAATCAACTTTATAATTCAACAGATACATTAATAATAGGATCTGTTCCAGCACTTGCTACAGTGGGGGTTGCTATTTATAACATAGGTGCTACTTTTAGCAGTATGATGACTAATATTTCTTTAGGAATGCTTAATGTTCTAACTCCTAAAGTAAATATGTTAGTGTTTAAAAATGCCTCAAACACAGAATTGACTGATTTAATGATTCGCGTGGGTAGGTTACAGTGTTATATTGTTACCTTAGTTTGTTCGGGATTTATTGCATTTGGTATGCCTTTTATTTATATTTGGGCAGGTAAGGGATATGAAGATGCCTATTGGGTTGCACTTGTTACAATGATACCAGGTTGTGTTCCGTTAATACAGAACATTGCTATGAATGTTATTGTTGCTCAGAATAAACATAAATTTAGATCTCTTGTTTATTTAGCTATAGCAATTGTAAATGTAGTTGGCACAATATTATGTGTAGAACCATTTGGAATAGTTGGTGCAGCGGTAGTGTCAGGTATTGCTTTTGTTATTGGACAGCTTTTTGTTATGAACTGGTATTATTGGAAAAAAATAAAACTAGATATTCCAAGATTTTGGAAGAGTGTGTTGCCATTATTTATAGGACCTTTTATAATGTGTATAATAACATTGTTAATTTCAAAATTTATTGATTTTTATAATGTTAAGGTATTGTTTATAGGGATTCTTGCATACGCTGTAATTTATGTATTATATAATTGGATTGTTATAATGAATCAGTATGAAAAAGATATTTTTGTTGTCCCTGTAAAAAAAATATTTAATAAATTTAGAAAGAAAGTATGATTATGAATCCATTAAAATCAATTGTTGCTAGATATCAAGGGTATATATTAACAAATATACAAAAAAGTAAGTATGGAAAAAAGCTAAGAGAAATTAAAAATTCTCACAAAGGAGAGAGATGTTTCGTAGTTGCTAATGGTCCTAGTTTAACTAGTGATGATCTAGAAAAAATATATCAAAATAATGAATATTCTTTTGGTATGAATAGAATATATAAAATGTTTGATCAAACAAGTTGGAGACCTTCATTTTATGTTTGTGAGGATATCAATATTTTCAATGAAAGCATTGATGAGATAAATAGTATTCCATCAAAATTGAAATTTATTCCTTTAAATTTACATTTTTACAATAATATAGACATTGATGGTGCATACTATTTCAAAGCAAACTATGATCGAAATAAGGATTATCCACACAGTTTTTCAACAGATATCGATGTACAAATGGATTCTCGTGGTACAGTTACATTTACTTGTATTAATATTGCTGCCTATATGGGATTTAAGGATATTTATTTAGTTGGTGTTGATCATAATTATCACATTACTATTAATGAAGCCGGTGAAACAATTGTAGATGATAACGCAAAAGATTATTTTTGTGATGACTACGATAATGATATTAAGGATATTGTTTCTCACGATATGGGACAAAACACTAGGGCATATAGAGATGCTAAAGCTGCTTGTGATAGCTTAGGAATAAATGTTTTTAATGCTACACGAGGCGGAAAATTAGAAGTTTTTCCAAGAGTTGAATTTGATTCTCTATTTTAATTGTGTTTGAATGAGGTTTTAGAATGTTTATTATTTCAAAATTGCTAGATAAAGTTTATAGTACAAGCTTTATGAAAGCAAAGTATTATTATAATAATATGAAGGATCATAAGTCATTGGAAGTTCAGCATATTGCAGACAAAAAATTACCTATTTATTACATAATACGATACAATGACGATATGTCTTGTGGCTGGACAGTTTGGGAAAGAGTTGTGTTATTTGGATGTATATATGCAATTGACCATAATATGATTCCTGTAGTAGATATGCAAACAAATAAAAATATCTACTTAGAAGATGATGAGGTTGGTAAAGTAAATGCTTGGGAAAAATATTATGAGCAGCCTTGTGGAGTTTCGTTAAAGAGAGCCCTTAACAGTAATAATTATGTACTTGGAGATCCCTCCCAAGAGTGGTTTGTATATGTTAGAATTAGAAAAAAGAAATGTGAAAATGTTGATTTTTTGAGAGAATGTTACAGCAAATATATTAACTTGAAAAATAGTATTAGGACGATTTGTGAAGATAATTATAGAAAAATTATTGATAAGGAAGATGCAAAATTAGTGGGCATATGTTTGCGTGGAACAGATTACTTACTTTTTCATCATCCTCAACAACCTCAAATAGATGTTGTTGCTGAAAATGCAAAAGACATTTTCAAAAAATTAAATTGTGACTATTATTTTGTTGCTACCGAAGATTTCAATATTTTCAATGAATTGAAAAAAAAGTTACCCCAAGACAAGATGGTCTCATTTGGTGCAGGAAATATTAAAGAAGCTAATGGTTTGATTGGTGAACAGATTCGTAAAAGCAAATCTGCTTATGATTCTTCAATTAATTATTTAACAATACTTTATATTTTAAACAAGTGTGAAGCTTTGATTGGTGGTAAATGTGGGGCTACTATTGTAGCAGAATATAGAAAAAAGTATAAATATATTAATATTATAGATTTGAATAAATTTTATTAAAGAAAGGAATTATGTGATGAAAGTTGTTGCTTTTGTTCCGATAAAATTGAACTCACAAAGATTGCCACACAAAAATATACTTCCTATTGCAGGACATCCTCTATGTTGGCATTTATGCAATACCTTATTGAAAGTAAACAATATTGATGAAGTATATGTTTATTGTAGTGATGAAAGAGTTACTGATTATATACCGGAAGGTGTTATTTTAAAAAAGAGAGATAAAAAACTAGATGGCGATTTAGTTAAAGGCTTTGATATATATAGAAGTTTTATATCAGAAGTTGATGCAGATGTTTATGTTTTAGCTCACACAACATCACCGTTTATTAAACAAGAATCTATTGATAATGCTTTAAAACATATTGTGTCCGGTAGTAATGATTCAGCGTTTTCAGCTGAAAAAATTCAAACTTTTGCTTGGTATAAAGATAAACCAATTAATTATGACTTAAATGATGTACCAAGGACACAAGACTTAGAACCAATTTGGGTTGAAACCAGTGCATTCTTTATGTTTAAAAAAGAGATTTTTACTGATTATAATAGAAGAATTGGATTTAATCCATATATACAAGAGGTTAGTGGAATAGAAGCTATTGATATTGACGAAAAGAAAGATTATGATTTAGCGTGTCAGTTAGCTAAGATTGAGGGAGTGTAAAAAATATTATGTTTAAATTAATTGCAGGTCCTTGTGCAATTGAGTCTGAAGAAATGGCTATGGATATAGCAAAAAAAATGGTTGATATTACTAATAAATTAGGTATTGATTATACTTTTAAAGGCTCTTTTGATAAAGCAAATCGTACATCTATTTATAGTAAAAGAGGATTAGGAATAGATGAAGGTTTAAGAATATTAGAAAAAATTAAGAAAACTTTTGATATTTCAGTTGCTACTGACATTCATGAATCATGGCAAGCAGAACCAGTTGGAAAAGTTGTAGATGTTGTTCAAATTCCAGCCTTTTTATGTAGGCAAACCGATTTGTTAGTTGCAGCAGCTAAAACAGGAAAATGTGTCAATATTAAAAAGGCACAGTTTTTGGCTCCTTGGGATATGAAAAATTGCATACAAAAAGTTTCCGACAGTGGTAACGATAATATCATGGTATGTGAAAGAGGTACCAGCTTTGGTTATAATAATCTTGTAGTTGATATGACAGGATTAGTAGAAATGAAGAAGTTTGGTTATCCTGTTGTTTTTGATGCAACTCATTCTGTTCAAAAACCAGGTGGCAAAGGTAATGCAACAGGTGGTAATAGAGAATATGTTGAATATCTAGCTAAGGCAGCTATAGCAGTTGGTGTTGATGGTTTGTTTATGGAAACTCATCAAAATCCTGATATTGCTTGGTCTGATGGTCCCAATATGGTCAAACTGGATGACATGGAAGATTTGTTAGTAAAATTAATTAAAGTACATAAGGCGGTGCATTGATATGCCTGAAATCAATATTGTACAAGAAGGTAAAAATCTATTTGATGTTGAGATTGATGCTATGGAGTTAGTTAAAAATTCTCTTGATAGTAGGTTTGAAGATATTGTTAAACTTATTTGTGAATGTAAGGGCAAAGTTGTGATAACCGGTATGGGTAAACCGGGACATATAGGAACAAAAATAGCTGCGACTATGGCTAGTTTGGGAACTCCATCGTTTTTCTTGCATCCTGCTGAGGCCCTTCATGGTGATTTAGGTATGATTGACAAAAAAGATGTAGTGATTGCAATATCTTTTTCCGGTGAAAGTGAAGAAGTTACAAGACTTATACCAAGTTTAAAGCTGATAGGTGCTACACTTGTTGGTATTTCAGGAAACCCAACAAGTACACTTATTAGTTGTAGTGATTATTCATTTGTTTTTCCTCCTTTTAAGGAAGCTTGCGCTATGAATTTAGCCCCAACTTCCAGCACAACTGTTGCACTTGCATTTGGTGATGCATTGGCCGTTTGTGCTTCAAAAATCTATGGTTTTAATGAGAAAAATTTTGCTCTATTTCATCCTGCTGGTGCTCTTGGAAAGAAGTTAATAACTAGAGTAAAAGATTTAATGAAAACAGATGAGGAAAATTCAGTAGTTTGTAGTGGTACACTACTAAAGGATGCCATTGTTGTTATGAGTAAGAAAGCGTTGGGTGTTGTTAACATTGTTGATGATAAAAAGCTTTTAGGTATATTTACTGACGGTGACTTAAGAAGAGCATTATCAAAAGAAATTGATGTTTATAATATTGTTATTGATGAATTGATGGTTAAGACACCTACTACTGTTTCTTCGAATATGATGGCAATAGAAGCATTAAAAATTATGATAGATAAAAGTATATCTGCATTACCTGTTGTAGATAATGGGAAGTTTGTTGGTACAATTACTATTAGTCACATTACAGGTGCAGGCATTGTTCTTTAAGGATAGAATTATATGAGTGAAAAGTTAAATGATATAAAAATGATTGTTATGGATGTTGACGGTACCCTTACAGATGGTAAAATCTATCTTGGAAATAATGGAGAAGAATTTAAAGCCTTTGATGTTCATGATGGTTACATACTTGCTAAATGTCAAGAATATGGATATATAACAGCAATAATTACTGGCAAAAATTCAAAAATTGTAGAGAAAAGGGCTAGTGATTTAAGAATTAATGAGGTTTATCAAGGTGTAACTGATAAAATATCAGTTTTAAAAAGTCTTGCAGATAAATATAATTTATCAAATAGTAACATTGCATATATTGGTGATGATCTAAATGATATGGATTGTATAAACTATGTTGCTTTTTCCGGATGTCCGGCAGATTCTATTGATGAAGTTAAAAAATCTGTTAATTATGTTTGTAAACATAATGGAGGGAAAGGTGCAGTGAGGGAATTTGTTGATTATTTAATTTACAAATTTTATAAATAGATAAATACAGATAGGGTGTTTAATAAGAATTATGTTGAGTAGTTTAATTAAATGTGTTTTGGGAGCAATCCCTTATAACAGCTTTTTAAAGATTTATCCAAAGTTATGTAAAACTAAGTTAGTGGATTTTGTTAATGAAGTATATTCTGATAGATTTTTTAATAGTTCTGAATTATTTTTAGATACTAAGAACTATTTAAAAAATAAGGAATATACCAATAAGCTTTGTTTGATAAAAAGTGGTACTTGGGAATATCAGTTAGCTAATTTTTGCTTTGTTAAGGACATGCTTGAAAGTATCATATGGTCTGTAGAGAGTGGTTATATTCCTGTTGTAGATATTTATCCTAAAAATAGCAAGTATTATAGTGGTGATACTCGACTATGGGATATGTTTTTTAAGCAACCTAAACATAATTTAATGAATACATTGCAAATATCAGATAAATTAGTTTGTCCTATCAAAAAAACTCCCATAAGAGCAAAATTTACTGATGTACAAAATCCTACAATGGTTGAATTTTGGCACAACATATTGGATGAATTTGGTGTTTACAATGATGAGGTACAAGAATACTTTGACAATGAATATAACAATTTGATTCTTGGTAAAAGTGTTGTGGCTTGTGTTTTAAGAAGTACTGATTATACAAAAACAAAGCCTAAAAGTCATCCAATTCAACCAACACTTGAAGAAGTTTTTGAAAAGATACACAATGTTATGGATGAATTTAATGTTGAGTATATTTATATAGCAACAGAAGATAAGTTAATAGCAGATAGATTTCATGAAGAGTTTCCAAATAAAGTTATTGAGAATAAAAGACATTATTTTAATGAAAAGTTCGATGAAAACAATTTAGAAAGAGTATCCCAAGTACATTTTAATAGAGAAAATGACGATTACTTAAAAATGTTAGAATATATGTCATCTATAAATATAGTAAGTAAATGTGATTATCTTGTAACCGGATTAAGTGGTGGTAGCGAAATGGCTATTTATCGTAATGGTAATCGGTATAAATATAGTTACATATTTGATAAAGGTGTGTATTAATTTAGTGGTATTAAATGAAGAATAATTATAGATATTGAAAATAAGCTCAATGTTAGAAATAACATTGGGCTATAGTTTTATATATTTTAATTTTAATTATTAAGATTTTTTATGATACAGGATTACATATATAAAAAATAAAAAATTTTTTTATTTTTGCAACACTTTTGAAGTTTATAAGGTATTATATATGTAAGTACTTATAAAGTTGATGATTTAATGTTAATCCAAAAGCAAATTGTTGGTAAAACATTAATAGAAAAATTTAAAGTTAGGGGGGATAATGTGGACCATAGATTTGGATATAAACCCAGTGTTGATAAACATATGGATGATGACTATGAGTATAGTGGAAAAGTTCACAGTTACAAAGAAAAAGTTTATAACCGTAGCAACAACTATGAAAATAGTGAAGTAACATATAAAAATAACAATAAAAACTATAAATTTAGAGAAGAAAAACAAAGTGACAAAGGTCATAAAAATAGTGACGAAAAAGACTATATAGATATTGATGAAATCTATAAGAATAATGATAAAAAGCATAGTCACAAAGCCGATACATACAAAGGTAAAAACTATAGTCATAGTGAATCACAGCACAGTGACAAAGTTTATAAACACAGTGAAAAAGGTTTTATTTTTGATGACAATTTAATAGAAGAAGTTGTTAATGTATATTCAGATATGGTTTACAAAATCGCCCTAAACATATTGTGCAACATAGATGATGCAAATGATGTGATGCAAGATGTTTTCTTAAGGCTTGTTAAAAGCAAAAGTAAAATAAAAAGCAAAGAACACATAAAGCATTGGCTCATAAAGGTAACTATAAATTGTAGCAAAAGTAAGGTAACTGAAAGCTACAAAAAACACACTGTATCTATCAGTGAAATTTCAGAAAGTTATGCTTCTTGCAGTAACGAAATTGATGAAACAATAGGCAGTGTGATGAAATTACCGGAAAAGTATAAAGTGCCTATCCACCTTTATTATTATCAACAACTTACCGTTGAAGAAATATCAAAAATCCTCGGTATTACAAGGTCGGGTGTTAGGTCAAGGTTATCTCGTGGCAGAAATATGTTGAAAGAAATCTTAGAAAAGGAGGATAATAATGAGTAATTTTGATTTTGAAAAATACAAAAAGTCTTATGATAAAGTTACTGTCAGTGATGAGAGAAAAGAAGAATTGATTGCTTTAATGAAAAAAGAAAATAATTCTACTGTCAATGGTACTAAGCCACAAAGTCAAAATAAAATTATTACCTTTAAAAGAGTTATTGTACTTGCAGCATCAATAGTGCTAATTGTTTTAGTGGCTATATTTTCACAAAAATTATCTGTTAACCAAAAAAGTCAAAGTAAAAGGCTGGACAGGAACAGTTCAATTACAGTTTCTTTGTCTAATGATAAAAAGAAAAAATGGAATAAAGAATATAAAATAAAGGAAAAAGATACCATTATTCCTTTAGAGAATAATGGAGTGCAGATTATCTCAAAAGACGGTGGAAATACAATTTCCCTTAATTCTCTGTATTTTAATATTAAAGGTACTGAGATTGATTATATAGATGTTTCGTCAAAAAATGACAATTCTATTATTTGTACCTATGCTGATGATAATGATAATCTTACAACAGAATTTAACAGTGATTATCAGAAGTTGAAACTTCAAAATATCAACGACTTAGGCTGGATAGTTTCTGAGAAAAATGCCAGTGAGGCAATGACTAATGCCAATAGCTCAGCAAATACTGCTACACCAAATAGTTCATCAAATGAATATAGTAGCAGTAATAAATATTTCTCAGATACAGTTGTAATTACACTTTATTACAAAAACGGTGAAAGTGTAACTAAGAATATTGAGATTAAGTTTGATAATGAGAACAATGTAATTGTGGGCTATGAAAAATAAGGAGGTGCAGTTTATGAGGAAGAAACTATTAATTTTATTTTGTGGCATTTTGGCTGTTGCTTTAGTGTGCAGTAATGTGCTTGTAGCGTCAGCTGATGAATTTGATTATTACGGAAAGCAAGATGAAGAACTAATTGAAAAGCTGGAAGAACAGCCTGAGGGAACAAGCGTCCCTGTAACAGTTTCCTTTGCTTGTATTAACTATGCTGAGGCAGAAGAAAAGACTATTGATAAACTTCAGAATGTTGTGTCTGACGAAATTCTTGATATTGCTTATGGTGACGGCAACAAAACATCATTGTCCAAGTCACAAGCAGAAAAACAAATTAATACTGTAGTGAAAACCGAAAATAAGGTAATTACAGATATGATTAAGGATAATAATGAATATTCTTATGAAGAATTATTTCCTTCCACTAAACCAGAGGTTATCTCTACCGGTACATCGGTTTCTGCAATGAATATGTACCTAAATAAAAGACAGATTAATACAATCTCTAGGTCTGACTTAGTTACTCAGGTTTCATATTATAATGCACAGTCACCAAAGCCTGAACCAAAAGTGCCGGTTTTGGTGTCCCCAAAACCATATTTAGTGCAAGTACCTCATAATCTAAAGGCAGGTAATGTGTGGAATATTAAGGTGAACAATGCCAATAAGGTAAACTGGTATTCTTCGAATAATAAGGTGGCAAGAGTGCAAAATGGCAAGGTTACTGCACTGAACAAAGGCAAGGTAAATATTACGGCAAAAATCTCCGGTACATATACTTTAAAATGTATGCTCAATGTTGTAACTTCACCTACAGTCAGCAAATCAACTGTATCAGTAAAAAAGGGAAAATCGGCATACATAAATATTAACGGCAAAGCTAAGAGTATTGACAATAAATACACCAACTCTAAATATGCCAAAATAACTTCAAAAAATAATGCAACAAAGGTTTGTATCAAAGGAATCAAGAAAGGTGTTTCCTTTATTAGAGTGAAAATTAATGACACTAAGCTTGTAAGTGTTAAGGTAAAAGTAATATAAAGGAGGGAAAATAATGAAAAAATATGTAAGTGTGATTTTAAGTTTATTGATGATTTTTTCTGTTGTACAAACTTTTTCAGCAGTTAGTAAAAAAAGACCCGGAACATATAACAATACTATTTTTGAATATGAAGTTAAAGAAGATGGAAAAATCAAACTTCTTAAGTATTTATTAGATATAGAGGAATGTCGTATTCCTGAAACTATTGATAATATGGTAGTAGATGAACTTTATCATGGTTTGTTTGGTGATAATGTAAAAACTATCTACATACCAAATACTATTGTTTATATTGATTTTGATGAGTTTATGTCTGCAAGAAATCTAGAAACAATTTATACTGATACTGAAAAAATCGGTAAAGTATATAACAGTTCAAGTTCACTTAAAAATTTGATTTTGCAGGATAATGTAAAATATATTGACGATTGTATTTTTGAGAATAACAGTTCTTTGGAAAATGTAGTTATCGGTAAAAATGTTGAAACAGTTGAATATAAAGCCTTTAAAAATTGTAAGTCATTGAAAACAGTAGAATTCTTAGGAAGTGACACAGTTATTCAATCAGAGGTTTTTAGAGGATGTAAAAATTTAACATCGGTAAAATTACCTGATAATTTACAAATGTTAGATTTTGAAACTTTCGAAGGTTGTACCGGCTTGAAAAGTATAAAGCTACCATCAAGTCTGACTACAATAAAATATTGGAATTTTTATAACTGTACATCTCTGGAAGAAATTAATCTACCTGAAAGTCTTACAAAAATTGATAATGGTGTATTTACTAATTGTCAAGGTATTAAAAAATTAAATTATGATGCAATAAATCTAACAGATTATCAAATGGAATTTTTATCCGGTTGCAAAAATATATCTACAGTAGAAATAGGGGATAAGGTTCAGACAATTCCTACAAGAATGTGTAATGGTTTGAAAAATCTTGAAACTGTTATTGGTGGGGATAATGTTATTTCTACAGGAAGTGGATGTTTCGCAAATACAAAGTGGGAAAAATCTAAAGAAGATGGCCCTATCTATATTGGCAAAACTCTTTATAAACTAAAGGGCAATAGCACCGATAGCCTTACAGTAAAGGATGGTACAGTTAGTATCGGTAACTGGGCATTGGCCAATAAAAAATTAACTGAAATCAATCTTCCAAATACTTTGCAATATATTTGTGATTATGGATTTTATAATTGTTATTCTTTGGAGTCAATTAAGTTGCCTGACAGTGTAGTAAAGATTGATGAATTTGCTTTTTCAAATTGTGGTTTATTGAGAAATATTACTTTCGGAAAAAATCTTGAAACCATATGTAAAAATGCTTTTCAAAATTGCTACCTTTTAAATGTTAACGGTGACTATAGCTCATTGAAAAATATAGAGAACAGTGCATTTTATAATTGCCAAAGTTTAACCTCATTTAATATGGGAAATAACTTAACCACATTAGGGGATTATTCATTTTATAATTGTAAGAAACTTGCTGATGTTACCCTTAATAATAATGTAAAAGAAGTTGGCAGATATTCATTTGCCGGATGTAAAAGAAATGAAAAGGTTACTTTAGGTGACAATATAACTAATATCGGTGAAAATGCTTTTGCTGATAATACTGCTTTAACTGACGTAGTAGGTGGCAACAATGTTGTAGAAATCGGTAAAAAGGCTTTTTACAACAATACAAGTCTTACTGATTTTAAGATTGGTGACAAGGTAACAACAGTAGGGGACAGTGCCTTTAATAATTGCACATCACTTATTAATATAAATATTCCAAAGTCACTTAAGAAGATTAGTCCTAAAATGTTTTATAATTGTACTTCCCTTGAGAAAATTACAATTCCTTATGGTGTAACTTCTATAGGCTATGGAGCATTTTATAATGCAAAACAAATGTATTACAATGTACCACAGACAGTTACTGAAATTGAGAACAATGCCTTTTATCCAACAGATAAGGTAACTTTAATAGGCTTTAAGAATTCTACTACAGAGTCCTATGCTAACAGTCATAATATTAAGTTTGTTGATGTAAAGACTTTGCCTCCTGTAATTGAAAGAAACAAAACATTGCAAATGAGAGCCGGAGATGATATTCAGCTTTTAATGAATTACGGAAAGCCTCTCAGCTGGAAAAGTTCTGATACAAAAGTTGCTACAGTAAAAGACGGCAAGATAACTGCACTTCAAAAGGGTACAACAAATATTGTTGCAAAATATGACTACAACATTGAGATTGTGTATAAACTTACTGTAGAGTCATCACCAAAGCTAAGTAAATCTACTGTATTAGTTAAGAAAGGTAAAACAGCTACAATAAAGATTTATGGTAAAGCAGATAAGGTTAGCAACCAATTTGTAAACAGTAAGTATGCAAAGGTTATGGGAAATAAAAATTCTTCAACATTAAAAATTAAAGGTATGAAGAAAGGTAAATCAACATTAAAAATTAAGGTTAACGGTGTAAAGGTGTTGCCTTTAACTGTTGTTGTAAAGTAGGAGGGAATAGTTATGTTAAAAAAGAGTTTTTCGGTTTTGTTGGCACTTTTAATGTCAATCAGTATTGTTACAACTGTTCCTTCCTCTGTAAACGGTGAGGAAAGCTCAGGTAACACTACCGAAACAGTTAAGGAAGAAACCAAGAATTTAAATGTAGGTGATATTATAGAATTTGGTTCTTATCCTCAAAAGAGGGTTATAGGCACTCAGTTACTAAGTGAGCTAAATGCTATTGATGCACCTCTGATAAGCTATGGTTATGTAGATAATTATGGTGAAGTAAATATGGGATATGCCGATGTTACTTATAATGGAGTTAAGTACAGAAAGGTATATGCCGAAAATGCTATTCCAAGAAGTTACGGTACTGCCACTGAAGCCCAATATGGTTATATTTCAAGAACAGGTACTTACAAGATTGATGAGGCTTATTGGTTTACATATGAACCTATCAAGTGGAAAGTTATAAGTATTAAGGGTGACGATGTAACTGTACTTGCAGAAAGAAACCTTGATACTTCTATATATGATAGGGTAAAGTTATATCAATCATGGAATGAGTCCTATTTGCGTAATTGGTTAAATGAAAAGTTTTATTCTATTGCTTTTAGTGATGATGAAAAGTCAGTGATTAATTCTACAAAGCACCACAACCAACTTAACCAAACTGATAATAAGGATTATGACTATGCCACAGATAAGTTATGGATTCCTACTAAATCAGAATATGAAAGTGATACTTTCACAATGGACAATACACCTTCAACTGCTTATGCAAGATGTAACGGATATGATAGCTACAGTTGGATAAACAGTATTGACAGTAAGGGTTATGTTGCCGATTATAAATCAACAAGTGACTATTATTATTATGTTGCTCCTGACAGCTACTGCGTTGGTGTTAGACCTATTATGACTATAAGCAAGGACACTAAGGTAAATGTAGCTGAAAAGTATCAGCCTACTGAACAGAAAAAATATTATGCAGATAACTATGTTTATACACTTGATGAAAATAATGAGGCAACTTTGGTAGAGGCTTATGGTGAAGAAGAAAGTGTTACTTTACCTGAAACTCTAGATGGCAAAACTGTTGTAGGTATCGGTGAAGATATTTTAAAGTATAATAACAACATTAAGGAACTGACAATTCCTGATAGCTACAAGAATATCTCTTGTAAGTTTAAGTCCAAAACCTTGGAAACTGTACATATAGGCAGTGGTGTTACCGATATAAACAAATTTGCTTTTACCTATTCAACTAATATGCAAAATGTTTTTGTATCAAATGACAATAAATTTTATAGAGATGTTGAGGGTGTACTGTGTTTACGTAGCATAATACTCTATTATCCTGTTGGCAGAAAGGATACCTCCTATACTATTCCTAAATCAGTAGAAGGTATTGTTGAGGGTGCAGGATTTTTAAACGCTATTAACCTTGAAAAGGTTTATTGTAGAGATAAAGATGATTTTGAAATTGATTATAACCAAAAGTCATTGGGTTATTATAAGGAAGATACTTATGATTATTATGACGTTAGCAGAAACACTAACTTTGTAATCTATGGTGATTATGGCTCTAATATTCATAAATATGCTAACCATTGCAGTATTCCTTTTGTTGATATTAAAAGTGGAAAAGAATATAAGCCAAACCCTGAATATGATTTGTATGACTTCAAGGTATTGTCAGACGGTACAGCAGAAATTACAAAATTCAATATGAATATTTTTGCAGAAAAGCCTAGTCTGAATGTACTATCTGAAATTTACGGCTATAAGGTAACTAAAGTTTCATATAATTTTCTTGAATATAATTTTGCAAGTAACTATAAATATTACAATATAGAGAAAATTATTTTGCCTGATACAGTGACTCAAATTCCAAACAGTGCTTTTTATAATGACACCTATTTAAAAGAAATTGAATTTTCAAGTGATATAAATTATATAGGCGAAAAATCATTTATGGGTTGTACCAATTTAAAGAAGATCCCTAAACTTAATTCTATTACAGAAATAAAATACAGAGCATTTTATAACTGTTCTTCTCTTGAAAATGTTAATATTCCTTTTGGTGTTACAAAGATAGGTGAAGATGCATTTTATAATTGTAAGTCACTAAAAGAAATAATTTTACCTGAGTCAGTTTCAAGTATTGGAAGTTATGCTTTTTCAAATTGTAAGTCTGTTAAAGAATTCAATATTCCTAAGAACGTTACATATTTAAATGATGGTTTGTTTTATAATTGTAAATCACTGAAATCAATGGTTATTGATGAGAATATTACCGGCTTAGGTAAGTCATTATTTAAAAATTGTACTTCACTTGAAGAAGTGTATATTCCATACACTATTAAATCAATAGGTATTAGAATTTTTGATAACTGTTCTTCATTAGGTGGAATTTATGTTGACAGTAACAACTCTGTTTATACCGATATAAACGGTATTCTTGTAAATAAAGAAAAGACAAAGTTAATGCTATACCCTGCCGGTAGAACAAGCAAAACATATACTGTACCAAACGGTATTACTTCTTTTTCAAAGGGTGCTTTTACACGTGCCGATAACTTAGAGAAGGTTATTTTCCAAGATGGTGTTGAGTCACTTTCTGATGAACTTTTCTACAAAAATAAAGGTATAAAGTCAGTTGAGTTTTCTGACTCTATAAAGACTATTAATTCCAAAGCCTTTTACGGTTGTACAAGTCTTGAAGAAATCTCTATTCCTGACTCTGTTACAAAGTTGGGAACAGGTGTGTTCACTAATTGTACATCACTAAAGAAAGCAGTAATCCCATACAGTATTTCTGAGTTATCAGACAGTACATTTTATAATTGTTCATCACTTGAGGATGTTACCCTTGAGAATGTTAAGAAAATAGGTAGGTATGCTTTTAAAGGAACAGGATTGAAAAAGATAGTTTTGGATACTTCTGTAGAAGATGTAGCCGTATTAGCTTTTCTGGATTGTAAACAATTAAGGAGAGTTACTTGTCTAAACAGAAATGTTGATTTAAAACTTAATTCTATAGGATATGTTACAAGTGATAATGGCGAATATTTTTATAGAAAGGGTATAATTGACATTACAGGTTACAAAGGCTCAACAGCAGAAAAGCTAACACAAGAAGTAAAGCTATTTAGATTTTTCGATATTGAAGCTCCAACAACTCCATCAACTACAACTCCTACTGTAGTAAACCCTACTAAGTTAACACTTAACAAAAAGAATATTGTGCTGACTAAGTATAATAAAAACACTGCTACTGTACTAAAAGCTACTGTTACTCCAACTAATGCAAGTTCTAAAGGTGTTGTTTGGAAGTCATCTAATCCAAAGGTAGCAAAGGTAGATAGTAAAGGTAAGGTAACTACTGTTTCAAAGGGTACTTGTATTATTACTGCAAGTTCTAAAGCTGACAGTAAGGTTAAAGCTACTTGTAAGGTAACTGTTATCCAAAAGGTAGTGTCAGTTAAACTTTCAGCAAAAAATAAAACTATAAAGAAAGGCAAGTCTTTTATTTTAAGGGCTACTGTACTTCCTACTAATGCAAATATGAAGTCAGTAACATTTACTTCAAGTAATAAGAAAGTTGCCACAGTAAACAGTAAAGGTAAAGTGGTAGGGAAGAAAGCAGGAAAAACTACCATTATCGTTACAACAAAGGATGGCAAGAAAAAGGCAAAGTGTATTGTAACAGTTAAATAAGCATAAAAAATCAGCGTGTATATAAAATACACGCTGAAACTTTTGTAAATAAAATTTGTTTAAACAAGCTGACCGGCAAAATCAAAAAATGCTTTTCTGAAGTTTTGATATTTTCTTTGGCTAACACAAGGTAATGAAATAGGCTCATTACCTCTGCCTCTGGTAAATGAGATAATATTCTTATCAAAATAAATTATGTTCTGTAGGTTAACAGTGTAGCTTCTGTGAGAACGTACAAAGAAATTAGGCTGGTCAATAATTTTTTCCCATTCGGAAGGCTTTTTGTTTGTTCTATATGTTCTGGTTTTGGTAACTACATTAGAACCATGCTTAATATTTTCAATATAGAGAATATCAACACTTTTAATTTTATACACCTTTCCGTTTTCCTCAACAAAAATCTCTTTGAATAATGTTTGATAATATTGTATAGCCTTTTTAAAGTTAAGGTCAAATCTATCTTCTTCAACAGGCTTTGTTAAGAATCTAAAGGCTTGAATATCCATTGCACTGTCTAGATAAATCATATGAGAAGTTATTACAATAATTATAGAGTCCTCGTTAGCCCTTCTTATATCTTGAGCAAGTAAAAGTCCTGATTTGTTAGGCATCTCAACATCTACAATAGCAATGTCGTATCTGTTTTTTTCTAAAGAAACCTTAGTGCTGTCATTTTCCACTTCAATATTAAATTCAACATCGTTTTTGCTTTCGAATTCCCTTATCAGCTTAGTAATGCTGTCAGTGCTTTTTACATCATCATCACAAATTAAAAGGTTTATCATAATTATCCTCTCCTTAATACTATTATACATAATTTGTTTTAATTTGTCAGCAAAAAAATAAATCGTTTTGGACAAAAAAGCTATCATTTTTACCATTTGTATTTACAAAAACATTTTTTGTGCTATAATGGACGCTGAAATGAAAGTATTATTTGAGTACAACTAAGTTATTTGTTTTTATACCCTTCATGGCTGTGATACCCTCTATCACAGCCATCTCTCTTTTGTGTAGATGTAAATGTTTTAAAAGAAATTTTTTGTTGCAAATTGGGATTTATTCTGTTATGATTTTACCTAAAGTTTTTTACAGAAAAGGAGTTTATTATGTGGGGGTTAATATTTGGCTTTGTTCTGCTTTTTGCAGTAGCCTGTTTTGTTTATTTAATCAGCAGATTTTATAAATTTAGATTTATGAAGAAAATCACAATGAACAAGAAATTTCTCAATATTCTACTTTCTATCATAATTATTCTTGTTATGTTTACTGTTTTAACATTAACTCTTAATATGATGAACAGTATTATTGTGCTGATGCATTTAGTTGTGATTTGGCTTATTGTTGACTTTATTTTCTTTATTATTAAGAAGTGTAGGAAAAAGCCTTTTAAATTTTATTTCCAAGGTATAATCGCTATGATACTTACAGCAGTGTATCTAACATTCGGTTGGTACTTTGCTCACAATGTGGTGGCTACAGATTATAACTTAACTACCGAGAAAGATATGAATTCACTTCGTATTGTGCAACTTTCAGACTCTCATATTGGTGCAACTTTCCACTATAAAGAATTTTCTCAGTATGTTGATACTATGAATAAAGAAAATCCCGATGTGGTAGTTATTACAGGTGACTTTGTTGATGATGATACTTCTAAGGAAGATATGATACAGTCTTGTAAAGCACTAAGTAAGTTTAAGACAAAGTATGGTGTGTATTTTGTTTACGGTAATCACGATAAGGGTTACTACGGCAAAGAATACAGAGGCTATGACGGTAATGATTTAGCAAAAGAACTAAAGAAAAACGGTGTTAAGGTTCTTGAGGATGAAAGTGTACTTCTAAATAATAAGTTCTATATTGTAGGCAGACAGGATTATTCTGAGGTAGAAAAGGGTGGCACAAGAGCAAGTGCTAAGGACCTTGTAAAGAACCTTGATTGCAATAAGTATATAATTATGCTGGACCATCAGCCTAACCACTATAAGGAAGAAAAGAATACCAATGTTGACCTGGTACTATCAGGTCATACTCATGGTGGACAGTTAATTCCTATTACATATTCAGGTGAATGGCTGGGTATGAATGACAAAACATATGGCTACGAAAGAGAAAAGAACACAGACTTTATTGTCAGTTCGGGAATAGGGGACTGGTCAATTAAGTTTAAGACCGGTTGTGTAGCTGAATATGTTGTTGTGGATATTAATAAATAATTCAGTAAGAGAATAATAAATCTGTAATTACCATCCAAAAATATTGGGTGGTAATTTTTTTTAAGAAATTTAAAAAATACTATTGACAAGTCAGAAATAATATGATATATTCAAATCACACTAAACAGATAGGAAATGTGTAATTAAGAAATGAGGTAAAAATTTATGTCTGAAAAATTTTATTTTTACAACAGAATAAATTATGGCAGTGGACGATGTTGTTGCTGTAATAACTCACAAAACTTAACAGAAACTAACTAACATTAAAATATATTTTTTATTTAAAGGAGAAACAATTATGTCAAACAATAATTATAAATTCGAAACACTTCAGCTACATGTAGGTCAGGAAGCTCCGGACCCAGTTACAGATTCAAGAGCAGTTCCAATCTACCAGACTTCTTCATTTGTATTTAAGAACTGCGACCATGCAGCAGCAAGATTCGGTCTTGCAGATGCAGGTAACATTTACGGCAGACTTACTAACCCAACACAGGAAATCTTCGAAAAGAGAATTGCAGCTCTTGAAGGTGGCGTAGCTGCTCTTGCAGTTGCTTCCGGTGCAGCAGCAGTTTACTACTCAATTGCTAACATTACTTCTAACGGTGACCATGTTGTTGCTGCTAAGAACATTTACGGTGGTACATACAACCTACTTGAACACACACTACCTGAATACGGTGTTGAAACAACTTTCGTTGATCCATTTGATTTTGATGAAATCGAAAATGCAATTAAGGACAACACAAAGCTTGTTTTCATTGAAACACTTGGTAATCCAAATTCCGATGTTGTTGATATTGAAGCAGTTGCAAAGATTGCTCATAAGCACAACATTCCACTAATCGTTGATAACACATTCGCTACACCTTACCTAGTAAGACCTATTGAATACGGTGCTGATGTTGTTGTTCATTCAGCAACTAAGTTTATCGGTGGTCACGGTACAACAATCGGTGGTGTTATTGTTGATGGTGGTAAATTCGATTGGAAGGCATCAGGCAAGTTTGAATCATTAGTTGCTCCAAACCCAAGTTACCATGGTGTTAGCTTCTCAGAAGATGTAGGTGCTGCAGCATTCGTAACAAAGATTAGAGCTTTACTACTTCGTGATACAGGTGCTACACTTTCACCAATCCACGCATTTATCTTCCTACAGGGTCTTGAAACACTTTCACTAAGAGTTGAAAGACATGTTGAAAATGCACTAAAGGTTGTACAGTTCCTAAACAACCATCCACTAGTAGAAAAGGTTCACCATCCATCAGTTTCTGATGACCCATCTCAGCAGGAACTATATAAGAAGTACTTCCCTAACGGTGGTGGTTCAATCTTTACATTTGAAGTAAAGGGTGACGAACAGAAGACTAAGGACTTTATCGACCACCTAGAACTATTCTCACTACTAGCTAACGTAGCTGACGCTAAGTCACTTGTAATTCACCCAGCAAGCACAACTCATGCTCAGATGAATGATGAAGAACTAGCAGGTGCCGGTATCTATAGAAACACAGTAAGACTATCAATCGGTATTGAAAACATTGACGATATTATCGCTGACCTAGAAAAAGGCTTTGCAGCAATTAAGTAATGGGAGGTAACTAACAATGGCAATTAAGAAATCAATTACAGAACTAGTTGGTAACACACCACTACTGGAACTTACACATATTGAAGCAGAAGAAAATATTCAGGCAACACTACTAGCTAAGCTGGAATCATTTAACCCAGCCGGTAGTGTTAAGGATCGGGTAGCTAAGGCTATTATTGAAGATGCAGAAAAGACAGGCAGACTAAAGAAAGGTTCAGTTATTATCGAACCTACAAGTGGTAACACAGGTATCGGTCTTGCTTCCGTTGCAACTGCTAAAGGCTACAGAACAATTATCGTAATGCCTGAAACAATGTCTAACGAAAGAAAGATGCTTATTAAGGCTTACGGTGCAGAACTTGTACTAACAGAAGGTAGCAAGGGTATGAAGGGTGCATCAGACAAGGCTGAGGAACTTTCTAAGGAAATTCCAAACAGCATTATTGCCGGTCAGTTTACTAACCCAATTAACCCTAAGATGCACTATGATACAACAGGTCCTGAAATTTGGGCAGATACAGAAGGCAAGGTTGATTACTTTGTAGCCGGTGTTGGTACAGGTGGTACACTTTCCGGTGTAGGTAAGTATCTAAAGGAACAGAACCCTAATGTTAAGGTTATTGCAGTAGAACCTGAAACATCTCCACTACTATCAAAGGGTCAGGCCGGTCCTCATAAGATTCAGGGTATCGGTGCTAACTTTGTACCTGAAACTCTTGATAAAGAAATTTATGATGAAATCATTGCAGTACCTAATGATGAAGCAATCCTAACAGCCAGAAAGGCTGCTAAGCAGGAAGGTTTCTTAATCGGTATTTCTTCAGGTGCAGCTCTATGGGCAGGTAAGCAGTTAGCTGCTCGTCCTGAAAACAAGGGTAAGAACATTGTTGTTATCTTCCCTGATGGTGGCGAAAGATACCTATCAACTAATCTATATGATGAATAATCCTAATTAATATAAAAGAACCTTGGTGGAAATTCCATCAAGGTTCTTTTTCTATGTATGAATTTATTTTGGCAATGTAACTGTAAATGTGTTTTTGCCGTTTTTACTTTCAACAGTTATTTTACCGTTATGTTTTTTAACAATAGTGTTTGCAATAGAAAGTCCCAAACCGTAGTGGTTGCCTGTACTTTCTCTTGACTTGCTTTCTCTGTAAAATCTATCAAAGATTTCTTCTTTCTTTTCATTACTGATTTCTTCACCTGTATTGGTAACAGAAATTACAGTTGACTTAGAATTTTCATAAGCATTAACATCAACAGTGCCACCTTTAGAAGTGTAACTCATTGCATTATCAATTAAAATTTCTGCTAACTTTTGAATGTTAACTTCATCACCAAAGTATGTGGTGTTTTCGTCAATATTAATGTTGAAGTGAATCCCCTTTTCATATGCTACACTTTCAAAAGGAAGTACAACATCAAACAAAGAATCCCCAAAGTTAAAGTTTTTGAAGTTCTCTTTACTTATTGTGTTGTCAATCCTAGTAAGCGTCAGCATTTCATTTACAAGGTGATTTAACTTTTCTGTTTCTTGCTGAATGTACTTTATGCTTTTCTTATTTTTTACTTCATTTTCAATTAAATCAGCATTAGCCTTAATAATTGTAATAGGTGTTTTTAGGTCGTGACTAATATTAGCAACAAATATCTTTTGATTTTTTATTGCTTTTTCCGATGGCTTAATCATCCATTTTGATAGGTAATAGGAGATTATTGTAAAGGCCACAAGTGAAAGTAAAAATATAAATAGGGATACAAACATAAATGACTTTGCATTTTGTAATGCCTCTTTGTTGTCAACAAAAATATAAACTGTGTTGCCACTTCTTAAAATTCTTACAACATAAATATAATCATCTATTGAACCAAAACGTGTTTTGCTTTTTTGAAGTTTATGGGTCATACTAAGAATATCTTTTTTTGAAGTATTCTTAAGACTGTTTGAAAGAACCATTGTACTGTTGTTTTTCAGCACAATAGAAGTGCTATAGTCATATCCTTTTCTTTTTATTTTGTCCTTTTCATTACCACAAAATGCCTCAATGCCATAAAAACCAATGCCATCTCTAATCATTCTTCTTTGTTGTCTAAAGCTGGAATTTACATTAATTATATTAACGGCAACAAGTACACTGACTAATGTGATAGTGAAGATAATCATTAGCACTATGAAAACTCTTTTTTGTTGTTTGTTTTTCATTTATCCCTCCAAAGAATACCCGACACCTCTAACTGAGTTAATAGTTACATTACAGTTAAGCTGTTTTAATTTTCTTCTAATAAAGGATACATAAACCTCAACATTGTTGTATTCGGCGTTAGACTCATAACCCCAGATTTTCTCTGTGATTTGTTCTTTTGTCAGTACCTGCCTTTGGTTATACATTAGCATTTCCAGAAGTTGAAGTTCTTTTCCTGAAATTCTAATTGATTTTCCCGTATCTGTGTTTATCATCTGGCAACTTTTTATATCAAGGGACATATTGTTGCAAATAAGGTTTTGACTTAGCAAGTTGTAATTTCTCTTTACAATAGCATTAACCCTCATTATTAATTCTTTAATTTCAAAAGGCTTTGTAAGGTAATCATCAGCACCAACCTCAAATCCCTTTACCTTGTCATCAAGTTCAGATTTAGCAGATAAAATCAAAATAGGTGTATAAACCTTTTCTTCCTTTAGCTTTTTTATTACCTCATAACCGTCTAATTTAGGTAACATAAGGTCAAGAATAATAATATCGTATATTCCTGTTCTGCCATATTCATAACCATCTAAACCGTCAAAAACTGCATCAACAATGTAATTTTCATTTTTTAATGCAGTTTGTAATGTATCAGCAAGACTATAAGAGTCCTCAACAATTAAAATTCGCATATTATCTCCTAATGTAGAAATTTGTAATATCTTAAATAATTATAAAATATTTTCAATATTATTTCAAGGAATTGATTTTATAATAAATTTCGTTATAATGTTAAGTATGCGACAAAAATACAGGGATTTAAAGGAATAATGATTTATGGATAACAATTTAGAACAGAAGTCTGTTTCTTCTGCTACAAAGGGCAGTAACCTTGTGTGGCAAAAAACAGATATTTCAAAGACAATTAGGGAACAGTCACTAAATCAAAAGGCTAGAACAATTTGGTTTACAGGTCTATCCGGTTCCGGAAAGTCAACTTTAGCTAACGAAGTTGAAAAAAGACTTGTTGCTATGGGTAAGCATACAATGTTGCTTGATGGTGACAATGTAAGAATGGGACTTAACAAAAACCTAGGCTTTAGCGATGAAGATAGGGTAGAGAACATTAGAAGAATTGCAGAAACAGCAAAACTTATGAATGATGCAGGTCTTATTGTTCTTACTGCTTTTATCTCTCCGTTTAGAAAGGACAGAAGAAATGCTAACAAAATCATCGGTGATGATTTTGTTGAAGTTTTTGTTAGTACACCTCTTGAAGAATGTGAGAAAAGGGACATTAAGGGCCTTTACAAGAAGGCAAGAGATGGTGTTATTAAGGAATTTACAGGAATTTCAAGTCCTTATGAAAAGCCGGAAAATCCGGCAATTACTATAGATACTACAAATTATACACTTGAAGAATCTGTAGATGAGATTATGAAACAGTTAGAAAAGCTTTTGTGAGGTGCAATATGAAAACACTTATTTTACATATTGGTACTCCAAAAACCGGTACTACTTCTATTCAAAACTTTTGTGGCTTGAATAGAGAAAGACTTGATGAACTTGGCATACATTATCCTGTAATGCCTTATTGCTTTAAAAGAGTAAATCCAACCAGAAACGGACATTTTCTGGTTGGTTCTATTACATTTGATGGTAGCAGAGAAAGAAATATTGAAAAAGAAAATGAGGTTTTTGCTGAGGAATTAGAACACCTTGGTGAACTTTTTCAGGAGCATAATACTATTATGCTTTCAGAAGAAAGTATTTGGACAATTTCTGCTACAAGAAAAAAGGATTTGTGGAAAATCCTAAAGGAACACAGTGAAAAGTACAATTATCAGATTAAGGTTATTGTTTATCTAAGAAGACAAGATCAGCTTATGCTTTCAAGATATAATCAGATGCTTAAGACTGATGTTGTTGCCGGTGTCAGAAGATTTGCAAGTTACAAGAAATCTATGAACACTCAGTTTAAGCCAATGCTTCAGTATCGTGAAAGAATTGAGGATATTGCGAAATATGTTCCTAAAGAAAATATTATTGTTAAGAGATTTGACAGAAAGTATTTTTACAAAGGTGATTTAACAGCTGATTTTCTTCATATTTTAGGTTTAGAGCTTGATGATACATTTAAACCACTTGAAGAAATTGCAAATGTTGGTTTGTCTATTCAGTCAGGTGAAATTAAGAGAATTATCAATAGATTAAGACCGATTTCATTTGAGGATAACGAAAAGCTTATTGCTTTGCTTAATGAATGTGATAACCTACTTCCTGAAAGTAAAGCAGCTATGATGTCAACTGAACAGGTTGAAAAGTATATGAAACCTTTTATTAAAGGCAATGAAGAATTAGCTGCCGAATATATCGGTGACAATGAACCACTGTTTGATTATAATTACAAGAAAACTACTGCTTGGGATTATAACGACAAGAAGTATCATGAAGAAGTAATCTTGTTCTTTACAAAGGCTGTTGGTGGTATTTATAAGGAAAATCAAAAACTTAAAAAAGAAAATCAACAGTTAAAACAACAGTATAGTAAAGATTTTGAAAAGCTAAATAGCAAAATTAAAGATATTAACACAAAACTAAATAAAGAAAAGGCCTACTCAAGAGAAACAAGGTATTTACTAAAGCATCCTATTAAATCTTTTGTTAAAAAAATAATAAGTATCTTTAAGAAAAAGTAATATGAAATTTTCTACATTTTTACTTAATATTTTAAAAATAGGTTGTTTGGGCTTTGGTGGAGGCAGTGCCTTAATACCAATATTCGAAGATTTGTTTATTGACAAAGGCAAGCTTGATACAAAAGAAAATTTTGACAAAGATATTATTGTAGCAAGTCTTACACCGGGAGCACTTCCTATTGAAATTGCTGCCTCTATAGGTAAGCGAAATTATGGTAAAAAGGGTATGATTCTTGGTGGAGTTATGATGGCTTTACCGGGAATATTAGCCTCTTTACTTTTAGTAACCTTGTTGTCAACACTTCAAGACAAGATTGCACCTGTTGTAAAGTGTCTGACTGTAGGTGTTTCGGCTTTTATTATTTATTTGCTACTTAATTACGTAAAAAGTGTTTTTGTAGAAAATAAAAATAAAAACAAAGTACGACTTCAAAGGTCAGTAGTAATTATGATAGCTGTGTTTGTTTTGTCCGGTGGCAAAAACTTGCTTAAGCTATTTGATATAACTTCTGACTATATAATTTCAGTATCAACGGTTTATATACTGCTAACTGCTTTTTTCTTAATTATATGTATTAAAGCAACTGATAACAAAATCTTGCAGATTGTTTCACTTATAATTTCAGGTGTTTATCTTTTTGAGCATGGTGGATATGAGCATAAGTATATATCAGAAATTACTTTTTGCGTTGATGTGGCAATGATTTTGATGGTACTTATTTTTACGGTAAGTAGGATTAAGCATTTTCAGAAAAACAACTTGAAAATCAAGGAAACACTTTCTGACTTAGGCTGTTGGGTAGCATTTTTACTATTGATTATTTCTCCTATTATAATAATGGACTTACAGTCATTTGTGTTTGTATTTAGGAGCATTATTTCCGTATTAATGTCTTTTGGTGGTGGAGATGCTTATCTTGTAATTGCCGATGGCCTTTTTGTAGATGATATGGTTAGTGAAGATACATTCTACAACAATATTGTTTCTGTGGTAAATATTCTTCCCGGTTCAATACTTGGCAAGACCTTGTCTTGTGTTGGTTACTATTACGGTATAAATGAATTTAACGGTTATCTTGGCAGTGCTTTGTCTGCAATAGCCGGTGGTGGTATTGCTATCGGTGTTTCTTGTGGCGTATTCCAAATGTTTTATTCATTGTACGAAGAATTTTCTACTTCAAAAGTATGCCAAACACTGGGTAACTATATTAGAGCTATCATTGGTGGACTTTTGGGTAATGTTATTTTAGTTTTGTTTAGACAAAGTAAGAATACAGCAATTACCTACCAAATACCTATGACTGCTATATTTTCTTTGTTGATTGGTTCAGTAGTTTTGAATCATATTTTATCGGAAAAATTTAAGGTAAGTAACACAATTATTGTGATTATTGATATTTTAATTTCGTGTTTATTGTTTTGTTTTATATAAAGAAAACCTCCCATCTAACTATTGTTAGGTGAGAGGTTTCTTTCTTTTGTTATTTGATTTTGTAAACCAAAGTACCATTTTCTTTTAAAGAATTATTACTGTAACCGTTTTCAAAGAGAATGTTGTCAACATCTTCTATAGTAATTGGACTGTCACTACAGTTAAATATAACCTTAATGTCCTCATTATCACTATGCTTTATGTACTCAACAACTCTACTGTTAGGGTTATTAACCTGTTCCATATTAGGTGACTTTGTGGCA
Organism: uncultured Ruminococcus sp.; assembly: GCA_934476515.1. Taxonomy (GTDB): domain Bacteria; phylum Bacillota; class Clostridia; order Oscillospirales; family Acutalibacteraceae; genus Ruminococcoides; species Ruminococcoides intestinihominis. The sequence goes on along the minus strand of CAKSNZ010000008.1, from coordinate 27,457 downwards.
ATATGGTTGTTCCTTAGGCTGATAATTTCTTTAACCTTGCTTGTAATATCTTTGTATGTACCTTTCTCAATGTTATCCCAAGGCATACATCTTCTACAGTCAGGGTCAAATCCACCATGTAAGGCAACTTCTGTACCGTAGTAAATACAAGGACTGCCTTGTATTGTAAATAGAATTGTAAGTAGCTGATAGTAAACATCAAGATTAAAGTCAACTGAATTAATAAGTCTTAGTGTATCATGAGAGTCATATAGGTTAAACATAGCCCTATTTGTTTGGTCATAATACATATTAAGTCTTCTGTTAATATGCTGAAATAGCTTTTCACTAGGCATATTTTTGTTTAAGAAAAATTCTCTGATACCAAAGGTTAGAGGATAGTTCATAATAGAGTCAAACTCATCACCCATTAACCATTGAATTGAATCATGCCAAATTTCACCGATTAAATAAATGTCAGGGTTAATGGCCTTTAACTCTTTGTGTAGATGCTTTAGGAATGTATGGCTAACTTCATTTGCTACATCAAATCTTATACCGTCAATTTTCCAATCGGTAATCCACTTCTTGCAAATCTTTGTAAAGTAGTCAATAACTTCAGGGTTGTTTGTATTTAGCTTAGGCATATGTTTGGTGAAAGCAAAGGAATAAAACTGATTATCTCTAGTGTCACCTGATTTAGTTACAGGGAATTTGTTTACCATATACCAGTCTTTGTACTTTGACTTTTCACCGTTTTTCTGTACATCTTTCCAGAATGGATGGTCACTGCCACTATGATTAAATACAGCATCAACCATTACTTTAATGCCATTCTTATGGGCAAGTTCAACTGTTTCCTTAAAGATTTTATCATCACCAAAGTGAGGGTCAATTACTTCATAATCATCTGTGTTGTACTTATGGTTTGTTGATGATTTTAGAATAGGGTTAATGTAAATACCGGTAATGCCTAGGTCCTTTAGGTAAGGGATTTTCTCCTTAATACCGTAAATGTCACCACCATAAAAGTCTCCCATACCTACTTTGCCTTTTTGCCACTTTTTGCAATGTTCAGGGTTAATGCTAGGATTGCCGTTGCAAAATCTGTCAGGAAAAATCTGATACCATACTGTGTCTTGTACCCATTTAGGAGTAACATTTACATCACTGCTGTTTAGCCAAGGCATTACAAAGTAACTAGGTAGCATAAGATTTTTTAATTCTTCTTTAGAAAAAAGACCATCCTCTAGGAAACATAAAATTTCCTTACTGTCCTCAACAATAAAGTAGTATCTCAGCCTTTTATGTTTAGGTTCAACAACGACATTCCAAATTCTGTTGTGGTCAAGTGTCATATAGGTTTTAATTTCTTCCTTAGTGCCTTCCCATACTTCTTGACCACCCATAATACCTGCATCAAATGGATCGCCGTAACAAATATAAACTTTCTCAATATCATCACCGGTAGTCAGTGAAATTTTTATTCTGTTTTCATCAAGTGCATAACACTGATTGCCGAAACTTCTGTGAAATATATTTCCTCTATTCATAGTTACCTCCATTATAAGTTCCTGTTTTTTAGGTCACTTACAAGTTGAACATAAAATTCTCTTACATCAAAACCCTTAATATTTTCTCTGTTAAGGTCAATCATATCACCATGAGAAATACCTCTGTTGCCTTTAACAGTTAGTAGAGTATAGTTTTCACCCCAAGGAAATGATTTTATAGAAACCAAACCGTCATTTTTACCATCAAAATATTTAACCAAATGGTAGGAAAGATTAAGTGGGAATTTACCACTTGTAGCCTTGTTAAGTATAGAACCGAAACTTTGACAGTAAATATTATCAAGGTGTTCTTCACCAATATCCTCATTAATAGCCTTAACACCACTTGCAGTTAAATCATTAACCGATGCCATAAAGTCAGGATTTTTGTCACCAAGTTGTCTTAGGGAAGTGTTATATGTAGTTGCAATTTTGTTTTGAATTGACTTAGGCACTTTAGTCAGTAAGTAATCGGCAAATTCACAACCTTTATGTGGTGTGTTGATTGTAGTGAGAGAAGCTACCATTTCACCGATATTTTCTTTAGCAATAGCATATCTAACATCAAGGCCACCTTTAGAGTGAGCAATAATATTTACCTTTTTGCAGTTGGTTTCAGCTACAATATTTCTGATTCTTTCTGCCAATTCCTTTGCACTGTCCTTTACAGATAAAGCAGATTGGTGGTTGCCGTAGTAGATTTTACAACCGTTTTTCTCCAACTCATTAGGAACTCTACCCCAATAATTAAAGTTCTTAAAATCTCTAAAGAACACGCCATGTACAAATAAAATAGGGTACTTAGTATTGCAAATTTCTTTATCTTTTCTACTTTCATTTAGTAGGTATTTGTTTTCTTCTGTAACAACTTCACCCTTAACAACCTTTACAATTTTACCCAAAGCAACTAGGTTTGCAATAGGAATAAGCCCACACAAAATGCCTATTACTCTGTGTCTGATTCCCAGTTGTAATGATACAAGATAAACAGTTATAATTCCGTTCCAGAATAATATTGAAAGTGTAACAACACATATTAATGCACTGTATAAAAAGTCCGTCCAACTTGCCACACTAGGTATCATCCAAATCATAAATACAATATAATAAATCACCGACACCAAACAAGAATAAGCAAATGTTGTTAAGCATATCCTACCATGGTCACATAGCTTTAACCTTTTAGTATGTACTGTGCTACCTATTAAAGGCATAATGTTTGAATATAAAAAGGTAACAATAGCTACCATAATAAATGAAAACTGTCCACTTTTAATCAGCAAGTAACAGTTAGAAGTGAATACACTTGCCAAAAAGTAAAAGAATAATTTTAGCTTATCGAATTTCAAAATTTTATTCATTATTTCACATCCTATCAACTTTAATTGTACCAAAAGTTTCTGTAAAATGAAATACTATCTTAAAAATTTTGTGGTGATAAATTAGAAATTTTACGCATAATAATGATATACATTTTATAGGTAGGGGAAATAAAATGATAAAATTAAAAAATTACATTATCAGCCTTATTATAAGTATTGGTATAGGGCAGATTTCTGGGTTCTTAACTAAGAATGCATCCAAAAATTTTTCAAGTAATTTTAATCAGTCAGCACTAACACCACCTGATTGGGTGTTTCCTGTTGTGTGGGTAATACTGTTTTTCTTGATGGGTATTTCTGCAACATTAGTTTTTGAGTCCGGTTGTAAATATAGAAGGTATGGACTGCTGATTTATGGTGTGCAGTTAGTATTTAACTTTTTGTGGTCAATGTTTTTCTTTTTAGGGGAACAGTTTGTACTGTCATTTGGTTGGTTAACAATTCTTATCCTTATGGTGTTGGGAATGATTTTGCTTTTTTATAAATGTAATAAAACTGCAAGTTATCTCCAAATCCCTTATTTGGTGTGGCTGTGCTTTGCACTATATCTAAATTATATTGTGGTAATTTTGAATTAAAAGTGTAGATGAATTGTTTTATAAATTTGGGGTTGTCTTATAGTTTTGATTGTTAGTTAAGGTGAATTTGTAGTGAGAATATATACCATAAAATCATATGAAACTATGACTCACAGGTGTAGGGGACATCATTGATGTCCCGTTTGAAAATTAACCTTTCTATTTGTATTTTGTCCTTTGTAGATATTATAAATTTATAATCTGCAAATAGGACAATAATCCCATAGGTATCACACTTTTTAACGGGCGAACACTGTTCGCCCCTACACCTGTGAGCCACAATACGATATATAAATTACTATTGTTTATGCTACAAAATATCGTTGTATTTTGAATTATACAACCACATAGTTTACAGTTTACACAAGGACATAGTATACACTTTTTTATAATTTACAACATCCCCACAAACCCTAATTTGCAGAACTGATTTATCTTAAACTGTGAGTAAAAGGGAAACTATTAAATATAAAACATACTAAACAAAAGCAAAAGGTCGGTATTTTGTTACCGACCTTTTAATATAGTATAAAATTTTAATAAACTGCAAGTAAAGGGTTAATCTCATGACCTTTATTATTATCAACTTTATTTATGTACTGAGAGGCTTTTACAATGCCTTTGATTGTACAAAACTCAGGTTCATTCGCAACAGTGATTTTTAGGTTTCTTATGTAGTCCTTAACAAGCTCTTTTAAGCCCTCAATTTTGCTAAGTCCACCTGTAAATACAATGCCACTTTTTAGAATATCACCGTTTAATTCAGGAGGTGTGTTTTCCAACACATCAACAATACCTCTGATAATTTCCAGCATAGTTCTTTGATAAATAGGTATTAGCTGACTTTTCCTAACCTCAATTGCCTTAGGTAAGCCACTTACCATATCTCTGCCTTTCATAATAAAGGTTTTGTCAGCATCAACAAATTTAACTGCACCGATTTCTTTCTTGCATTGTTCAGCCATTTGCTGACCTATTGAAAGATTGTAATGACTTTTCATATATTTAATAATATTCTTGTCCATTTCATTACCGGCTTTTTTTATGGAAATACCGGAACTGACTCCACCTAAGGAAAGAACTGCAATGTCAGCAGTACCACCACCTAAGTCAGCAACCAACTTACCTTCACCTGAAAGTATGTCAAGACCTGCACCCATTGCTGATGCTTTAGGTGTTTCAATTAAATACACAGACCGTACACCATAACTGCTAATTGCATTTACTATTGCTCTTTTTTCAACCTCGGTTATTCCACCGGGAACAGCAGTAATAATTTTAGGCATAGATATTCTTTTTCTGCAACCTTTTTCTATGAAAATTCTTATCATATTTTCCATAAGTTCTGAGGCAGATACTGCACCGTCAACCATAGGAAAGGTAGCCTTTACTCTCTCGGGAGTTTTGCCTATGGTTTTGTATGCCATATCACCAACTGCTATTATTGAATTTGTATAGGTGTCATATGTAATAACTGATGGTTCAGAGATTATAACACCTTTATTTTTTGTAGCAACTTGAGTATTGCAAGTGCCAATATCTATAGCAATATTCATTATGTTCTCCTAAATTTATGCTTTGCATAGTGTACAACAACATACTGTGTTGCATCCACCTTTGAAAAGTGTTTTTGCACATTCACCAATGGTACAACCTGTTGTAATTATATCATCAACAATAAGTATATTTTTGTCTTTTATTAGACTTTTGTCAATTACCTTGTATGCATTCTTAACATTATTCATTCTGTCTTTGCCTTTTAAGGTATGTTGCACTTTGTTGTTTTTGTGTTTAAACAGTGTTTCTGTATAGGGAATGTTAAGTTCTTCGGCAATTGTTCTGGCTAAAATTTCTGATTGATTGTATCCTCTTTCTTTCAGCCTTTTATTATGTAAAGGTACTGCAGTAATAATGTCAAAGTGTAAGTCACCATAACTTTTCTTAATAGTATCAACCATTAAAATTCCCATAGATTTGCCGTAATAATCTCTATCGTGGAATTTAAATTGTAGCATACCTTTTCTAAAATCATCTTCATAGTAAAATGGTGAAATACACCTAAATCCACCAATAGCAAAACCATCAAAATAATTTATAGGGAATTTGCTGATGCAATCTTTACATACAATTTCCTTTTCTTCGATAACCTTGTTACAGAAAGGACATCTGTTTGGAAAGAAAAAGTTTTTTATTTTATCTGCAATACTCATATAGCACTATCTTGTTGTAAAAAATATTTTAGTCCTGTATATCGTTTATTCTTCTTGTTACTGTGGGTCATATTAGCAATAATGTTGCTATCTCCAACAATAATAAGCAGTTTCTTTGCTCTTGTAACACCTGTGTAAAGTAAGTTTCTGTAACATAACTGTGGTGGTGTGTGGAACAAAGGAATAATAACTGCCTCAAATTCATTACCCTGACTTTTGTGTATAGTTGTTGCATAGCTTAATTCAACATCCTGTGCTGAGTCATAGTCATAGGTAGCAACCTTGTCATCAAAGCGAATTTTTATATACTGTTGCTTTTTGTTAATTTCAATTATTGTGCCAATATCACCGTTAAAAATACCGGTAGAAGTTTCTCCATCATCTTTGGTGTACATTATGTCATAGTTGTTTTTGTATTGCATAACCTTGTCACCGATACGAAGAATCTTTCTGCCAAACTTAATTTCTTGTTTGTCTTTAGCCGGTGGGTTAAGTGCATTTTGTAGTCTTTCATTTAAGTCAGTTGCACCTAAAGCCCCTTTTCTGCCGGGACACAAGATTTGTATATCCTCAGTAGGGGAATAGTTGTAGCTTTTTACAAGTCGTCTTGTAAATAAATCAATTACAAGGTTAGTTGCCTCTGTGCCATTTTTAGTTGGCAAGAAGAAAAAGTCATTGTTGTGTTTTGAAATGTCAGGAAGTTCACCTTCAACAATTTTGTGAGCATTAGTAACAATAAGACTTTTTAGTGATTGTCTGAAAATTTCTGTTAATTCTACAAATGGTAACTTTTCACATTCAATTAAGTTGCCAAGAACATTACCCGGTCCAACTGACGGTAGCTGATTACTGTCACCTACAAGAATAAGTCTTGTGGCAAATGGCAAAGCCTCTATTAAACTTGCAAATAGCTGACTATCCACCATAGAAACTTCATCAACAATTAGTGCATCACATTTTAGTAGGTTCTTTTCGTTTTTCTTAAATACCGGTTTATCATCTTTATCATAAGCAACTTCCAGTAGTCTGTGAATTGTCTTTGCCTCTTTGCCGGTAACTTCACCCATTCTCTGTGATGCTCTGCCTGTAGGTGCAGTTAACAGTACAGTTTGTCCATTCTTTTCAAGTATCTTAATGATGGCATTTAGTGTTGTTGTTTTGCCTGTTCCGGGACCACCTGTAAGAATAAGAAAGCCCTTTTCCATAGCTGACTTAATAGCCTCAATCTGCTTTTCTGCATACTGAATGTTGTCCTCTTGTTGTATCTTTTCAATAAGAGTATCTGTATTTGAAAACTTAGCAGCAGGGAAACTTTGCATTAGTTTAATTCTGTTTGCAATGAAAGTTTCTGCTCTGTGCATTTCAGGTAAGAAAATAAAATTCTTATCATCAAAATTTTCACGCATAAGTGACGCATCAAAAATCATATTATTAAGTGCGTCTTTCACAAGTTCAGTATCTACCTGTAAAAAGTTTGTAGTAGTGGCTATGAGCCTTTCTTCCGGCAGACAAGTGTGACCGTTTTGCTTGTTATGGTTTAGTACATGGGCAATACCTGCTCTCACTCTGTTTTTATCATCAATAGGTCTGTCTTGCTTTTTAGCTATCATATCAGCCATTTCAAAGCTGACTCTAAGTCCATTGTCACAAAGTGTATATGGATTATCTCTAATATATTCAAGACTTCTGTTGCCAAAAAATTTGTAAATTCTTACAGCAGTATTTGCAGAAATTTGGAATTCACTAAGGTATAGCATAAGCTCCCTTATACCGATACTTTCCTTTAGCTGTTTGGAAATATCATTAGCTTTCTTTTCTGAAATACCCTTTAACAAAGCAACTCTCTCAGGTTCATTTTCCAGCACTTCAAGAGTTTTTTCACCAAATTCTTTTACAAGCATTGTAGCAGTTGATGAACCGACACCTTTAATTGCACCAGATGAAAGATAACGCAAAATACCGTTAGAGGTTGTTGGAATAGTAGGTTCAAAGGTTTCTACACAAAACTGTAAACCATAGCTTGGGTGACTTTTATATCGACCGTATAGCCTAACTTCCATACCAACTTCAACAGTAGGCATTACTCCTGTAGCAGTAATTAATTCTTTCTTAACATCTACATCAACTACGCTGTAACCGTTATCGTTGTTTCTATAAATAATATCTTCAATTGTCCCTGTAATTTGTAAAATCTCATTATTTTCCATAACTTTTATTATAACACTAACCGGCTGTATTTACAACGAATTAACCTCATTAGAAAGATACTTTTTATCAATAATTTTTATAAAGTCATAACCATAGGTTAGGGACTTAATGTCATTTATTGCTTCTTTAGATAAATTCTCGGTAACAATAATAATTTTCTGTGGTCTAAAGCTACCCATCCATTTTGCTTTTTCTGTTACACTTCTAATGATAAATTCATAATTTGAATTACTGTTAATAGGTGTAATCAGCATAGTTGAACATTCATTTTTTACACTCATTATTCTAAAGATTAAGTAGCTGATAATTTCCGTAAAACCAACAATAGCAAATATAAAAAGTAATGTATAAAGAAATACCATATAATCACCTCACTACATAATATGTTGATAATTTATTTTTGTCTGTATATTTTATTAAGTTTTAATCCATAATAATTAGGCACAAAGAATTGTGCAAAATATTTTGAGGTGATAAATATGGACAAGACAAATAAGAACCATTCAATCCGTTGTACCGTTACTTCTTGTGAAAACCACAATATGTCAGAAAACTATTGTGCCCTAGACACAGTAAATATCGGTACACATGAACCACATCCTAGTGAAAGTAAATGTGTTGACTGCGAAAGTTTTGTAGCAAAGTCAAAGTGCAGTTGCTAATAACTTTTGCACATTAAATTATTTTATGGCGGCACAACTTAGTGTCGCTTACATATAATAAAGTATAAGACGAAAAATAAATAGTTAAGATAATAAGATAAAAGGTGCTTTTTATGAAAAGTGATAAACTGACTTTTGGTATTCTTGGTGGAGATAAAAGAAATTACTACCTAGCTAAGGCACTAAAGAATGATGGTTATGAAGTAAAGTTATGTGGCTTTGAAAAACTGTCAAATATGAGTTGTGAAGTAGCCTCTGCTTTAGACAGTGATGTGCTTGTTCTTCCTATTATTCCTTTTGATAAGGGTAAAGAAGTAAAGTCCCCTTATGCTGAAAAGACTGTTGACCTAAGTGGTTATGAAGATAAATTAAAGGGTAAAAAAGTCTTTACCGGCAAGAGAGAAAAATTTCTTTCTGAATTTTCAGGTATGGAAAAGGAAACCTTGTCATATAGTGATAGAGAAGAGTTCTCTGTGAAAAATGCAGTACCTACAGCAGAGGGTGCAATAGAAAAAGCAATAAATAGCAGTGACTTTACTATAAACGGTAGCAAGTCACTTGTTTGTGGCTATGGTAGAATTGGCAAGGTGCTTTCAGAGATGCTTCGTGGGATGGGTTCTGAGGTCACTGTTTCTGCCAGAAAGAGCAGTGACCTTGCGTGGATAAAGCTCAATAGTTTTCAGGGTGTTAAGACCGGTTATTTTTCTGAATTAGAAAAATATGACTTAATATTTAACACTGTACCTGCTATGATTTTTGATGAAGAAAAGTTAAAGAGAATAAAGTCCGGTGCATTAATTATAGATTTAGCTTCTTACCCGGGTGGGGTGGACTTTGAGAAAGCTAAAGAGCTTGGGATAAAAACAATTCATGCCTTGTCTTTGCCGGGAAAGGTAGCACCAAAGTCAGCCGGAGAAATTATTGAAAGCACAATTTTGAGCATACTCAAGGAGGATGACGGGTGAAAAAGCTTGCCGTCGGATATGCTCTGTCGGCTTCCTTTTGTACCTTTAGTAAATCAATAGCACAGCTAAAAAAATTAGTGGAGATGGGGTATGATGTTATTCCCATAATGTCCACAAATGCAAGTACTAAAGACACAAGATTTGGAACTGCACAGACATTTGTAACGGAAGTAGAAAACCTGACAAATAAGAAAGTTATTAGGACAATAGAAGATGCAGAGCCGGTTGGACCAAAGAAAATGTGTGATGTTCTTGTAGTAGCTCCTTGTACCGGCAATACCCTTGGGAAAATTGCCAACGCTATAACCGACACACCTGTTACTATGGCAGTAAAAAGCCATCTGAGAATTCAGAGACCTGTACTACTGGCAATAGCTACTAATGATGGTCTTGGTGCATCTGCAATGAATATAGGAAAACTCTTAAATACTAAAAACGTATATTTTGTTCCAATGTCACAGGATGATTGTGTGAAAAAGCCTAATTCCTTGGTAAGTGATTTTACCCTTATTCCGGAATGTATAACATTAGCTTACGAGAATAAACAATATCAGCCTGTGTTTATATAGATTAATAAATTTTAGTAGCCTCATATATATGGGGCTACTTGTTTTTTACTACACTATATGATAAAATGTGACTATCTAAAATAAGGAATGATTGTATGAAAATTTGTCCAAAATGTAAGAAAATATATGATGACTCAGAGGTTACTTGTTCTGACTGTAGAAAAAAACTAAAGAACATTGAAAACAAGAACACACCTGTAGGTGTTTGTAAAGTTTCAGGTGTGGACAGAATGAGAGTTCATGCTGCTTTGGAAGATGCAGGTATTCCATCCAGTGAACAGAGAGTAAAGAGCAAGGTTTCTGCTGAGGCTATTACCGGTGGTGACCTTTCTGATGTTATTATTACAGTACCTTACCAGGCATATGACAAGGCTCTGGATATTTGTATCGGTATCGGTGTAGTTGATGATGATACCATTGACGAAAAAACAAAAGCAGATATTGAAAGCAAAAAAGAACAGTATGATAAAGATATTGAAGAATTTGAAGAAATGACTCCTAAGAAAAGAACACTTGTAAGGATTGTTTCTGCATTATTACTTATTTTAGTTTTCTGCCTATTTATTTGGGGAGCAGACTGGCTAATTGACTTTATCAAAACATTGTTCTATCAGTAAGAGGAAAAAATGAGATTAACTAAAGTTCTAAACAAACATTTTAATCCATACGAGAAAGAAAATATGAATAGGAAAGAACCTTTCGTTTCAGCAGTAATTGTTTGTGCAGGTAACAGCACAAGGATGGGACTTAATAAGTCAAAGCAGTTTATTGATTTACTAGGTAATCCGGCAGTATATTATACACTTTTAGCCTTTGAAAATTCTTTGTCAGTTAAAGAAATTGTTATTGTATGCAGAGAATGTGACAAAGCTGATTTTCAAAGTATTGTTGCAAAGTACGGCTTTACAAAAGTAGTTGCAATAGTAAATGGTGGAGAAACTCGTTCATTAAGTGTAAAGAATGGCATTGATGCAACAAGTGAAAAAGCAACTCATATTGCTATTCATGATGGTGCAAGGTGCTTAATTACAACAAATGAAATTGAAAAGGTAATTTTGTCAGCATTGCTTACAGGTGCATCAGCTTTAGGTGTTAAAGTTAAGGATACAATTAAGGTTGTAAATGATGATGAAACTATTAAGGATACACCTGACAGAAGTACCCTAAGAGCAATTCAAACACCACAAGTTTTTGACAAAGACAAATACATAAAGTTCCTTGAAAATGCAAAAAATGATGCAGTTGACTTTACAGATGATTGCAAACTTTTTGAATACTTTGGAGAAAAGGTAACTGTTGTTGACGGTTTATATACAAACATAAAGTTAACAACACAAGATGATATTATTTTGGCAGAAAGTATTTTGAAAGGTAGAGAATAATATGAGAATCGGTCATGGTTATGATGTTCATAAGCTAGTTGAAAATAGAGATTTAATAATTGGTGGGGTAAAGATTCCCCATACTATGGGATTACTTGGTCATAGTGATGCAGATGTGTTATTACACGCAATTTCCGATGCACTTTTAGGTGCTTGTGCTTTAGGTGATATTGGAAAGCATTTTCCTGATACTGACCCTAAGTATAAAGGTGCTGATAGCTTAATGCTACTTAAAGAGGTTGTAAAACTACTTGACCAAAATGGTTATTATATAGAAAATATAGACTCAACAATTATTGCTCAAGCCCCTAAGATGAAAGACTATATTCTTACTATGAGAGAAAATATTGCAAAGGCTTGTAATATTGATGTTGATAGAGTCAGTGTAAAGGCTACAACAGAAGAACACCTGGGCTTTACCGGCAGAAAAGAGGGTATCTCTGCACATAGTGTTTGCCTAATTAACGAGAAGAATTAAGAGTGTGGAGTTATAACATGAGAAATGAAAAATCAAAAATAAAATATAATTATGTAGTTTATGGAATATACGCATTACTTTCATTTTCTATATGTTTTTTATTATTTTATAATCTTGGCAATAATTCGGTAGAAAATTGGGACGAGGCAAGACACGGTATTAGTGCATATGAAATGTTGAAAAATGATAATTATATGATTAATACATTTAACTATACACCGGATTTGTGGAATTTGAAGCCCCCTTTAAGTTTTTGGACTGAAGCTATATCGTTTTCTGTATTTGGTTATAATTTATTCGCATTTAGATTGCCGTCGGTTATTGCGTCTTTGTTAACATTTTTTTCCGTTAGTATTTTCTTGCATAAACAGTATGGATATAAAGCTACAATCAGCTTTATGATTTTATTTCAATTATTTAATGATATAATAGTTCAACATTGCTATAGAAGCGGTGATGCTGATGCTTTATTTTTGTTATTTTTTGTACTATCTACAATATTTTTATATTATTCAGAAAGAAAAATAATATATTTATATTTAAGCGGTTTAATGTTTTCTTTAGCGTTTTTAAGTAAAAGTTTTCACGCGTTTAGTATTCTAGGTATTATTGTACTTTACGTTGTTTTATCAGGTATAATAAAGAAACTTAAATTTATTAATTATGTTACTATGTTTTTTTCAACTTTTGGATTGGTAGCTATATGGGCAGTATTAAGGTATTGTAACGATGGTTTGAGTTTTTTAGGAAGTATGTTTGGCGTTGATGTTGTTAATAGAGTTAGTGATAGTTCTAAAAATGCAAATGGAATGTTTTATTTCCTAAAATATATGTTAACCTATAAACCAATAATTATGATTGAGGCAATAATTATTATATGTAGTATTTACTTATTCGTTTCTAAAAAAATTAATGTGAGCATAATTAAAAGACATGATTTTATTCTATTTGGTTTATGTATTTTTATTAATTTTGTTATATATAATTTATCTAAATCTACATTGTCGTGGTATTATTATCCTACATTTATAACAATGATAATTGTTGCTTCTATATTAATTGAAAAGGTGATTAAATTTTCAAAAGATTTTATTAAGAAAAACAAATTATATAAATTAGAAACAATAATAACATATGCTTTGGTTATAGGTATATTTGGTGTATTTTCTGCTGTAGGAATCCGTAGCTATTTTATGAGTAATGTATTCAATCCATCAATAAATGATGAACAGTCTGCTATTATAGAGTTATCACAAGATAGAGAAATATATAGTGATACAAGTGCTTATATTTTAAAAGATAGTAATAGTTATACAGATTTATCTAAGTGGGAGCAAGCAGATATTCTAGTTGCAGAATTATATGGTGATTGGCGTTGTAAGGATGGTGGAATAGATAGCTTCACTAAGGAAAGTAGAGAATCTGTACTTTTAATATCAAAGAAACAGTATGATAAAAACAAAGACCAATTAAATAAATATAACATTGTAAAACAAAATTCGAAATATTATTTGCTAAATAATTTATAATTTAAATCACTTTGCACAAAATAAGTGTGAGGTGATTTTTTATGATAAAAAATAGATTTATTGAAGAACCTGATATGGACTCTGATTTAGATTTAGAATATAGCACCTGCTCAGCATATGATTGTACAGGTCTTATTCCGGCAGAAACAATAAGCGAAAATGAGTTGGATAATTATGACCAAATGTATCAGTACCTTCCACCTAATTTAAGAAATGATGATGATTTTTATTAATAAATTTAATTTTTAAAACTAAATATAACACAAAAGCTCCCAAAAGGGGAGCCTTTGTTATTTATGCATAATCTGCATTAACTTATTCAAAAATTATTACATTTGCATTGTATGTCGGATTGTAAAAGTATTATCCCTTTCGTACAATATAATTGTAAAAATAAAAGAGTGATTTCAGAATTTAAAATTTAAGGAGAATGATTATGCAGTTGTTTAATGATTTTTGTAACTATACCTTGGACGAAAATGGAGTGCTGAACAGTTTTCAGCTTGATTATCCCGAAAACTACAACTTTGGCTATGATGTTGTGGATAAAATGGGGGAGCTTGCACCAAACGACATTGCTATGGAGTGGACAAACCCCGACCATCTTCACAAGACATTTACCTTTGCCGACATAAAAAGACTTAGCAATAAGGCGGCAAATGCCTTTAAAAATCAGGGTGTTAAAAAGGGCGACAGAGTGATTGTAATTCTTAAAAGGAATTATGAATACTGGTACATTGTTCCCGCACTTCACAAGCTGGGCGCTATCGTTATCCCTGCAACAAATATGCTCACCTTTGACGACATCACATACAGAGTTGACACAGCGGATATTCGCTTTGCAGTTTCCACACCTGACGGTGACACAGCGGAAACTTTAGTTAAGGCATCAAAGGAAAGACCGATTCTTGAAAAGGTTTTTGTTGTACGCAGAGATGTGGAGGGCGCTGTTAATTTTACAGATGAAATTGGAAAGGCTGACGACAACTTTGAAAGAGTTGAAACCCTTGCTAAGGAGCCAATGCTCATATACTTTACATCAGGTACAACAGGCTACCCAAAGGCTGTTATGCACGACCACACCTACACACTTTCCCACATAATCACAGCAAAGTTTTGGCAGGATGTAAAGGAAAAGGGACTTCACCTCACAGTTGCGGAAACAGGCTGGGGTAAGGCTTCCTGGGGCAAAATTTACGGTCAATGGCTTTGCGGTTGCGGTGTTATGGTTTACGACTTCGACCATTTCTCACCTGACAAGCTGTTGAGAGTTATGGAAAAGTACAAGGTTACATCTTTCTGCGCACCGCCAACAGTTTACCGCTATTTCATCAAGCGTGGAATGAATAATTACGACCTTTCTTCATTAAAGCACATCACCACAGCAGGCGAGGCACTTAACCCTGTTGTATTCAAAAAGGTTTTTGAGCAGACAGGACTAAGACTTATGGAGGGCTTCGGTCAGACAGAGTCTGTACTAATGCTTGGCAACCTTGTGGGGAGTGAGGAAAAGGTTGGTGCTTTGGGCAAACCAACACCACTTTACAACACAATGATTGTTGACGACAGCGGTAACGAGATGCCTGCAAACGAGGTTGGCGAAATTGTAGTTGCCCCACAGGAAAATCAGCACGGCATCTTTATGGGCTACTGCGGTGACGAAAAGCTGTACGAAAAGGTTTGGAGAAACGGCGTTTATCACACAGGGGACACAGCCTACAAGGACGAGGACGGATATTACTGGTATGTTGGCAGAATTGACGACCTTATCAAGACAAGAGGCTTTAGAGTAGGACCTTTTGAGATAGAAAATGTACTGATGAAGCACCCTGCTGTTATGGAATGTGCAGTTATCGGTGTACCTGACGAGTCAAGAGGTCAGGCAATCAAGGCAACCGTTCACCTTGCAGAGGGCTACACAGAGAGCAGAGAACTGAAAAAAGAGCTGAAAACCTTTGTAAACAGCCGAGTAGCATCCTACAAGCACATTCAGCACCTGGAGTTTATTGACGAAATGCCAAAGACAATCAGCGGAAAAATCAAAAGAACAGACATCAGAGAAATTGACAGAAACAAGATTTGCTAATAAAATGCAGAATTTAGATATAACAAAAGCTCCCATAATAGGGAGCTTTATTATTAGTGATTTTTAATTTTTAAACTAAAATTTACAGATAAGTTATTTATCTTTCTTAATCATTCTACCGTTAACAAATACATATTCACTGTCTTTATTTTCGTCCATAAGTTTCTTTTCTTTTTCAATATCTCTTTCTTTAGGTAGTACAACATATCTGTCATCTTTCTTAGTGAAAGAACCAACTGCCTCTTGCAATGGCTTTGAGATAATAGAAACAACAATGTAAGTATAGAATAGTGGATAAATAAGTGAAACCAAAATACCTGAAATCAGTAGCCATACATTGCTTGTTAGCATAATTGCAAAGAATGCTACAGCAGTAGGTACTGCAACTGCCAGTAAAGTCAAAATACTTCTTAAAATCTTGCCAAATACTAGGATAAATGAGTTCTTGTAGACTTGAAGTAGTTTAATATCATATGTAATGTTCATCATAGGAACATAGAACATTGTTGCCACTAACATTGCACTAAAGAATAAGTATAGTGTAAGCAATGCACTGTAAACTGCACTGACAGAAGCCATTGAATAGTAGTAAAGAATTGCGAAAACTGAAAGTGTAACAATAAGGTAAGTGATTATACCGTTAATTAAAAATGTTTTCCAATTATCTTTTACTGAAGTTTTAAATGTATCAAGTACATTAATATCTTTCTTTTCAATAGCGATTTTCCTAATTACCATTACAAGTCCGGCATATAGAGGATAAGCCGGTATAATTCCTAAAAACCAAACTATTACATTTTGAAAACCAGTTAAGTAACCTATCAAACCAAATATAGCAAAACATATGGTTGAGGGAATAGTATATAAAAGATTTGCAAACATAATTTTTGGGAAATTAGTGAAAAATCTTGCAAAAGCAGAGTTTTTAAAACTTTTCATTCAATCATTCCTTAAAATTTTTCTTTTTTATAGTACCACAACAGTAGTTGAATTTGCAATAAATAAATCAAAATTGTTATATTCTTTAAAAGAACAAAATACCGTAAAAACTCAGTGCTTACCACAAAATAACTGAATAAAATTATTAATAATTTTTAAAAAATTTTGAATATATTGCGAACATCTGTAACAGTCTGTAAATTAAATTACACATATTTTATAAAAAAATATTAATCAAAACTATTGTATTTTTATAAAAAGTGTGTTAAACTGCACTTGTGAGGTTGAGGAGACACTCCTCAAATTCGTCTTCTGATAAGGCGAAAAATTTTTAAGGACAAAGGTGAAAAAAATGAAAAAAGAAACAGTGAAGAGAATCGTAGTTGCCGGCGTGGCAGGTATGATGGCAGCTACTTGTTTAGCAGGTTGTAACACTTCAAGTTCCAACGATAAGGACGGTGCTAAAGGTCAGGTTTATTATCTAAACTTTAAGCCTGAACAGGATCAGGCTTGGCAGAAGTTAGCTAAGGAATACACAAAGGAAACAGGTGTTAAGGTTAAGGTTCAGACTGCTGCCGAAGGTAAGTATGAAGAAACTCTTACATCTGCAATGGATAAGGACAATGCTCCTACACTATTCCAGGTTAACGGTCCTGTTGGTCTAAAGAACTGGAAAGACTATTGTCTAGATCTTAAAGATTCTGACATTTACAAGCAGTTAACAAGCGATTCATTTGCACTAAAGGACGGCGACAGTGTATCCGGTATTGCTTATGTTATTGAGTCATATGGTATCATTTACAACAAGACTCTACTTCAGAAGTATTGTGATTCTTCATTTGCTACAGTTAAGAAGATTGAAGACATCAACAGCTTTGATAAGCTAAAGACTGTTGCTGATGAAATCCAGAAGAACAAAGCTAAGTTAGGTGTTAAGGGTGCATTCACTTCAGCAGGTATGGATGGCTCATCTGACTGGAGATTTAAGACTCACTTAGCAAATATGCCTATCTACTATGAATACAAGAAGGACAACATTACTTCTACAGATGCTATCAAGGGTACTTACCTAGATAACTACAAGAAGATTTTCGACCTATATATCACAGATTCAACATGTGCTCCTACTTCTCTTGCTAGCAAGACAGCTACTGACTCAGAAACAGAATTCATTAAGGGTCAGGCAGTATTCTTCCAGAACGGTACTTGGGAATATGACGCTATCAAGAAGGGTGGCCTAAAGGACGACGAAATGGGTATGCTACCTATTTACATCGGTGCTGACGGTGAAGAAAATCAGGGCCTATGCACAGGTTCTGAAAACTACTGGTGTGTAAACAACAACGCTTCTGAAGAGGATCAGAAGGCCACTTTAGACTTTATGAACTGGTGTGTAACATCTGACAAGGGTACTTCTGCAATGTCTACCGATATGGGCTTTGTAATCCCATTTAAGGATGCTAAGGAAGCTACAAATGCTCTAGTTAAGATTGCTGACAAGTATGTGGCTGACGGTAAAGAAGCTGTTTCTTGGAACTTTACAACAATGCCTAGTGAAGACTGGAAGGACGGTGTTGGTACAGCTCTAACACAGTATGCTGCCGGTACAGGTAAGTGGGATGACGTTGTTAAGGCTTTCGTTGACGGTTGGAAGACAGAATACGCAAAGGCTAACGGCTAATTTATCCTTTAATTATTAAACTTAGTTAGGGGGCGGATTCGCCCCCTATAATTTTAAATTAAGAAGAAAGGTGAGAAAATGGTAAAGAAACATAAAAAGTATTTTCTGATTTTCGTATTACCAACATTAATTGCCTTTGCTATCGGTTTTATTTATCCCTTCTTTCAGGGCATTTATCTATCATTCTGTAAGTTCCATACAGTAACCGATGCTAAACTGATTGGTTTTGATAACTATGTAAAAGCATTCCAAAATGAAGCCTTTATGCATTCATTCTGGTTTACAGTTCTATTTGTTATTGTTTCAATAGTTCTCATTAACCTTATTGCTTTTGCAGTTGCATATGTTCTAACTCTTGGTATTAGAGGTTCTAATATCTTTAGAACAGTGTTCTTTGTTCCTAACCTAATTGGTGGTATCATCCTTGGTTACATTTGGAAACTTATTTTTGATGGTATCCTACACAACTATGGTACTAACCTAGCACTTGACAGTACTTATGGTTTTTGGGGACTTGTAATTCTGATGTGTTGGCAACAAGCAGGTTATATGATGATTATTTATATTGCCGGCTTCCAAAGTGTTCCTAGTGACCTTTTTGAAGCAGCAAAGATTGACGGTGCTAACAGAAGACAAATTCTTACTAAGGTTACTATTCCTATGATGGCACCATCAATTACAATTTGTACATTCCTAACACTAACAAATTCATTTAAGCTATTTGACCAGAACTTAGCTTTAACTGCCGGTGATCCCGGTGTTATTACAAGTGGTGGTGTAACCATTAAGCAAACGGAAATGATGGCACTTAATATTTACAACACCTTCTATTCAAATGCTAACTCTCGTGGTGTTGGTCAAGCAGAGGCAGTTATCTTCTTCGTAATTGTTGTTGTAATTGCTCTTGCTCAGCTATACTTCACTAGAAAGAGGGAGGTGCAGCAGTAATGGCAAAGGTTAAACCTAAAGAAAAACAACCTAAGAAAAAGCAAACTTTAGGTATGAAAATTTTGACAGTAGTATTTTCTGTTATTTCAATTTTCTATGTGTCACCACTATTTATTGTTTTGATGAACTCCTTTAAGTTTAAGACAGATATTAGTGACAACCCATTTGCCTTCCCAAATGCCGAAACTTTCTATGGTTTTCAAAACTATATTAAAGGTATGACATTTGGTAACTTCTCTTTCTGGAAAGTTGTTTTAACAAGTTTATTTATCACTATCGGTGGTGTATTCCTAATCCTACTTTGTACATCAATGACTGCATGGTATGTTACAAGAGTTAACTCAAAGATTTGTAAGATTATTTACTACTTCTGTGTATTCTCAATGGTTGTACCATTCCAGATGGTTATGTACACTCTTTCAAAGACAGCTGATAAGCTACACCTAAATTCACCTGTTGGTATTTTGGTAGTTTATTTGGGATTTGGTGCAGGTCTTGCAATTTTTATGTTCTCCGGCTTCGTAAAGGGTATTCCTATTGAAGTTGAAGAAGCTGCAAGTGTTGACGGTGCAGGACCTCTAAGAACATATTTCGGTGTTGTTGTTCCTATTATGAAGCCAACAATTATTTCTGTTGGTATTCTGGAAACAATGTGGATTTGGAACGACTACCTACTACCATACCTAATCTTTAGTGGTACAAACTATAGAACAATTCCTATTCATATTCAGTACCTAAACGGTAGTTACGGACAAACGGATATGGGTGCTATTATGGCTCTTATCATTGTAAGTATCTTGCCAATCATCATCTTCTACTTCGCTTGTCAGAAGTATATTATCGAAGGTGTTGTTGCCGGTGCTGTTAAGGGATAATTCCTTTATAATGCTCATTTTATAGTTTAGAATAATTCTCTGTCAGAAATTATAATTAAAATTATAGTGAAAATTATCTGAGAATTATGTGTTTGAATTATAATAATTTATCATTTACAGACCCTCTTTTGAGGGTCTGTTTTCCTTTTGTTATTATTTAGTTTTTAGTTATAAATTAGTTTTTATAATTTTGTTTCTGCGTAAAGGTTGGGTAGATAAATTAAGGTTTGTCTTTTAAATTTTGATTGTGAATAAAGATGAATTTGTTATAAATTTTATTGAGCATAAAAATTTGTAAAATTAACATAGTAAAAGTTATTACTAAAGTGTGGCTAACAGGTGTAGGGTCCAACAGTGTTGGACCGTTACAAACTATCCTAAATAAAGGTATTATGTCCTATGCAGATATTATAAATTTATATTCTGTAAATAGGACAATAATCCCATAGGTATCACACTTTTTAACTGGCGAACAGTGTTCGCCCCTACTGTGTAACTCATAATTTTTGTCTCATTTTAAGAAAAGTGCTAATTGAAAAATTCATCTATGATGAAAGTTTCCTTTATTTTTAACTATTAAATGTAATAAGAATTATGAGTTACAGTTGTAGGGCCCAACAGTGTTGGACCGTTACAAACTATCCTAAATAAAGGTATTATGCCCTATGTAGTTATTATAAATTTATAGTCTGTAAACAGGACAAAACCCCATAGGTATCACACTTCCTAACGGGCGAACGGTGTTCGCCCCTACACCTGTGAGTCATAGTTTCATATGATTTTATGGTATATATTCTCATTACAAATTCACCTTAACTAACAATCAAAATTAAAAAGACAAACCATAATTTAAAGAAGAGATTTAGCGATTAGCACAAGGAGAATTGAAAGAATTAACTAACCTTTATAACAAAAAATAATTATGAAAAGATATTGACATATACCCTATAGGGGTATATAATGCAAATGTAAGTTAAAGAGTTTATTGATAATTTACAGGGGAAATTTGTGAGGTGACTCTATGAATACAGATAGCAAAGATAAAAATGCTAATATAGATTTAGCAGAAAATTCATTAACAGAAAATTCTGTTGAAGAAATAAATTCTTCAGAAAAATGTTGTTCAGAAAATAGTGACAATACTAATAATGAAAAAGGTTGTTGTCACAAAACTAAGGAAAGAACAACTGATGAACAGAAAAAGCTAATGAATAGACTTAGTAGAATTGAGGGTCAGATTAGAGGAATTAAAGGTATGGTTGAAAAAGATGCTTACTGTACAGATATACTTGTACAGGTTTCTGCCGTAACCTCAGCACTAAATTCCTTTAGCAGAGAACTTCTTGCGAATCATATTCGTACTTGTGTGGTACATGATATTAAAGCAGATAAGGAAGAAACAGTTGATGACCTAATTTCTACATTAAAGAAAATTTTGAAATAGGGTGATATTGTGAAACAATATAATGTTACCGGAATGAGTTGTGCTTCTTGTGTTGCAAGGGTAGAAAAAGCTGTCAACAAGGTTGATGGTGTTACTTCTTGTTCAGTAAATCTACTAACTAATTCAATGTCAGTTGATGGGGATGTTAAGTCAAGTGATGTTATCAGTGCAGTAGAAAAGGCAGGTTACGGTGCATCTCTAAAAGGTAATTCTTCTAAAGAAAATAAATCCAGTGATGAACCATTGAAAGATACTGAAACTCCTAAATTAAAGAAAAGACTATTTTCTTCTTTAGTATTCCTATTATTACTAATGTATATTTCGATGGGTCATATGATGTGGGGATTCCCTTTACCTAGCATTTTGGCTAATAACCATATTGCAATGGGCCTTATTCAGCTACTAGTAACAGGCATTATTATGGTGATAAACCAAAAGTTCTTTGTTAGTGGCTTTAAGGCTCTTATTCATAGGTCACCTAATATGGATACACTTGTTGCTTTAGGTGCAGGTGCATCATTTATTTACAGTGTGTATGCTTTGTTTGCAATGACAAATGCCCAAGTTAATAACGATATGTCACTTGTAATGAAGTATATGGATGAATTTTACTTTGAATCTGCCGGTATGATTTTAACACTTATTACTTTAGGTAAAATGTTAGAGTCCTACTCAAAAGGCAAAACCACTAATGCTATAAAAGGTCTAATGAATTTAGCACCTAAAAAGGCAACAATATTAGTAGATAATGTTGAAAAGGTAGTGCCTATTGAAGAAGTAAAAATCGGTGATATTTTTGTTGTAAAACCCGGTGAAAACATACCTGTTGATGGTGTTGTTATTGAAGGTGAAAGTGCAGTTAATGAGTCAGCACTAACCGGTGAGAGTATTCCGGTAGATAAAACAGTTGGTGACAATGTATCAGGTGCAACAGTAAATCAGTCAGGCTTTATTAAGTGCAAAGCAACTAAAGTTGGGGAAGATACAACTCTTTCTCAGATTATTAAAATGGTCAGTGATGCCTCAGCTACAAAAGCACCTATTGCTAAGGTAGCAGATAAAGTTTCAGGTGTGTTTGTACCTATTGTTATTTCAATTGCAGTAGTTACAATTATTGTTTGGTTACTATGTGGTGCAACCTTTGGTAATGCACTGGTTAGAGGTATTTCTGTACTTGTTATCAGTTGTCCTTGTGCATTGGGTTTGGCAACTCCGGTAGCAATAATGGTTGGTAATGGTGTGGGTGCAAAGAATGGTATTTTGTTCAAGAATGCAACTTCACTTGAAACTACAGGAAAGGTCAGTTATGTGCTACTTGATAAAACAGGTACAATCACTAACGGTACACCGGTAGTAATTGATATAATTCCTAGTGAGAATTATACACAGGATGATTTACTAAGCTATGCTTCTTCACTAGAAAGTAAAAGTGAACACCCATTGGCAAAGGCAGTTGTACAAAAAGCTATTGACAGTAATACAAAAACCCTAGATACAACAGACTTTAAGTCACTAACAGGTAACGGAGTATCTGCTACAATAAACGGCAAAACTGTTGTTGGTGGTAGTGTAAAGCATATTTCTTCTATTGCTAATATAGATGAAAATATTATTAAACAAGCTGATGACCTTGCAACTAAAGGCAAAACACCTTTACTGTTTGTTATGGATAATCAGTTGCTTGGTATTATTGCCGTAGCTGATGTGGTAAAAAGTGATAGTCCTAAGGCAATTAAAGAACTACAAAATATGGGTATTAAGGTTGTTATGGTTACAGGTGATAATGAAAAGACAGCTCAAGCTATAGCAAAAGAATCCGGTGTTGACGAAGTAATTGCCGGTGTATTACCTGACGGTAAAGAAAAGGTTGTTACTCAGTATAAAGAGAATGGTATGGTTGCAATGGTTGGTGACGGTATCAACGATGCACCTGCATTGACTAGGGCAGATATTGGTATTGCTATTGGTGCCGGTACTGATGTAGCAATAGACTCTGCTGATATTGTACTGATGAAAAGTAAGCTAACTGATGTTTCAGGTGCAATCAGACTAAGCAGAGGTACTTTAAGGAATATTCACGAAAACCTATTTTGGGCATTTATCTACAATGTAATCGGTATTCCTTTAGCTGCCGGTGTGTGGATTCCTATTTTCGGTTGGACACTTAGTCCTATGTTTGGTGCAGCAGCAATGAGCCTTTCAAGTTTCTGTGTTGTTACAAATGCCCTTAGACTTAACTTCTTAAATATCAGAAGTAGCAAAAGGGATAGAAAGATAAAAAATAAAACTAATAAAAAGGAGAAAAATACTATGACTACAACTCTAAAAATTAACGGTATGATGTGCCCTCACTGTGAGGCAACAGTAAAGACTGCTTTAGAAAGCATTGATGGTGTTACTTCTGCTGAAGTAAGTCACGAAAGTGGTACAGCAGTAGTTACTCTTTCAAAAGAAGTAAGCGAAGATGTACTAAAGAAAGCAGTAGTAGACAAAGGTTATACTGTTGAATAATTAAGTAATATACATTCATTTAAGAATATATATTGTAAAAGTGTGGTAATATGTTATAATGAAGTCATTGATTTAATAGTCAATGACTTTATTTGTTTTGCAAGAATGGAGGTATATATGCTTCAAATAGAAAATATAAGCAAAAAGTATGTTACAGGTGACTTAGTACAACAAGCACTAAAGAATGTTAGCCTAACACTTCGTGACAATGAGTTTGTTGCTATTCTTGGACCTAGTGGTTCAGGTAAAACTACATTGCTAAATGTAATCGGTGGTCTTGATAGGTACGATAGTGGTGACTTGATTATCAACGGAATCTCTACCCAAAAGTATAAGGATAGGGACTGGGATTCTTACCGTAACCACACAATCGGTTTTGTTTTCCAGAGCTACAACCTTATTCCTCATCAAACTGTACTTTCTAATGTGGAACTAGCACTTACTATTTCAGGTATCTCAAAGTCAGAAAGAAGAAAAAGAGCAAAGAAAGCACTTGAAGAAGTAGGTCTAGGTGACCAAATTCATAAGAAGCCTAACCAAATGTCAGGTGGTCAGATGCAGAGAGTTGCTATTGCAAGAGCCTTAGTTAATAACCCTGATATTTTATTAGCTGATGAACCTACAGGTGCTTTGGATACAGAAACAAGTATTCAGGTTATGGAACTTTTAAAGCAAGTTGCCAAGGACAGACTTGTTGTAATGGTTACTCATAACCCTGAACTTGCAGAAGAATATGCCAACAGAATTGTAAGACTAAAAGATGGTGAAATCACAGATGACACTAACCCTTATGTTGTAGAAAAGTCAAAGGTAGAAAAGCCACAACATAAAAATATGGGTAAGTCCTCAATGTCGATTTTTACTTCACTTGCACTTAGCTTTAACAATCTAAAGACAAAGAAAGGCAGAACTTTACTGACTTCCTTTGCCGGTTCTATAGGTATTATCGGTATTGCACTTATCCTTGCTTTGTCAAATGGTGTAAATAACTATATTGCCGATGTACAGAAAGACACTATGACCTCATACCCTATAACTATTAATTCCCAAGATATGGACTTAACAAGTGTTATGAATGACGGTCAAAGTGCAGCAGTAGAAAAAGAAAATGTTGACCATAAGAAAGATAAGGTTTACTCCAACACCACAGACCTTGAAATGACTTCAAGTATGACAAGTAGTGTTAGTGAAAACAACCTAACAAAGTTTAAGGAATACATTGATGATAAAGACAGTGAAATTAATAAGTACATTGGTGAAAACGGTGTTGTATATTCCTACGATACTTCTTTTGGTGTGTATTCTTATGACCCTAACAAAAAGTTAGTTAACTCTGACGGTAGTTCATTTAAAACAGAAAAGGACAACTCAAATAATACCTTTAGCCAAATGACTAATATGAGCAGTCAAATGACAAGTATGATGGGTGGTAGCAAAAACGGTTTTTCTGAACTAATGCCGGGAAAAGGTGACAACCTAGTAAGTGGTGCAGTTAAAGAAAATTATGATTTGCTTTACGGCCACTATCCTGAAAAGTACAACGAGGTTGTTTTGGTGTTGGATACTAACAATGAAATTCGTTCAACTGATTTGTATAAGCTGGGACTTCTACCTGCTAAAGAATATGAAAAGTATATGGATGAAATCAACAAAGGCAAAAAGGTAAATCCCGATACTTCAAAATGGTCATATAAAGATGCTTGTAACCATAGTTTCTATCTAATTCCTGCTTGTGATTACTACGAAAAAACAAGCAATGGCACATACAAGAATATTTCTGATGATGACCAGAAAATGAACAAAATTCTAAAGAATAACGCCATTAAACTAAAAATTTCCGGTGTTATCAGACTTAAAGACTCAGACAACAGAATTATCAGTCAGCCTGTAGGATATACTCAGGCACTGACAAAATATATCATTGACTATACAAATAAAAGTGATGTTGTAAAGGCTCAGAAAAAGTCTAAGGATGTTAACATTCTTAGTAATATGAGATTTGCACCTGATGGCAAAAAAGAAAAAATTGATGATGCTAAAAAGTATCTTAATGGTTTAGGTGTTAGTGAAAAAGCAAAACTTTGCAAGAATATTATGAATTCGGTTTATGGTAACGATAAGCAAATGCAAAGTCAACTTGCCAACCTAACAGAAGAACAACTTGCCTCATCTTTAGACCAATTTGTAAAGAATAATCCTGATGATAAGGTAATGCTGAATATTTATGATACCTATATTTCACCTGGTAGCTACGATGATAATATGAAGGAATTCGGTGTTGTTGACTTAGCTACACCATCATCTATTAATATTTATGTAGATAGCTTTGAAGATAAGGACGGTATCCGTACAGCAGTAGATAACTACAATAACGGTGCTAGGGAAAAGGATAAAATCAGCTATACCGACTATGTAGCACTTCTTATGTCCTCAGTAACAACAATTATCAATGTTATCTCTTACATTCTAATTGCGTTCGTTGCAGTTTCTCTAATTGTTTCTTCAATTATGATTGGTATTATTACATACATTTCTGTACTTGAAAGAACAAAGGAAATCGGTATTCTAAGAGCAATCGGTGCATCTAAACGAAATATCAGTCAGGTGTTTAACGCAGAAACATTTATTATAGGATTGTGTTCAGGTATTATAGGTATAGGCTTAAGTGAGCTTATCTTGATACCGTCAAATGCAATTATCCATTCATTAATGGGTACAACTGATGTTAATGCTACAATTCCCATAGTAGCCGGTATTGTTCTGGTTGTAATCAGTGTTCTTCTTACTTTAATAGGTGGTTTAATTCCGGCTAAAAAGGCAGCAAAGAAAGACCCTGTAATTGCATTAAGAAGTGAATAAAATTTAAATTTTGTGAAAAAGGAACTGTTTTTCAGTTCCTTTTTTGTTTGTTATAGTATTGTAAAATATTTAATTATCAGTTAAAATAATATTATAATTTGAATAAGAAAGAAGAGAAAGAAATGGCTTTACCAAATGACCCTATGATTTTGTTATCATATGTAAATACTCAGTTAAGAGATAATTATAGTTCTTTATCAGAATTATGTAAGTCTTTGTGTGTGGATAAGGATGAAATCACTTCTAAACTTTCCACAATAGATTATGAGTATGATGAAAACTTAAATAAGTTTGTGTGATTTTATAATTTATAGTTTTAAAGGAGTACATTTGTTGTACTCCTTTTATTTATCATATTAAATAATATCTATACAAATTAGGGTTTTTCAATTTTGTCTGTGGGTAAAGGTAAGTTAGTTTTTTATTGAGTATAAAGGAAAATTTGCAAAATTATCATACCTCATAATTATCACAATAGTATGGCTAACAGGTGTAGGGGACATCATTGATGTCCCGTTACAAACTAGCCTTTATATAGGTACTTTGCCCTATGTAGTTATTATAAATTTATAGCCTGTAAACAGGACAATAATCCCATAGGTATCACACTTTTTAACGG
>CAKSNZ010000007.1 GCA_934476515.1 uncultured Ruminococcus sp. | reverse complement strand
GGGGAGGAATTGCACCTGACCCCGATTGAATACAAGCTTTTGTGTCTGCTCTCTCATAATGTCGGAAAGGTGCTGACGCACACCTATATCACGCGGCAGATTTGGGGTAGCAGCTGGGAAAACGATATTGCTTCTCTGCGGGTGTTTATGGCGACCCTACGCAAAAAGCTGGAGTCGCAAAAGGACTGTCCACAATACATTCAGACGCATATCGGCGTCGGTTACCGTATGCTGCGGGCAGACTGAGAAAAGCGTGGACTTTGTTCCTCACATTTCTTAAAATCGGCACCTTTACCTTCGATGGTGGATATGCTATGATTGCGCTGCTTGAAAATGAATTTGTATAGCGCAAGAAGTGGATCGAAAAGGACGACTTTCTGAATATGGTAGCCATTGCCGAGTCTACACCCGGACCGGTTGCAATCAACAGCGCCACATATATCGCGGCTATAAAATTGCAGGCTTGTTCGGTGCTGCTGTGGCTACCGTGGCGGTTTGTATTCCTTCGTTTACCGTAATTTTTTGCATCTCACTGTTTTTTGATCAATTCTTAAGCTTACATGGGTTTTCCGTGCTTTCCGCGGAATACAGGTATGTGTGATCTATCTGATCTCCTTTGCTGGCTTGAAAATGCTGAAAAGCATTAAAAGAAATGCCTTTAACATGGTCATTTTGCTGTCTGTCATTGCTGCAATGCTGGTGTGCACTGTTTTTACCGTTTCTTTTCTTCCGTTTACTATATTCTAATTTGCGGTACAGCAGGACTTGCGATTTTCTTCCTGAAAAAACTGCGGAAAGGAAACGGCAATTAACAATGATTTACCTGAAATTATTCCTGAATTTTTTAATGATCGGTGCCCTTTACTTCGGCGGCGGATACGGAATGGTTTTCCTTGTAAGAGAAACAGTCTTTTTTCTGGCTCTATAATAAATGTTGGGGTAAGAAAATAGAGCCTACGAAAAAATATAGTTTCTATCAAAATAACAGTCCTTTGCCAAGGAAAAGCATATTAATATATAAATTTACTAAGGAAAAGCAAAACTATATAGTATAATTTTAAATAAATTGTGTTTGACAGTAGATTGCACATAGAATATAATGATAGTAGAATTTCTACTATTGTAGATCGGTTATTATGTTGTAGTCCATGAAACCGTAGTATGTTTTATGGAGTTTGAGAGTGATAGTTTTTCAACTATCACTCTTTTTTTATAGGTAAGTCCCAAAAATGGGACACATAATATGATATAATTTATCAAAGAAAAATTAGTGTGTTTAACTTGTGAAAAATATTGCACAAATAAAATTATTAAAATTTGGATGGTTTGTGTATTGAATTATTATAGATACTGATATATAATCAGGATATAAGATTAATATTTATAAATAATAACCGTAAAACTATATATGAAAGGATTGATGCTTATGCCAATCAACATTAACAAATTTTCAGAAGAATGTAGAAAAATTGATTTTTTCACAGATCTATACAATATTCAAAAAACTTTAAGATTCAGCCTTATTCCAATAGGTGCAACTGCAGACAACTTTGATTTTAAAGACAGATTATCCAAAGAAAAAGACTTGCTTGATTCTGCAAAGCGTATCAAGGAGTATATTTCAAAGTACCTTGCAGATGAAAGTGACAAATGCCTTTCCAAACCCATAAAGTTAAAGCATCTTGATGAGTACTATGAACTTTATATCACTAAAGACAGGGATGAACAGAAGTTTAAGTCTGCTGAAGAAAAGTTAAGGAAAGAATTAGCCGATTTTTTAAAAGAAATTCTGAAACGATTAAATAAGAAAATTCTTAATGATTATCTACCTGAGTATCTTGAAGATGATGAAAAGGCCCTTGAAGATATAGCAAATCTTTCTTCTTTCTCAACTTATTTTAATAGTTATTACGATAATTGTAAAAATATGTATACAGATAAGGAACAGTCAACGGCAATTCCTTATAGATGTATTAATGATAATTTACCAAAATTTATTGATAATATTAAAGCATATGAAAAGGTTTTAGAAGAACTAAAACCAAGTGATCTAGAAGAACTTAGAAATAACTTTAAGGGTGTATATGATACAACAGTTGATGATATGTTTACCTTGGATTATTTCAACTGTGTTCTTTCACAGTCAGGCATTGATACCTATAATGCCATTATAGGTAATGACAAGGTTAAGGGGATTAATGAGTACATTAATCTCCATAACCAAACTGCACAACAAGGACATAAAGTCCCTAATTTAAAACGACTATATAAACAGATTGGTAGTCAAAAAAAGACTAGTTCTTTTCTTCCTGGTAAGTTTGAAAATGACAATGAACTTCTAAAAGCAGTTTATGATTTCTATAATACCGGTAATGCTGAAAAGAATTTCACTGCATTAAAAGAAACCATAACCGAGTTTCAAAATATTTTTGATAATTTATCTGAATATAACCTTGATGGTGTGTTCGTAAGGAATGATATTTCACTTACTAATTTATCGCAAAATATGTTCAATGATTGGTCAGTATTCTGTAATTTATGGAATGACCGGTATGATAAAGTCAACAATCCGGAGAAAGCAAAAGATATTGATAAGTATAATGACAAAAGACGTAATGTATATAAAAAGTCAGAAAGCTTTTCAATTAATCAGTTGCAAGATTTAATTGAAACATCTCTTGAAGAAGATATTAATAGCAAGAAAATTACAGATTACTTTAGTTGTGATTTCCATAGATGTACTGCTGAAGTCGAAAACAAATATCAGTCAGTAAAAGATTTGCTATCTACTGATTATCCGGAAAATAAGAGTCTAAAAACAAGTGAAAAAGATGTAGCACTTATTAAGGACTTTTTAGATAGTGTTAAATCATTAGAAAGTTTTGTGAAAATACTAACCGGTACGGGAAAAGAAAGTGGCAAGGATGAACTTTTCTATGGTAATTTTACAAAATGGTTTGAACAGTCAAGATATATTGATAAGCTATATGACAAAGTAAGAAATTACATTACAGAAAAGCCTTATTCTCTTGACAAAATTAAGCTGTCTTTTGATAATCCACAGTTCCTAGGTGGATGGCAACATAGCAAAGAAACTGACTATTCAGCACAACTTTTTATGAAAGATGGATTGTATTATCTTGGGGTAATGGACAAAGAAACCAAGAGAGAGTTCAAAACTCAGTATAATGCTCCTGAAAATGATAGTGATACAATGGTTAAGATTGAGTACAATCAAATTCCAAATCCGGGTAGAGTTATTCAAAATCTTATGCTTGTTGATGGTAAGATTGTAAAGAAAAATGGTAGAAAAAATGATGATGGTGTTAATGTTGTTCTTGAAGAACTAAAGAATCAGTATCTACCTGAAAATATCAATAGAATTAGAAAAACCGAAAGTTACAAAACTACAAGTGATAACTTTAACAAAGACAATCTAAAGGAATATTTAGAGTATTATATTGCAAGAACAAAGGAATATTATTGTAAGTATAATTTTGTTTTTAAGTCAGCTGATGAGTATGGAAGTTTTAATGAATTTGTTGATGATGTTAACAATCAAGCCTACCAAATCACCAAAGTAAAAGTATCTGAAAAACAATTACTTTCATTAGTAGAACAAGGAAAACTTTACCTTTTCAAAATCTACAACAAGGACTTTTCTGAGTACAGTAAAGGTAAGAAAAATCTACATACTATGTATTTCCAAATGCTATTTGATGATAGGAATTTAGAGAACTTAGTATACAAATTGCAGGGTGGAGCAGAAATGTTCTATCGTCCTGCAAGTATCAAGACAGATTCAAAATTTCAACATGATGCAAATGTTGAAATTATTAAGCGTACATGTGAAGATAAAGTAAAGGATAAAGACAATCCTACAGATGATGAAAAAGCTAAGTATTATAGCAAATTTAACTATGCAATAGTAAAGAACAAACGCTTTACTGAAGATCAATTTTCTCTACATTTAACTTTAGCAATGAATTGTAATCAGCCTGACCATTATTGGTTAAATAATAGTGTTAGAGAACTTCTTAAGAAGTCAAATAAGAACAATATTATCGGTATTGATAGAGGTGAAAGAAACCTTATCTATGTAACTATAATCAGCAGTGATGGAGTAATAGTTGACCAAATCAACTTCAATATTATTGAAAACAGTTACAATGGTAAGAAATACAAAACTGATTATCAGAAAAAGCTTAACATTAGAGAAAAAGAAAGACAAGAGGCAAGAAAAACTTGGAAAACTATTGAAACAATTAAGGAACTGAAAGACGGTTACATTAGTCAGGTTGTACATCAAATTTGTAAACTTATTGTTCAATATGATGCAATTGTTGTGATGGAAAACCTAAATGGTAGTTTCAAGAGAGGTAGAACAAAAGTTGAAAAACAAGTCTATCAAAAGTTTGAAACTATGCTTATTAATAAGCTAAATTATTATGTTGATAAAGGTACCGACTACAAAGAATGTGGTGGACTATTAAAGGCATATCAGCTTACAAATAAGTTTGAAACATTTGAAAGAATCGGAAAACAAAGTGGTATTATCTTTTATGTTGACCCATATCTAACTAGTAAGATTGATCCGGTAACCGGTTTTGCAAATCTGCTTTATCCTAAGTATGAGACAATACCAAAGACTCACAATTTCATTAGTAATATTGATGATATTCGATATAATCGAAGTGAAGACTACTTTGAGTTTGATGTTGATTACGATAAGTTCCCACAAGGTAGTTATAATTATCGTAAGAAGTGGACAATCTGTTCCTATGGTAACAGAATACAGTATTACAAAGATTCAAGAAATAAACCGGCAAGTAGAATGGTGAATATTACCGAAAAGTTCAAAGAAACTTTTAATAATGCAGGTATTGATTTTGTCAATGATAATATTAAGGAAAAACTACTATTAGTTAATAGTAAGGAACTCCTAAAGTCATTTATGGATACTCTCAAACTGACTGTTCAGTTGAGAAATTCTGAAATTAATAGTGATGTTGATTACATCATCTCACCTGTAAAGGATAGAAACGGTAACTTCTATTATAGTGAAAACTACAAAAAGTCCAATGAAGAAGTACCGACACAGCCACAAGACGGTGATGCAAATGGTGCATATAACATTGCACGAAAAGGTTTGATGATTATTAACAAATTGAAAAATACTGATGATGTAACCAATAACGAGTTGTTGAAAATCAGCAAAAAGGAATGGCTGAAATTTGCCCAAAAAGGTGATTTAGGTGAGTGAAAACCCTATTGCTATTTCTAATCTTAATGATTTTATCTTTTGTCCTGTGTCAATTTATTTTCATTCACTTGATTATGATACTGAAAAAATGACATATCAAAATTCAGACCAACTTAATGGTACTGCTGTCCACACAACAGTGGACAGTGGTACATATTCAAGCAAAAAGTCAATGCTTCAATCAATAACAGTGTATTCTGAAAAGTATAATTTAAGTGGAAAAATTGATTTGTATGATAGTAAAAAATTCCAATTAATAGAACGAAAGAAAAAGATTCAATTTTTCTCTGTATTCAGTCCTACTACAGAGCATTTATGAAGAAATTGGAAGTGGATAAATTCCCTGTATTTGACATAGGAGAATAATATGATTATAATTAGTTATGATATATCTGATGACAGAAAACGCAGTAAATTTTCAAAATACATTAAGCGTTTTGGTCATATGTTGCAGTATTCTGTATATGAGATTGATAATAGTGAAAGAATACTGAACAATATTATTGCAGATATTAATAATAAATTTTTGAAAATGTTTGACCAATCTGATAGTGTGTATATCTTTCAGTTAAGTAGTTCATGCAAAGTTCAAAAGTTTGGTTATGCTAAAAATGAAGATGAGCCTTTGCTTGTTGTTACATAATTTGCAAACCTCAGTCTTTATTTTAGATATTCTTTGTAAAGGGTTGTTAAACAATGAAGTTTATATTCATAATGAACAATTGCATAAATTACCGAGATGTAATTTATGTAGGGTTAAACAAAGTTAGGGTTTAATCAACCCTTAGAATTTCTACTATTGTAGATGGCTCTGTGGTGGGCAATAGCTACATTAAGTTTAATCAACCCTTAGAATTTCTACTATTGTAGATAAGAAAGTCCTTTATGGTGCATTACATAGTTTAATCAACCTTAAGAATTTTCATATTAATCCTAATTACATTATTGAAAGTATTAGAAAAGTATAAAAACAAGGAGTGATAGTTTTTGCTATCACTCCTTTTTGTTAATAATATATGATTATTTAAATGCTATTCAACAGTGAATTCAAAATTAAAACAATCTATATCAACGGATTTGAAATCATCATAATAAATCTCAGGGTAACATAATAAAGTATCATTAATACGAGAAGTTAGCTTAAGTTTAAATGTACCTTGTCCCCAAATATCAGTTTTAACCTCTGTTTCACCGGTGAATTTTTTAGTTATATTATCGTAATTATCTATGTCAATTATTACAATTTTATATGTATGCCAAGCATCACCCTTAAAATTAAAAGTAAAATAATTTCCATATGATACATAGTCAGTATAGTTTTTCACAGAAATGTAATGCCGATTGTCACCATCTTTAATAGGGTTGAAAAGGAATATAACAATAGCTGATATAATTATCAGAATTATGACGGAAATTGAAAATAAATTATTAGAATATTTTTTCATAATAATCACCTCTTGAGATAATTATATATTAAAAGAAACCGGTTGTAATTAATTTTTCAAAAAAATATTGTAATCCAAAGAGATAAGTTCCATTTTTGGGACAGCTAATGTGTAAATGGTGTAGGCATAACAAAAAGGGTGTACTCAGTGAGTACACCCTAAATTTATGAATTATAAAGTTAGTTAAGACTAAAATTATTCTACTGTAGGACCTGCAGATACTAGAGCCTTACCTGCTTCATTACCTTCATACTTAGCAAAGTTCTTAACAAATCTTGAAGCAAGATCCTTAGCCTTTGTTTCCCATTCGTTAACATCAGCATATGTGTCTCTAGGATCTAGGATAGCTGGGTCAACACCTGGTAGTTCTGTAGGAACTTCAAAGTTGAAGTGAGGGATAGTCTTTGTAGGAGCCTTTGTAATAGAACCATCAAGGATAGCATCAATGATACCTCTTGTATCCTTAATAGAAATTCTCTTACCTGTGCCGTTCCAACCTGTGTTAACTAGGTAAGCCTTAGCACCACTCTTTTCCATCTTCTTAACTAGTTCTTCAGCATACTTTGTTGGATGAAGTTCTAGGAAAGCCTGACCGAAACAAGCAGAGAATGTTGGAGTTGGTTCTGTGATACCTCTTTCAGTACCTGCTAGCTTTGCAGTAAAGCCTGATAGGAAGTAGTACTTTGTCTGTTCAGGAGTTAGAATAGAAACTGGAGGTAGTACACCAAATGCATCAGCTGATAGGAAGATTACATTCTTTGCAGCAGGAGCAGAAGATACAGGACGAACAATGTTTTCAATGTGGTCGATTGGGTAAGAAACACGAGTGTTTTCTGTAACTGACTTATCAGCAAAGTCAATCTTACCGTTTTCGTCAACAGAAACATTTTCTAGTAGAGCATCTCTTCTGATAGCATTGTAGATGTCTGGTTCAGATTCCTTGTCAAGGTCGATAACCTTAGCATAGCAACCACCTTCAAAGTTAAATACACCATTGTCATCCCAACCGTGTTCGTCATCACCGATTAGAAGTCTCTTAGGGTCTGTTGAAAGTGTTGTCTTACCTGTACCTGATAGACCGAAGAAGATAGCTGTGTTTTCACCGTTCTTATCAGCATTAGCTGAGCAGTGCATTGAAGCAATACCCTTTAGAGGTAGGTAGTAGTTCATCATTGAGAACATACCCTTCTTCATTTCACCACCGTACCATGTGTTAACGATAACCTGTTCACGGCTTGTGATGTTAAATAGAACAGCTGTTTCTGAGTTTAGACCTAGTTCCTTATAGTTTTCAACCTTAGCCTTTGATGCGTTGTAAACGATAAAGTCAGGTTCAAAGTTTTCTAGTTCTTCAGCAGTTGGCTTAATGAACATATTTGTTACAAAGTGAGCCTGCCATGCAACTTCAACGATGAAACGAACTGCCATTCTAGTGTCGTGGTTAGCACCACAGAATGCGTCAACAACATAAAGCTTCTTGTTAGAAAGTTCTTTCTTAGCAATTTCCTTTACAGCTTCCCATGCTTCCTGTGTAGCTGGGTGGTTGTCGTTCTTGTATTCATCAGAAGTCCACCATACAGTGTCCTTAGAATTTTCGTCCATAACGATAAACTTGTCTTTAGGTGAACGACCTGTGTAAATACCGGTCATTACATTAACTGCACCTAGTTCAGTTTCCTGACCAACTTCATAGCCTTCTAGTTCAGGCTTTGTTTCTTCGTTGAATAGTTCTTCGTAGGAAGGATTGTGGATAATTTCAGTAGTACCGGTAATACCATACTTAGTTAAATCAATCTTTGCCATTTCAGTATCAACCTTTCTTTTTCTTGAATTTTTACATAGAAATTGTATTTTTCAGTCCAATGCTATAGTTATTCAGCATAAACTGTAATCCTATGTTCCTAAATATTCTAGCATAATTAAGCATTATCGTCAAGCAAATAACTAGTAAAATACTATAAATTTCTGACCTTTGATTTTATTTGTATAATAACTAACATATCTTTAACATTTTGTCTATTACTTTTAACAATTATTCACTACAGTAATCTATTATAAGTAGTATTACTTTGGTTATTCATGAAATTTTCATCATATGTGCAGATATTGTAGATTTATGTAGTTAAATGTATTATAATAATCTTGGAGTTTAAAAGTATGCAAAAATTTTTATAATTTTAGGAGAAAAGGAAAGGATAATTTAATTTATGACCTTAAAAGAATTGAATATAGGCGAAAGTGCCATCATAACATCAGTTGGTGGTGAGGGTGCATTGCGACAACATTTTCTTGATATGGGTATGATTCCTAATGCAGAAGTAACTGTTGTGAAATTTGCACCAATGGGAGACCCTATGGAACTTCAAGTCCATGGGTATGAACTGACTTTAAGATTAGCAGATGCCGATAAAATTCAGGTTGAACCTATCAAATCTCGTACAAGAAGTCACGATAGAGTGGATAGGTTTAAGGATACAGAGCATCCCGGTCTTGGTGAAGAAGGTAAATTCCATGCAAAGGGAGATGGCAACCCTTTGCCGGAAGGAACAACCCTTACATATGCTTTGGTTGGCAACCAAAACTGTGGCAAGACAACTTTGTTCAACCAAATCACCGGTTCAAATCAGCATGTCGGTAACTTTCCCGGTGTAACTGTTGACAGAAAGGATGGCTCAATCAAAGGCTATCCCAACACAAATGTAACTGACCTACCGGGCATTTACTCAATGTCACCATATAGTAGTGAAGAAATTGTTTCAAGAAATTTTGTCCTTGACGAAAAGCCAAAGGCTATTATCAATATTGTAGATGCTACTAATATTGAGAGAAACCTTTACCTTACAATGCAGCTTCTTGAAATGGATATTCCAATGGTAATAGCCCTTAATATGATGGATGAAGTTACAGGTAACCAAGGTTCTATTGATGTAAATACAATGGAAAAAATGCTGGGTGTACCGGTTATTCCAATTTCTGCAGCAAAAAATGAAGGTGTTGATGAACTTATCAAACACGCACTTCATATTGCTCAGTATCAGGAAAAGCCATTGCGTCAGGATTTTTGTGACAAAAATGACCATAATGGTGCAGTCCATCGTTGTATTCACGCAGTAATTCACTTAATAGAGGACCATGCAGAACAAGCAGATATTCCTGTAAGGTTTGCAGCTACTAAGGCAATAGAGGGTGACCACTTAATTCTAGATAAGTTGAACCTTGATGAAAATGAAATGGAAATGCTTGAGCATATTGTTCAGCAACTTGAAACAGAAAGACAACTTGACAGAAATGCCTCAATAGCTGATATGCGTTTTGAATTTATCGAAAAACTTTGTGAAGATACAGTTATCAAGCCTAAACAAAGTAAAGAGAGAGTCAGAAGTGAAAAGATAGATAAAATTCTAACAGGTAAATATACTGCAATTCCTTGTTTTATTGCAATAATGGTTTTAGTCTTTTACCTAACATTTAATGTAATAGGTGCAGGACTTCAAACTTTATTGGAAATGGGTATTGACTCATTAACCACAATAACAGATAATGCCCTAACCTCAGCCCATGTAAATGACACAATACATAGCCTTGTAATAGACGGTATATTTAATGGTGTAGGTAGTGTGTTAAGTTTCTTACCTATAATCGTAACACTGTTTTTCTTCTTATCATTAATGGAGGACAGTGGTTACATAGCAAGAGTAGCATTTGTAATGGATAAATTGCTGAGAAAAATCGGTCTGTCCGGTAGAAGTATTGTTCCAATGCTAATAGGTTTTGGCTGTACAGTACCGGCAGTTATGGCAACAAGAACTTTAACATCTGAAAGAGATAGAAAGATGACAATTCTGCTAACTCCATTTATGAGTTGTACTGCAAAGTTACCTATCTATTCATTTTTTGTCAGTTCATTTTTCCCTAAACAGGGTGGACTGATAATGGCAGGATTGTATGTGCTGGGTATAGTAATCGGTATCCTAATCGCCTTTCTATATAAAGGAACATTGTTCAAAGGTGAGGCAGTACCATTTGTTATGGAATTACCAAACTACCGACTACCCGGTGCAAAGAATGTTGTTCAACTATTGTGGGAAAAAGCAAAGGACTTTTTACAAAGAGCATTTTCAATTATTCTAATAGCAACAATAGTTGTTTGGTTCTTACAGAGCTTTGATATTCACTTTAATATGGTGACAAATTCAGCAGATAGTATGTTAGCTTCCATCTCAGGCTTTATCTCACCAATATTTGCACCATTAGGACTTGGAGATTGGAGAATTTGTACTTCATTAATCTCAGGTATTATGGCTAAGGAAAGTGTAGTATCAACATTACAAGTCCTATTTAGTGGCAACATTGCATCAGTATTAACACCACTTGCAGCATCATCACTACTTGTATTTAGTTTGCTATATTCTCCTTGTGTTGCAGCTATTGCATCAGTAAAGAGAGAGCTGGGTGGTAAGTGGGCAATAGGTGTTGCCTTGTGGCAGTGTGTTATTGCTTGGGTAGTAGCATTCATAGTCCACTTAATTGGTTCAGCAGTAGGAATGGTGTAGTATGGATTTTCTTAGTAGTTTAAATTTTTGGGATTATTTAATTTTAGCTTTAGTCATTGTTGCAGTAGCCCTTGCAATTTACTCTATGAGAAGTAGAAAGAAAAAGGGCAAAGGCTGTTGCAATTGTGGTTGCCAAAATTGTAATAAAAAGTGTAAATAATTATTTTGGGTGGTTCATTTGAACTACCCTTATTTTTTTACTTTAATAAATTTATTGGTTAGTTTGTATAAATCATCAATTTATTAATTGTATAAATATACCAAATATAAAAAATCTTCAAAAATTATGTAACCTTTTACAACTTTATTTTGTGTTATATTATATATAGAAGATACAGTATCTAACAATACTGAATATGTGTACAAAATAACCAAATATATACAGTGAATATTGTTTACTGTTTTAATTAAAATTTATTGCTTTTTAGCATTTTATATGTTATTCTCTTATTAAAGATAACTAGTTTAATTGTGAATTATATAAATTAGTTATGCATTTTATATAATCTTAATAACAAGAAAGGATATGCCAATGGAAATTTAAATTAAAAACTGAGAAATAAATGAAAATGAGGTGAGTGTTTTGATAAAAATTAAAAAATTAATCAGCTTAACATTAGCTACAACAATGATTGCAGGTACGGTACTCTCAACACATTATATGGCTAATGAAACAGAGGAAAAAAGTGGTACAACTGATTATATAGTTGTTACAAACAGTGGTAGAGCATTAGATGAGGCTAACAAAATTTCTAATGAGTCGGAAGAACTATTGAAGATAAATAGTAAGAAAACTATTTCAAAAATGACACTGGGTAATAACGATTTGTCACAACTGAAAAGTATTGATGGTGTCACAAATGTGGAAAAAGATATTGTATTGTCGGGTAGTTCAAATGATAACGCAAATTCAACTGAGGAAACAGATGTTTTGGACTATTTATTTAAAGATGTCAATACAAAAGACCTAAATCAATGGAATTTAGAGTCTTTAGGAGTGGATGAAATAGATACTTCACCATCAGGCGAAAAAGTAAAGGTAGAGTTGCTTGACAGTGGTGTTTCTTGGTCGGATGATATTGATGTAAAATATCGTGAAAACCTAATTGAAGAAGATGCCGGAATAAATCCACTTTATGAAGATTATAGCCAACATGGAACAGGAATGGCCGGTGTTATTTGTGCTAAGGATAACGGCAAGGGTGTTACCGGAGTAAATCCAAATGTAGATTTATATTCAGTAAGAGCCTTAGATAACAACATAGAAGCACCTCTTAGCAGAATTATTCAGGGCATCTATTGGGGCATTGATAATCATATGGATATTATCAATATGAGCTTTGGTACAAACACAAACTCAGCTTCACTTAGAACAGCTATCAAAACTGCCTACGATAATGGTATTGTTTTGGTTTCAGCTTCCGGTAATGATAAGGAAAAAGGTGTTCAGTATCCGTCAGCCTATCCTGAGGTTATCTCTGTTGGTTCACAAAGTCCAAATGGAGAAATTTCGGATTTTACATCAGTTGACGAAAATCTTGATGTTGTAGCACCGGGAGAAAATATTGAGTCAACCGGTATCTTCGGTACAATTAACGGCTCAGATGGCACAAGTATCGCTACAGCCCAAGTAACCGGAATAGCTTCCCTAATTCTTGAAAAAGATAAGTCCAAGTCTCCTGACTTTGTAAAAGACCTAATCCTAAAGTCATCAAAGAAAATTACCGATAATGGAATTGTTACCGGTGCAGTAGATGGAGAATATGCTTTGTCTATTTATGATGATTTTGCAAAGAATTATTCACCAAGTAAAAGTGTAACAGAATATTCAAACCCAAGTGATGTAGAAGAATATACAACAGATGGTTATGTAAAGGGTTTGTGGTTTAAAGATGAACATAAAGCTATGGCAGAACAGGGAGGTAATGATTTAGGAATTACCGGAAATAGTTTAAAACTAATTATTAGTGGTTCAACTGCACCGGACGAAAAATCTTTAAGTTATATCAAATCATCTAAGAAAATATCATTCAAAGAAATTTCAGCATTTCATGGTGGTGGTAATTATGTTGCTAATCTAAAATGTGCCTGGAAATTTGTTTGTTTGTTGAAAAAATATAAAAATAGTAAAACTTTAACGCAAATTGGAAAAGAAACGAAGAAATACGCAAATAGTTTACCTTGTTATTCTAGTAAAATATCAAAGGATACCATTGATGATATGATAGACAGTCTAGCTATAATAGATACTGTAAATTTTAATACAACACTAAGTAATGATAATGAGAAAATCTCAAATAATCAGGCATTGTACAAGGCTATTGGTATGTGTTTTCATATGATTGGTGATACTTTTTCACATAGAACACAAGTGCCTACAGTTTATTCAAAAGATAAGTTTGAAAAAAAGTATTCTGAATATACTGTAACTGTTAAAGGAGAAAGTAAAATAATAGATTTATTTGATAATGCAACTAATTTTGCGTTGGATACAAATTTAAAAGGGAAAATTATAGATGCTTGTCAAACTAATAATGTTAATAAAAACTATCGTCATAGACAACATCTAAAGACTGCAGTTAGCTATGGAGTAGCAGAGTTTAGAGATATTAAGAAATTTTCTAAATACTATTATATAGACAAAGCAAAAGATCAGAGCACAGATAAACCATATATAAATAAAATTTGTACAATTTACGAGGATAATCCAAACTTTTATAGTCGCCGTAATGGAGAAGCTTATACTGCTTGTGGACAACTGGGATTGGATAAGTTTTATGAACTTAACTTAGGTGTGCTTATACCAACAGAAGAAAATGGAACCAGTGTAAAATTGTGGGATTTCAAAAATTTATCCCATAGGGCTGGTTATGATACGAGTCTTTATTCTGATAATGTATGGAAAGTATGCACTTCTTTCCCTAAAGAAGTAGATAGTAACGGTAATATTGTTAACAAATAGAGGAGGTCGATTTTATGAAAAAATTATTAGCATTGTTGTTAACATTGATAATGGCAGTTTCTGTAGTATCTATAGTACCAACAGTTAGTGCAGAAGAGACAGTTAGTGCAAAGTCAAAGATATATAAAAGTAATAATTGTTGTTATACCTTAGACAAAAAGGGATACGCAACAGTAGTTGCTTATTACGGAATAAAAAAAGAGGAAGCAATAGTTGATTATTGGAAAATACCTTCTAAACTTAACGGTCATATTGTAAAAAAGTTTATTTGGGAAACCTACTTTCAAGAATATAGGCTTCGTTTTAAAAAAATAAAAATTCCCAAAACTGTAACATATATAAAAGGACTGAAATATTATATTAATTGTTTCAACAATCCTGTTCCTTATGATAAGTATATTGATCTTGCCGTTGTGTGTGATAAAGGTTCAAGAGCAGAGTCATATGCAAAACAATGTCAAATAGAGTATATTATAAACGGTAATATGTATGGGCATTTAATGTATATAAATTTTAAAATTATGAATGGCAAAAATGTTGTTAAAATCCCTAAATCAGTAAAATATACAGGCAAAGCACACGAATTTAAAATTACTGAATTAAGGAGAGGAAAGCAAGTACTAAAGAAAGGAAGAGATTTCACTGTTAAGTATATAAACAATTATAATCCAGGACAAGCTACAGTTGTGTTGGTCGGAAAAGGTAAATACTATGGTTGTGATCCTTATAATTTTGATATAGTACCCTACAAACCTACTGTAAGAATTGAACAAAGTAAATATTTTTTCTTTGTTAATACTGAATTTGTTGAGTACTATAATTTTATTGATAAAAAGATTGTGCAATATAGCGAAAAACCAGATTTTAAAAATTATATAACTGTAAAAAATCAGGAAAAAGACTTTAAAAAACTAAAAAAAGGTAAGACTTATTATTTTAGATGTAGATATAAAGTTGGTGGTTTCAACTATTCTATACCTTGGTTAGATAAGAGTCTTAAATATTCTGATATAGTATATTCTGCAGGTTATTATCCTCAGTATAGTCCTTGGTCAGATGTAAAAGCAGTAAAAATTAAGTATGACTATTCAAATAAACAATAGTCGTACCCTATGGAACTAAAGTTAATTTGCTTAGTCAAATTAGCTTTAGTACACATATAAGGGCATCGGTTATGACATCGGTTTCAAAACCGATGCCCAGTGGAAAGTATGTACTTCTTTCCCTAAGAAAGTTGACGAAAACGGTAATATTGTTAACAAATAGAGGAGGTCGATTTTATGAAAAAATTATTAGCATTGTTGTTAACATTGGTAATGGCAGTTTCTGTAGTGTCTATAGTACCAACAGTTAGTGCAAAATCTAAAGTATATAAAAGTGATAATTGTTACTATACATTAGATAAAAAGGGTTATGCGACAGTAATAAATTATTATGGTCCAACTTACGAAAGTAATAACCATGAGTATGCAGTTAAATATTGGAAAATACCATCTAAACTTAACGGACACATAGTAAAAAAGTTAGTGTTAGAGGATAAAGGATGGGGTTATCAGTTCAGAAAAATCAAAATACCAATGACAATAACATATATTAAAGGTTTGTATGGTTATGTAAAACATAACGCTAGTATGTATAATGTAACTTATGATTTTAATTCATTGATTGTATGTGATGGTGGTTCAAGGGCAGAGTCTTACGCAAGACAATGTGGGCTTGATTATTCAATAAAAGGAAAAATCTATGGAGATGTGCAATATTTAACTACATATGGTTTTAAATATGATTTTAAAAAGAAAGATAAAAGTAGTAAATATGCATATATGGTATTCAATGGTAAGGAAAGAAATCTAAAGTTTTCCATAAAGAGAGGGAAACAGGTTTTAAAACTTAATAGGGATTATTCAGTTAAATATTTGAATAATATTAATCCTGGTCTTGCGTGTGCAATTATTCAAGGTAAAGGAAAGTTTTATGGTATTGCCTATATTTACTATGAGATTAAACCATCAAAGCCTAAAGTTGTAGTAACACAAGGAAAATATGGTGTTACTGCTTATTATGATAATGTTCTGTATGAGGGAGCAAAAGAAAAATTTATTGTTCAATATAGTGAAACAACAAAATTTAAGAAATATAAAACTTTTACTTCATATGAGTATTTGACAAGTTTGAAAAAAGGAAAAACATATTATTTTAGATGTAGATTAAAAACCCATGGTGTAACTTATGATGTTGAACCTTATAATAGTAGAAATGTAAAATATCCACAAATAACTTTTGCTAGTTATTATTATCCTCAGTATAGTCCTTGGTCAGATGTAAAAGCAGTAAAAATTAAGTACGACTATTCAAGTAAACAATAGTCGTACCCTGTGGAACTAAAGTTAATTTCCTTAGTCAAATTAGCTTTAGCATACATATAAGGGCATCGGTTATGACACCGGTTTCAAAACCGATGCCCAGTGGAAAGCATGTACTTCTTTCCCTAAAAAAGTTGACGAAAACGGTAATGTTGTTAAAAAATAGAGGAGGTTTATTTTATGAAAAAATTATTAGCATTGTTGTTAACATTGATAATGGCAGTTTCTGTAGTATCTATAGTACCAACAGTTAGTGCAGAAGAGACTGTATATACTTCTGGTGATTTTCAGTATGTAA
The DNA here is from genome assembly GCA_934476515.1 of uncultured Ruminococcus sp. Classification (GTDB taxonomy): domain Bacteria; phylum Bacillota; class Clostridia; order Oscillospirales; family Acutalibacteraceae; genus Ruminococcoides; species Ruminococcoides intestinihominis. Next base: position 61,197 of record CAKSNZ010000007.1, on the reverse strand, counting down.
AACTTAATGATAAAAATATCAAAATCACAAGATATATTGGTGAAGGATTGGATGTAGTTATTCCTTCAAAACTTGACAATTATACTGTAACTAGAGTAGGCGAGAATTTATTTTATTACAACAGAGAAGTAACCTCGGTATCTTTTCCTGATAGTATAAAAAAACTTGAACAATATGCTTTAAATGGTGCAAGAAAAATTAAAAAAGTTACATTTGGTAAGTATGTTACAGAAATTCCTGTATTATTTCTTAGACATTGCAGTGGAATTAAGTCATACACTGTACCACCACAGATTACGAAGTTATCTGCATCAGCTTTTCCAATGGAATTAAAATCTTTGACCATTGGAAGAGGAGTAAAGACAATCAAAAATGAAGGAGGTTTTCATTTATTTGTACCATTGGAAGAAATCAAGGTTTCTAGAAATAATAAATATTTTAGTAGCAAAGACGGTGTTCTTTACAATAAAAAGAAAACAAAGCTTATAGTTTATCCCGGTGGAAAGAAATCAGCAAAATTTACTATTCCTAATAGTGTTAAATTTGTACATAACGGAGGTTTTAAATGGAGTAAATACCTAAGAACAGTTACCCTTGGAAAAAATATAAAGAAAATTGGAAATGATGCATTCATTAACTGCTACAAGTTATCTTTAATTAAAATACCGAAGAATGTTACCGGTATAGGTGAATGGGCTTTTCGTGAGTGTACTTCTGTTACTAAACTAACTATCAATGCCAACAAAAACTTAAAAATTGGTGATGAGGCTTTTTCATATCTTACTAAAATAAAAACTTTAAAAGTTCCTAAGGTTAGTGGATATGGTGTTTTTAGAAATTGTTACAATCTTTCTAGTATCAGTATCCCAAGTAATGTGAAAACATTAACGAATGAAGAATTTATAAGTTGTGAAAAACTTAAGAAAGTTACAATTCCTAAAACTGTAAAAAAAATTGGTGAAAGAGCTTTAGGTTACATAGAAAGTGAATATGACGGTCGTATTAGTAAAGTAAAAGGCTTTACAATCCGTGGTTATAAAGGTTCTGCCGGTGAAAAATACGCTAAGAAAAACGGCTTTAAATTTGTAAAAATAGGCTAATTCCCTTGTCAAATTGGCTTTAGTACACATATAAGGGCATCGGTTATGACACCGATTTCAATATCGATGCCCAGTGGAAAGTATGTACTTCTTTCCCTAAAGAAGTAGATAGTAACGGTAAAGTTGTTAACAAATAGATAGGTTAATCGGCATTATCTAATTAAATAATATTATTACATAACAAAAGAAACTGCTAGATTTTAGCAGTTTCTTAATCTTTTAATGAGATTTTTTGTAGTATAAATATCCCACAACATCAGCAAGAACCCAACCGATAGAAATAGATAGCCAAATTGCAATTACGCCAAGTGGTGTAGTTGGTGCTAATGCATAAGAAAGCACTACCCTTGTGCCAAGAAAAATAATTGTAAGAATCAGAGAAATATGTGGTTTGTTAATTCCTCTAAAGTACCCATACCATAAGAATAATATACCGAACCAACCAGTGCTAAGGCATTTGCACCTATGTATTTTCCCACAATCAATGTGTCTGCAAGGTTGTATATTTGTTGAAGAAAATTCCCCACAATCATAGGTAAAGAAAATTTTATCAACCTTTTGAATATAGAACCATCAGTTAAATCTATCTCTTTCATTTTCTCCTCAATGTATTTTAGTTTTTATTGTTAACTATCATTATAACATAAATAAGTAAAAATATATTGTCTCCAAGAAATTTAAATTTTCCTTATCTATAATACCTTATGAATATTGTAATAAATTAATCGAAACAAAATAAAACGGTGTAAACTCATAAGAATTTACACCGTTATTTTTTGTATAAAAAATTACCTTTGAATAATGTCTGACAACTGTAATAAATCAAAAGGAGTTTTTCAAATGAATGACTATAAAATAGTCTACTACATAGATATATTTTAACATAATAAAATAATATATTGCAATGCTAAATTTTTCAATTTTGTCAGTGGACTAAGATTAATCACTTTTGCAAATTAGGGTTCGTAGGTGTGAATTATAGCAAAATTTTGGCTCACAGTCGTAGGGGCGAACATTGTTCGCCCGTTAAAAAGTGTGATACCTATGGGATTATTGTCCTATTTGCAGACTATAAATTTATAATATCTACATAGGACAAAATACAAATAGAAAGGTTAATTTTCAAACGGGACATCAATGATGTCCCCTACACCTGTGAGTCATAGTTTCATATGATTTTATGGTATATATTCTCACTACAAATTTGCCTTTAACCACAATCAAAATTAAAAAGACAAACCCAAATTTATAAAACTAACCTTTACGCACAATCAGAATTGAAAAATCCTAATTTGTGTTACACATTATCTTCAAACGCAGTCAAAATTAAATAACCAAAATCAAAACTTCATAGTTAAAGCAATTCTATTCTTTTCAGGTTCAACAGAAAGAATTTTTACTTTTACAATGTCACCGACTTTTAGCACCTCTGATGGATGCTTAATGTACTTATCACAGATTTGAGAAATATGTACAAGTCCGTCTTGATGCACACCAATGTCAATAAATGCACCAAAGTCAATTACATTTCTTACAGTACCCTTAAGTTCCATACCTTCCTTTAAGTCCTTAATGTCAAGTACATCACTTCTTAGCATAGGTGCAGGAAGTTCATCTCTAGGGTCACGTCCGGGTTTAGAAAGTTCCTTTACAATATCGTCAAGTGTAGGTAATCCGATTTCAACAATGTCAGCAAGTTTCTTACTGCCAAAGTTCATTACTCTAGCTGATAAATCAGAGTAGTCACCGGATTTAATATCTTTGTCACTGTAGTCAAGTGTCTTTAGCAGTTCTTTTGCATTACTATAACTTTCAGGGTGAACACCTGTGTTGTCAAATGGATTTTTACTTTCAGCAACTCTAAGGAAACCGGCACATTGCTCAAATGCCTTAGGACCAAGTTTAGGTACTTTCTTTAGTTCACTTCTTGAAGAGAATGCACCGTTTTCTTCTCTGTATTTTACAATGTTGTTGCATACAGTAGCATTAAGACCGGCAACTCTAGAAAGTAATGCAGGTGAAGCAGTATTTAGGTCAGCACCTACTGAGTTAACACAGTTTTCAACAACACCGTCAAGTGTTTCAGCAAGTCTTTTTTGTGGCATATCATGTTGATATTGACCAACACCAATTGCCTTAGGCTCAATTTTTACCAGTTCAGCAAGTGGATCTTGAATTCTTCTTGCAATAGAAACGGCACTTCTTAGTGTAAGGTCAAGTTCAGGAAGTTCTTTAGCAGCAAGTTTAGATGCAGAATAAACCGATGCACCGGCCTCACTAACTACCATATACTTAACATCTTTGCCACAGTCCTTAATAACATCAACTGCAAACATTTCAGTTTCTTTACTTGCAGTACCGTTACCGATAGAAATAATATCTACATCATATTTATTAATTAACTGAATAATCTTTTCCTTAGATTGCTTAACCTTAATTTCACCGTGAGTAGGGTAGATAACTGTTGTGTCAAGTACCTTACCTGTTTCATCAACAACTGCAACTTTACAACCTGTTCTGTAACCAGGGTCAAGTCCAAGTACAGTTTTACCTTTAACAGGTGGTTGCATTAGTAACTGCTTTAAATTAATTGCAAAAACCTTCATTGAGTTTTCACAAGCATTTTCAGTTAAAGCAGAACGAATTTCCCTCTCAATAGATGGGAAAATAAGTCGCTGATAAGCGTCAGCACCAGCTTCTTTGATAATGTCACTGCATAAGTCATTTTTGTAGTTGATAGTTTCATTGTTGATATATTCAATAAACTTTTCATCATCACATTGAATAGATACTTTCAAGAAACCATCTTTCTCACCTCTGTTAATAGCAAGAAGTCTGTGGTCGGCAATTTTCTTTACAGGTTCACTGTATTCATAGTATGACCTATAAACACTGTCCTTGTCTTTATCACTTGCAACAGAAACTACTGTGCCATAATTATTTAGCATTTTTCTGATAGTCTTTCTAATTTTTGAATTATCGGAAATCTGTTCAGCAATAATGTCCTTAGCACCATTAATAGCATCTTCAACTGTATCAACACCTTTTTCAGCATTTACATATTTTTCTGCTGATTTATTAGGGTTAAATTTGCTATCTTGTAAAAGTATTTCAATAGCAAGTGGTTCAAGACCTTTTTCCTTAGCAATAGATGCTCTGGTTTTTCTCTTAGGCTTAAATGGTCTGTAAATATCTTCAAGTTCACTAAGTGTAACTGCCTTATCAAGTGAAACAGAAATTTCATCAGTTAACTTTTCTTGTTCATTAATAAGGTTTCTAATTTCTTCTCTACGTTTATTAAGGTTGCGTAGATACTCCAATTTTTCAGAAAATTCTCTTATTAACTGGTCATCCATAGAACCATGCATTTCTTTTCGGTATCTTGCAATAAACGGAATTGTATTTCCCTCATCAAGCAAACTAATAATATTAGTTGCGTATTGTTCTTTAATGTTAAATTCTTTAGCTAAAATTTGTGAATAATCCATATTAACCTTCTTTCTTTTGCTAGGCTATTATATCATACTTTATTTTTTATTGCCAGATAATTTTTATTGACCATATTATTAAATAAGTTTATACTAATTTTAGTTTATTAAAGATAAGGTTGAAAAAATATGAAAATAAAGAAAGTAGCAGTCCTTGGTGCAGGAGCAGTTGGCTCATATGTAATTTGGGGACTTTCACAGAAAGATAATATCCAACTTGGTGTTATAGCTGAGGGTGAAAGAGCAGAAAGACTAAAGAAAGGTATTACTATTAATAGTGAAAAGTATTATCCTAATGTGTGGTCATCAACAGAAAAGGATATTGATTTATTAATAGTAGCATTAAAGTACAATTCATTACAAAATGCAGTAAAAACAATTGCAAGTGCAGTTAATGAAAATACTGTTGTTATGAGTTTGATGAATGGTGTTGACAGTGAAGAAATTATTTCAGCAGAAATAGGCAAGAAAAATGTTATCCAATCATTTATTAAAGTTGCTTCTCATAAAGAAAATAACGGTTACTGCTTTAATCCTGAAACCACACTAGGTATAATTTTTGGTGAAACAGAAGAACCATACTATAGTGAAAGAGTAAAAGCTATTGAAGAACTATTTAGCAACACAGGACTTCACTATAGATATACAGATTATATATTAGAAGAAATGTGGGCAAAGTTTAGACTTAATGTGTGTAACAATTTACCACAAGCGATTTTAGGTGCAGGTGTAGGTTGTTATGAAGACAGTATCCATATGAAAGCTATTAGTGACGGTTTAAGAAATGAACTTGAAACTATAGCAACATCAAAGGGGATTGATATTAATAAGTCAGGAGAACTATCAAAGAGAGGTAGTGCAGTACCTGCCTCAGCAAGATATTCCACATTACAAGACTTAGATGCAAAAAGACATACAGAGATTGATATGTTTTCAGGTGCATTAATTCGTATGGGAAAAGAACTGAATATTAAAACACCTTATAATGAATTTACCTATCATATGATAAAAGCATTGGAAGAAAAGAATGACGGTAAGTTTGATTATACAGGTGACAAAGACAAAGTAACATGGGCAAAGTAATATGAGTATTGAAGTTGAATTAAAAGTAAAAATTTCCGGTAAAGAAGAAATTATTGATAAATTAGAAAATATAAATTTCACAAAGTCAAGTTTAGTGGTAGAAACCGACACTTACTTTACTTCATCACATCACGATTTTATTTCACTTGATGAGGCTTTGAGAATAAGAAATGTACTTAATAAATCTACAAATGAAACTAAATCGGTGATTACATATAAAGGTGCAAAGCTAGACAATATTTCTATGTCAAGAAAAGAACTTGAAACTGAAATTAAAGACTCTAAAATTGTTAAGGAAATTTTAGAAAATATAGGCTTTAAGTCAGTACCACCACTTGTAAAGGAAAGACAATACCTAAAAAACAACAATATAACTGCTTGTGTGGATACTGTTAAAGGATTAGGTGACTATTTGGAATTAGAAATTATAGTGGAAAATAATTCTGAGAAAGAAAAATCATTAGAAGTATTAGAAAACCTATTGCTAAAGTTAGGTTACTCAATGAAAGACACAATCAATACTTCATATCTGTCAATGCTAATGAATATAAGTGAATAAATCATAAATGCCATAATTCCTTGTATAAGGTTTTATGGCTTATTTTTTAATTTAATGTGCTTAAAAATCCCCATAAAATATAGAAAATTATTTAATAAATCATAAATTTAAGATTACAGTTGTGTAATTATAATTGACCTATCACAATATATTGTGATACATTATTATGATGTAGAATATTGTGAGAAATTATGCTTTGGTGATTCATATGGCGAATGAAAATGTACATGCAAACCATCGTTCCAGAATGAAGAAAAAGTTTCTTGATGCCGGTACTTTGGAAATTTTTGAACAACACGAACAACTTGAAATGCTACTTTACTATGCTTGTCCAAGGAAAGATACAAACGGTATTGCACATAAACTGTTAAATAAGTTTGGCTCTTTTTCTGCTCTTTGTGACTCTCCAATCAACACTATTATGGAGTGTGGAGTAAGTGAGCATACTGCAATACTTATCAAGATGATTCCTGAGTTTACTCGTATTTACATTAGCGATAAACATAACAATGCCGATAAGATTATTGATTTGGAACATTTAGGTGATTATTTTTTACCTAAGTATATTGGCAAGGATTCTGAAGAAGTATATTTATTGTTGATGGATTCAAAGGGCAAAGAACTTTTCTTTGGCAGTGTAGCAAGAGGTTCTTTCACAAGTTCAGAAATGCCTGTTCGTAAAATTGTTGAACTTGTTATGAATTATAACGCTCATACAGCAGTAGTTGCCCATAATCACCCAAGTGGTGTGGCTTTTCCATCAAAGGAAGATATAATTATCACAAAAAATTTAATTACTACCCTTGACTTAATAGGTTCACATTTAATTGACCATATTATAGTTGCAGATAATGATTGTATTTCACTTGCCGAAAGTGAACTGACAGGTAGTATTTTTTATTTAAAGGATGATTGAGTTTTATGAATTTTAAACTTAAATCTGAATATAAACCAACAGGTGACCAGCCACAAGCTATTGATACATTAGTAAAGAGTATCGAAAACGGCAACAAAGAACAAACACTTTTAGGCGTAACAGGTTCAGGTAAAACTTTCACAATGGCTAATGTTATTGAAAAGGTAAACAGACCTACTTTGATTTTAGCCCATAACAAAACTTTAGCAGCCCAGCTATGCTCAGAGTTTAAAGAATTTTTCCCTGATAATGCAGTAGAATATTTTGTATCCTACTATGACTACTACCAACCTGAAGCCTATGTGCCATCAACTGATACTTATATTGAAAAGGATAGTAGCATTAATGACGAAATCGACAAACTCCGACATAGTGCAACTTTAGCACTATCCGAAAGACGAGATGTTATTATTGTTGCCTCAGTTTCTTGCATTTATAGCTTAGGTAACCCTATAGATTACCGTAATATGGTTATTTCCCTTAGACCGGGAATGGAAAAACCAATGGAAGAACTTGTTGCAAAGTTAGTTGAACTGCAATATGAGAGAAACGACATTAACTTTACCAGAAATAAATTTAGAGTAAAAGGCGACACAATAGAAATTTTCCCTGCAGCTTCTTCCGACTATATTATAAGAGTAGAATATTTTGGTGATGAAATTGATAGAATTTCCGAAATTAACCCACTAACAGGTGAACTGAATTCTATTCTAAAGCATGTTGCAATTTACCCTGCATCTCACTACATTGTTCCTAAAGAAAAGATGGAACCGGCTATTGCAAGAATAGAAAAAGAACTTGACGAGAGACTGGAATATTTCAGAAGTGAGGGTAAACTCCTAGAGGCTCAACGACTTGAACAAAGAACAAGATACGATATTGAAATGCTCCAAGAAATCGGATTTTGTACCGGTATCGAAAACTATACAAGTGTTTTAGCCGGACTAGAGAAGGGTACAGCCCCATTTACTTTGCTGGATTATTTTCCGAAAGATTTTCTGCTTTTTGTTGATGAAAGCCATGTAACTTTACCCCAAGTTAGAGGTATGTATGGTGGTAACCTTTCAAGAAAGAAAAGTCTTATTGATTATGGATTCAGATTACCGTCAGCTTATGACAACCGTCCTTTAAATTTTGATGAATTTTATGATAGAATAAATCAAGTCTGCTTTGTGTCAGCAACACCGGGTGACTTAGAACTTGAAAAAAGTAGTGTTGTTGCTGAACAAATTATCCGACCAACAGGTCTGCTTGACCCTGAAATTGATGTAAGACCAACTGAAGGTCAGCTAGATGACTTGATTTCTGAAATAAATATTAGAACAGAAAAGAATGAAAGAACATTAGTTACAACCTTAACCAAGAAAATGGCTGAGGACTTAACTGATTATTTTGAACAAATGGATATTAGGGTGCGATATATGCACCATGATATAGATACTGTTGAAAGAATGGAAATTATTAGGGACTTGCGTTTGGGTGAGTTTGATGTACTTGTTGGTATCAACCTACTTCGTGAAGGACTTGATATTCCGGAAGTTTCTCTAGTTGCTATTCTAGATGCTGATAAGGAAGGTTTCCTTCGTTCTGAACGCAGTTTAATTCAGACAATAGGCAGAGCAGCAAGAAACAGTGAAGGTAAGGTTATTATGTATGCTGATACAGTAACACCTTCTATGGAGTCAGCAATAAGAGAAACTACCCGTAGAAGAGAAATTCAGCAACAGTATAACAAAGACCACAACATTACACCTAAGACTATTAAGAAAAAGGTTGCTGATGTTCTGGAAATCAGTACCCGTAAGGAAGAAAAAGACTTTAACAGTAAAAAGCTAACTAAGGGTGAAAAGAAGAAACTTATCGAGCAGTTAACAAAAGAAATGAAAGCAGCAGCAAAGTTGCTTGAATTTGAACATGCTGCCTATATTAGAGATAAAATCAATAAATTGAAGGGAGAAGATTAAGTGGCAAAGAAAAAGACACAAGAATACGGAAATGACAGTATCAGTTCTTTAAAAGGTGCCGATAGAGTACGAAAAAGACCTGCTGTTATTTTTGGTTCTGATGGTATAGAGGGCTGTTGCCATTCAGTCTTTGAAATACTTTCTAACTCCATAGATGAAGCTAGAGAAGGCTATGGTAACGAAATAATAGTTACAAAGTTTGCCGATGGCTCAATTCAGATTGAGGACCATGGTAGAGGTATTCCTGTTGATTACAACAAGAATGAAGAAAGATATAACTGGGAACTAGTATTTTGTGAACTGTATGCCGGTGGTAAATACAACAACAATGACGGTGAAAACTATGAGTTTTCTCTAGGTTTAAATGGTTTAGGTCTTTGTTCAACTCAGTATTCATCAGAATATATGGATGTAAATATCCGTAGAGATGGGCAGAAATTTACCCTTCATTTTGAAAAAGGTGAGAATGTCGGTGGACTTCATAAAGAAAAATATGACAAGAAGGATACCGGTACAATCATCAAGTGGAAACCTGATTTAGAAGTTTTCACAGATATAAATATTACAGCTGACTATTTCTTAGATGTAATGAAGAAACAGTCAATTGTAAATGCAGGTGTAAACTTTGTTTTTAGAAACCAAGTAAACGGTAAGTTTGAAGTAACAGAGTTTAAGTATGAAAACGGTATCACCGACTATGTAAATGAAGTAGTAGGTGATCAAGGCCTTTCAACAACTCAAACATGGTCAACAGAACAAAAGGTTCGTGACAGAAAGGATAAACCTGAATATAAATGCAAAATGACAATTGCAGTTGCATTTTCAAACAAGGTTTCTATGCACGAATATTACCACAACTCAAGCTATTTGGAATATGGTGGTGCACCTGAAAAGGCAGTTAAAAATGCTTTTGTATATCAGATTGACCAATGGTTAAAGAATAACGGTAAATATACTAAGAACGAAAAGAAAATTACTTTTGAAGATGTAGAAGATTGTCTTGTAATTGTAATCTCCAGTTTCTCCAGTATGACTTCTTACGAAAACCAAACTAAAAAGGCTATTACAAATAAAGGTATCCAAGATGCAATGGTTGAGTTTTTGCGTCATGAACTTGAAATCTACTTTATTGAAACACCACTTGAAGCAGAGAAAATCTGTAATCAGGTTCTTATTAACAAGAGAAGTAGAGAAGATGCCGAAAAAACAAGAGTTAGAATTAAGAAGAACTTAACAAGTTCTCTTGATATGACAAACAGAGTAGCAAAATTTGTTGACTGCAGAAGTAAAGATAATTCTGAAAGAGAATTATTCATAGTGGAAGGTGACTCAGCTTTAGGTGCTTGTAAACAAGCAAGAGACCCTAACTTCCAAGCAATTATGCCTATAAGAGGTAAGATACTTAACTGCCTAAAAGCAGATTTAAATAAAATTTTCAAAAGTGACATTATTACCGACTTATTAAAAGTCCTGGGTTGTGGTGTTGAAGTTAAGTCAAAAGCTAATAAGGACTTAGCTACTTTTGATATGAATTTACTAAGATGGAAACGAATTATTTTTTGTACTGATGCCGATGTTGACGGTTTCCAGATTAGAACACTTTTACTTACTATGGTGTATAGACTTACACCAACACTAATTGAAGAAGGCAAGGTATTTATAGCAGAATCACCTCTTTACGAAATAACAACAAATAAAAAGGTTTATTTTGCTTATACCGAGGCAGAAAAAGAAAAATATATTAAAGAAATCGGCAAAGAAAAGTTTACCGTTCAGCGTAGTAAAGGTCTTGGTGAAAACGAACCTGAAATGATGAACTTAACTACAATGAATCCGGCAACAAGAAGACTTATTAAGGTTATGCCGGATGATGTAAAGCGTACAGCAGAAATGTTTGATATTCTACTAGGTGACAATTTACAAGGTAGAAAAGACTATATTGTAAACCATGGTGCTGAATATGTAGATAACTTAGATTTAAGTTAAGGAGGTGAGTTACTGTGGCAAGAAAGAAGAAAGAGCCAAAAGCTCCTCAATTACCTAAGATTGACGGTGTAATTGACGGTGCTGGTGAAGTAGTAGAGCAAAAGATTGCATCAACTATTGAAGAAAACTATATGCCTTATGCAATGAGTGTTATTATGTCCAGAGCAATTCCTGAAATTGACGGATTTAAGCCATCTCATAGAAAGCTACTTTACACAATGTACAAAATGGGACTTTTAACAGGTAAGAGAACAAAGTCAGCCAACATTGTTGGTGCAACAATGAAACTTAATCCTCATGGTGACTCAGCTATCTATGATACAATGGTTAGATTGTCACGAGGTTATGAAGCACTTTTACATCCATATGTTGACTCAAAGGGTAACTTCGGTAAGTTCTACAGCAGAGATATGGCATGGGCTGCATCAAGATATACTGAAGCAAAACTTGACCCAATCTGTAATGAACTTTTTAAGGATATTGATAAAGATACAGTTGACTTTGTAGATAACTACGATAATACAATGAAAGAGCCTTCACTTTTACCGGCAACTTTTCCATCGGTACTGGTTAATGCAAATACAGGTATTGCCGTAGGTATGGCGTCTAACATTTGTTCATTTAACTTGCGTGAAGTTTGTGAAACTACAGCAGCACTTATTCGTGATAAAGACCATGACATTATGTCAACCTTACCTGCACCTGACTTTATTGGTGGTGGACAGATTATCTATGACGAAAGTGCCATTAAGAAAATTTATGAAACCGGTCGTGGTGGTATCAAGGTTAGAGCAAAGTATCAGTATGATAAAGCAAATAACTGTATTGATATTTTCTCAATTCCACCATCAACTTCTTGTGAAGTAATTATTGAAAAAATTATTGATTTGTCTAAGCAAGGCAAAGTTAAGGAAGTTGCCGATATTCGTGATGAAACAGGTCTTGACGGTCTAAAAATCACAATCGACCTAAAGCGTGGTACTGACCCTGAAAAGCTAATGATGAAGTTATTTAAACTTACAACATTACAGGATAGTTTTAGTTGTAACTTTAATGTGCTAATAGCCGGTGTACCAAGAGTAATGGGTGTTAGAGAACTTCTTAATGAATGGATAGCATTTAGAGTTGAATGTGTAAGAAGAAGAACATATTTTGATTTAAACAAAAAGCAAGAGAAACTTCATCTTCTAAAAGGTCTAAAGGCAATTTTACTTGATATTGATAAGGCAGTAAAAATTGTCAGAGAAACTGAAGAAGAAAGTGAAGTTGTACCTAACCTAATGATTGGTTTCGGCATTGATGAAACTCAGGCTGAATATGTTGCAGAAATTAAACTAAGACATTTAAATAAAGAATATATCCTAAAGAGAATTGAAGAAATCGAAAGTCTTGAAAAGGATATTGCAGAGCTAGAAGCAATTTTAGCAAGTAAACAGAGAGTAAAGACTATCATAGTTAAGGAACTAAAGAATGTTGCTGATAAATACGGCAAAGACAGAGTTTCTGAATTACTATACAATGTTGATGAAAGCAATGAGTCATATGTTGAAGAAGTACCAGATTATCCTGTAAACCTATTCTTTAGTAAAGAGGGTTATTTCAAAAAAATTACTCCTCAGTCACTTCGTATGAGCAGTGAACAAAAGCTAAAGGAAGGGGATATGATGATTCAGCACTATGAGTCTACCAATACTGCTGAACTGTTATTCTTTACTAATAAGTGTCAGGTTTATAAGAGCAAAGCCTCAGACTTTGATGATACAAAGGCAAGTGTACTGGGTGATTATGTACCGGCTAAACTTCAAATGGATGAAGGAGAAGTCCCACTGAAAATGTTTGTTACAAAGGACTACAACGGTATGTTTGTATTTGCATTTGAAAACGGTAAACTTGCAAAAGTACCTATGAATGCTTATTATACAAAGACTAACCGTAAGAAACTTGTTAGTGCTTATTCAGATAAGTCACCACTTTCTGATGTAATGTGGCTTGATGAAGATAAGGAATTAATGTTAACTTCATCAGGTGGCAGAGTTCTGCTTATCCATACTGGTGTAATAAGCTTAAAGAATACAAAGAATACTCAAGGTGTCGCTGTAATGCGAATGAAAAAAGGTCAGTACCTTGAAAAACTAGAAGAATATACTGATGGTTTATTCTCTAAACCATCACGATACAGAACCAAAACACTACCGGCTTTAGGTGCATTTTTAACTGAAGAAGATAGTGGCAACGAACAACTTTCTATTTTATAAGGTGAAATAGAAAATAATACTTGATTTTTAAATGGTTTTGTGTTATCATCTAATAAAAGACTGATTAATTCTAATGAAAGGTGAATTGAAATGGGCGTAGTTAGTTATATCCTTGGTGCATTACTTATTCTATTTTGCGTACTAATTATCCTAGTTGTTGTTCTACAGGAAGGCAACCAGCAGGGTCTAGGTGTTATTACCGGTGCAGCTGATTCTTTCTTCTCTAAGAACAAGGCAAGAAGTTGGGATTCATTCCTATCAAGATGGACAAAGGTATTTGCAGCAGGCTTCGTAGTATTTGTTATTGTTCTTGATATTATTGCTAACTTTAAGTAATAAGCGAGTAATACAATGCATATAATTTACCGATGGACAAGTTCCATCGGTATTTTTTATTTTGTGGTGATTTTATGGACTATTATCTACTTTCTATGCTTGTTATTATCTTAATTATTCTTGCTGTTTTACATAAATTAGGCAAAAATAAAAAGCCCTTATTAAGGGCTTTTGGTAGTATGATTATAGGGCTTTCTGCACTGTTTTTAGTAAATGTAACCTCTGTAATAACCCAGGTACATATACCAATCAGTATGTTTACTGTTGGAGTTTCGGCAGGTGGTGGAGTTCCGGCAGTAGCACTTTTACTTTTCCTAAATTTGTTATGACAACATTTCTAGGTCTTTTAGTGTGTCGGTTAATAAATCCTTCTGTTTTGACAATACTGAAATTGTAGTCTTATATAGTAATTCCGGATTTTTCCTAAAGTTCTTCTTAACTAACTTTGCTTGTTCATAGTCCGGAACATAGAATTCAAGAGAAAGAATAGTCAGCTCCTCACTTGTGATAGAGCATTTTACATTGTATCCTCTTTCATTTTTAACAATTTCAACCTTGTTTTCTCTTTCAGTCTTTTCTTTTTCAAGTAACATCATTACACAGTGAAAGGCCTTTTCCTTTACTGTATAAGCCAAGGAATCCTCAAGCTGAGTGGCAATCATCATACCATCTTCTGTAAGTGTGTATTTGTTGTTGCCATTAACAGTAATATGTCTGTTTTTGACTAAATCATCAAAACAAGCACTAGCTTCAAAGTAATTAGCAAGTCCATCTTTTTGTAGTGACTCCAAAATCAATTCTTTGCTAACCGGAGCTTTCACAGACTTAATTAAATAACAAATCAGTATTCTAATTTCATTCTTACTTCTCATTCCACCGGGATTAATTCCTTCATCAAATGTATCAAAGGACATAGAGTCACCTTCTTCCATAAGTTCTATAATTATTATAACACAAAATATATGAAATGTGTAGTGTTTTTTGTTGACTCGACTATTTTACTTGTGATATAATTTTCTAAAAGGAGGTTGTCAAATTGGAAATGATGCCTTATATATGGTTTGGTATAGCACTCTTTATGGCTATTATTGAGGGTGTAACTTATCAGCTTGTGTCTATATGGTTTGTTTTGGGAGCAGTTGTTTCTGCAATAGTTTCAATTTTTGTACCTGAAAATATTTGGTTACAAATAATTTTGTTTATAGTTATTTCTGTTGCAACACTAATAGCCACAAAACCTATTGTAAAGAAAATCACAAGAACCAAGAAATTACCGACTAATTCCGATAGATATATTGGAATGAAAGGTGTAGTAAAAGAAGAAATTAATAACACTCTAGGTGTAGGGCTTGTAAACCTAAAAGGCTCTGTGTGGTCTGCTACAAGTGATGACGGCTCAGTAATTCCTACAGATAGTGTAGTTATAGTAAAGGATATTAAAGGTGTAAAACTAATTGTTTCACCGGTAAAGGAGTAAATTATGGATCCAATAGTAAAGCTAGTGATTATTGCAGCAATTATCATTGCAATAGTTATCGTAATCGTAAAGAATATCAAAATCGTACCACAAGCTCATGCTTATGTTATTGAAAGACTTGGTACTTACCAAACAACATGGAACACAGGATTACACCTGAAAGTACCATTTGTTGACCGTATAGCTAAGAAACTTTCACTAAAAGAACAGGTTGTAGATTTCCCACCACAACCGGTTATTACAAAAGATAATGTTACTATGCAGATTGATACAGTAGTTTACTTTGCTATTACTGACCCTAAGTTATATACTTATGGTGTTGAAAGACCACTGTCAGCTATTGAAAATCTAACTGCTACAACTTTAAGAAATATTATCGGTGACTTGGAACTTGATGCAACTCTAACTTCAAGAGATACTATCAATGATAAAATCCGTACAATTCTGGATACTGCAACAGACCCTTGGGGTATTCGTGTAATCAGAGTTGAACTAAAGAATATTCTTCCACCAAAAGAAATTCAGGATGCAATGGAAAAGCAGATGAAAGCTGAAAGAGAAAGAAGAGCAAAAATTCTTGAAGCTGAAGGTGAGAAGAAGAGTCAAATCCTAAAAGCAGAAGGTCTAAAGGAATCAACAATCCTAAAAGCTGATGCTATTAAGGAATCTAAGGTTAGAGAAGCTCAGGGTGAAGCTGAAGCTATTATGCTAGTTCAAAAGGCTCAGGCTGATGCTCTAAAACTTCTAAATGAAGCAAAACCAATTGAAGAAGTACTACAACTAAAGAGTTACGAAACATTCCAAAAAGTTGCCGATGGTCAGTCAACAAAGATTATTATCCCATCAGATATTAAGCCACTTGCAACTGCTGCAACTGCTATTAAGGAAATTATCTCTAACGATAACAAATAATAACCGGAGCTACCTATTTTAGGTAGCTCATTTTTTATATTTATAGTTTGTTCATACATAATTATACATTAAGATACATTATTCTACTTGATTAGTATATGATTTATATTGAAAATTGCAGAAATGTAGTATCATACTGTCAAAAAAATAGTCTATATCTATTGAATTTAATTTGATTTTTGGGTATAATTAAAAAGTAAAATTATGTAGCTAATAAAAATACACTTGTTTTTACTAGTTAATTTTTGTAACGAAAGGTGATCATTATGAAAAAAGTTGCAATTATTATGGGTTCTGATAGCGATTTTCCAATTGTTTCAAAAGCTATTAAACAGTTGAAAGATTACGAAGTTCCTTTTGAAGTTCATGTTATGTCAGCTCACAGAACACCTGACGAAGCGTCTGAATTTGCTAAGAATGCAATTAAGAATGGCTTTGGTGTTATTATTGCTGCTGCCGGTATGGCTGCTCATTTAGGTGGTGTTCTTGCTGCTAATACAACACTTCCTGTTATCGGTATTCCTTGTAAAGGTCCTTGTTTTGACGGTATGGACGCTTTACTTGCTACAGTTATGATGCCAACAGGTATTCCTGTTGCTACTGTTGCTGTTAATGGTGCTGCAAATGCTGCAATTCTTGCAATCCAAATGTTAGCACTATCAGATGAAACTTTAGCACAGAAGTTAGTTGATAACCGAAAGAAAATGGCTGAAACAGTTGTTTCTAAGGATAAAGATATTCAGAGTAAGGTTGATGAAATTTGAAAAATAATTCCCTAGATTTTTATAATGAAAAAGTTCACGAAGAATGTGGTGTGTTCGGTATCTATAAGATGGATGATGAAGTAGATGTTGCTTCAATCTCAAGAGATGCCCTCTATGCACTTCAACATCGTGGTCAAGAAAGTGCCGGTATTGCAGTAAACAATGATGGCAATTTTAAGTCAATAAAAGATGTTGGTATGGTTTCAGAAGTGCTGACTAATCAAGCCATGGAAGAACTGGGTACTGACGGTAAGATTGCTATTGCTCATGTTAGATATACTCCATATCAAGCACTTGACAGAGCCGGTTCTCAGCCGCTTGTTATTAGATATATTCAAGGTTCACTTGCAATTTGTCATAATGGTTCAATTACTAATTTTGCTGAAATTAGAAAGAACCTTGAAGAGGGTGGAGCTATTTTCCAGTCTTTCTCAAATGCAGAACTTATTGCTTATGTTATTGCAACAGAAAGAGTAAATAGTGAAACTATTGAAGATGCAGTTAAAAATGCTTGTAATAAAATTGAAGGTGCTTATTCATTTGTTCTTACTTCACCAAGTAAGTTAATTGCAGTTAGAGACCCTTATGGTTTCCGTCCATTATGTGTAGGCAAACTGGGTCAAAGCTATGTTGTAGCATCTGAAAGTTGTGCATTTGACTCAATCGGTGCACAGTTTATTCGTCATGTTAAACCGGGTGAAATGGTTGTTATTGACGAAGACGGCTTCCATTCATATATGATTGAAAAGCCTAAGAAGTCTGCTTTATGCGTATTTGAATATGTTTATATTGCCAGACCTGACAGTATCCTTGATTGTGGTCCTGTTCACGCAGTAAGAAAAGAATTCGGTAAGGAACTTGCAAGGGACTTCCCTGTAGAGGCTGACCTTGTTTGTGGTGTTCCTGACTCAGGTAATGAAGCTGCCCAAGGTTATGCCGAAGAATCCGGTATTCCTTACAGTGCAGTTTTTGTTAAAAATAAATATATAGGTCGTAGCCTTTCTTCAATGAAAAATACTAAGAAAGAACGACTACTAATGATGCGACTAAATGTATTAAAGCATAAGGTAAGGGGCAAGAAGGTTGTTATTATTGACGACTCAATTGTTCATGGTAGTACAGCAAGTCACATTGTTAAATTGCTTAGAGAGGCAGGTGCTGCTGAAGTTCATATGAGAATTTCTTCACCACCACTAAAATATTCTTGTTATTATGGTTCAGATTTACATACCGAGAAGAATATGATTGCCAACCTAATGACAGTTGAGGAACTACAGAATTTTGTAGGTTCAGATTCATTAGGTTTCTTAAGCATTGAAAGCCTAAGAAAAATCTCTAACGAAAACGGTGTTTCTGTTTGTGATGCTTGTTTCACAGGTAATTACACAGGTCCGGTACCAAAAGAAAACTATGTTGATAAATTCAGCAAGAAAATAAAACTTTCCAAATAAGAGGTGTATTATGAAAAATAGTTTTTCAGAAAGTTATAAGAATGCAGGTGTTGATGTAACAGCAGGTTACAAAGCAGTTGAATTAATGAAAGAGCATGTTAAGAGAACAAAAACATCAGGTGTTGTTTCAGGCATCGGTGGTTTTGGTGGTCTATTTGCTCCTGATATGAAAGGTATGGAAGAACCAATCCTAGTAAGTGGTACTGATGGTGTCGGTACAAAGCTAAAACTTGCTTTCTTACTTGATAAGCACGATACAATCGGTATTGATGCAGTTGCAATGTGCGTTAATGATGTTGTATGTTGTGGTGCAAAGCCAATGTTTTTCCTAGATTACATCGCAGTTGGAAAGAATGTTCCTGAAAAGGTAGCACAAATTGTATCAGGTATTGCTGATGGTTGTGAAATGTCTTATTCAGCACTAGTTGGTGGTGAAACTGCTGAAATGCCTGGTTTCTATCCTGTTGATGAATATGATGTTGCAGGTTTCTCAGTAGGTATTGTTGATAAGAAGAAAATCATTGACGGTAGTAAACTAACAGCCGGTGATGTACTTATCGGTTTACCATCAAGTGGTGTTCATTCAAATGGTTTCTCACTGGTAAGAAAAGTATTTGGTATTGATGAAAACACAATTCATAACGAATACCCTGAACTAGATAAGCCTCTAGGTGAAACACTTCTAACTCCAACAAAGATTTATGTTAAGCCTATCCTAGACCTAATCAGCAAAGTTGATGTAAAGGCTATTTCTCACATTACCGGTGGTGGTTTCTATGAAAACATTCCTAGAATGTTAAGCGACGGTCTAACTGCTAAGATTAAGAAAGATGCAGTTCCTGTACTTCCAATCTTCAAGGTAATTCAGAGAGTTGGCAACATTCCTGAACATGATATGTTCAATACATTTAATATGGGTATTGGTATGATTGTTGCAGTTGCTAAGGAAAATGCCGACAAGGCAGTTGAAACTCTAAAGGCTTACGGTGAAGATGCAGTAGTTCTTGGTGAACTAGTTGAAGGTAATGACGGAGTTATTTTTGAATAATGAAGAATATAGTTGTTTTAGTTTCCGGTGGTGGCACTAATTTACAGGCACTTATTGATGCTGAAAAATCAGGTATCATCAAAAGTGGCAAGATTACAACAGTAATTTCTTCTAATCCTAATGCCTATGCACTGGAAAGAGCAAAAAATAATAATATAGATACTGATGTTATCAGAAGAAAAGATTTTGATACATTTGATGAATATGATTCAGCTTTAACAGAATTGTTAAAGAGCAAGGGTGCTGACCTTGTTGTCCTAGCCGGTTTTATGACTATCTTAGGACATAAGGTGATTTCAGCCTTTGAAAACAGAATTATCAATATTCATCCAGCCCTAATTCCAAGTTTCTGTGGTGAAGGTTTTTACGGACTAAAGGTTCACGAAGAAGCACTAAAAAAGGGTGTTAAAATTTCAGGTGCAACAACTCATTTTGTAACAGAAGAGTGTGATGGTGGTCCTATCATTATGCAAAAGTCTGTTGAAGTTAAAAATGATGATACACCGGAAATTTTACAAAGAAGAATTATGGAAAATGTAGAGTGGAAGATACTTCCACTTTCAGTAGAATTATTTTGCAGTGACAAAATAAAAGTAGAAGATAACAAAACAATAATTTCAGAATGAGAGGTACTTTATAGTGAAAGCAATATCATTTGAGAAAGATCTTCAGAGTAACGCATATCCCGGCAGAGGCATTATGCTAGGCAGAACTGCTGACGGTAAAAATGCTGTAATCACATACTTTATTATGGGTAGAAGTGAAAACAGCCGTAACAGAGTTTTTGTTGAAGAAGGTGAAGGCATCCGTACACAGGCTTTTGATGAAAGCAAACTAACAGACCCTTCACTAATTATCTATGCACCTGTAAGAGTGCTAGGTAACAAGACTATCGTTACAAATGGTGACCAGACAGATACTGTTTACGACCTAATGAAAGACGGTCAGACTTTTGAACAGTCACTTCGCACTAGAGAGTTTGAACCTGATGGTCCTAACTATACACCAAGAATTTCAGGCATTATCGAAATTAACGATGGCAAAATGGATATGAATATGTCAATTCTAAAGAGTGATGACGGTGATCCTAATTCTTCACTAAGATTTACTTATTCTTATGAAAATCCACTAGCCGGTAAAGGTAGATTTATTCATACATATATGAATGACGGTAATCCACTACCAAGCTATGAAGGCGAACCAACTCTTGTAGATGTTAATAATGATGATATTGATACATTTACTAATAAGGTATGGAATGCACTTAACGAAGATAACAAAGTATCTCTATTCGTAAGATATATTGATATTGCAACAGGTAAAGCAACATCAAGAATTATTAATAAAAATAAATAAGGAGAATTACTATGCACGAACTTGAACTAAAGTATGGTTGTAACCCTAACCAGAAACCATCAAGAATTTTTATGAAAGACGATAGTGACCTTCCAATCGAAGTTCTAAACGGTAAACCGGGTTATATTAACTTTTTGGATGCTTTCAACAGTTGGCAGTTAGTTAAGGAACTAAAGGCTGCTACAGGCCTACCTGCTGCTGCATCATTTAAGCATGTTTCTCCTGCAGGTGCTGCTGTTGCAACAGAACTTTCAGATACACTAAAGAAAATCTACTTTGTAGATGACCTAGAACTTTCACCATTAGCATCAGCTTATGCAAAGGCAAGAGGTGCTGACAGAATGAGTTCTTACGGTGACTGGGCAGCACTTTCTGATGTATGTGATAAGGAAACTGCTTTACTGCTAAAGAGAGAAGTATCTGACGGTATCATTGCTCCTGGTTATACTGACGAAGCACTTGAAATCCTAAAGACTAAAAAGCGTGGTAACTATAACATTGTTAAGATTGACCCTAACTATACACCTGCTCCACAGGAATATAAGGATGTATTTGGTGTTACTTTCCAGCAGGGCAGAAACGAACTAAAGATTGATGAAGAATTCTTAACAAAGAATATTATTACAGAAAATAAGGAACTTCCTGAAGAAGCAAAGAGAGATTTACTTATTGCTTTAATCACTCTAAAATATACACAGTCAAATTCAGTTTGCTATGCAAAAGACGGTCAGGCTATCGGTGTTGGTGCAGGTCAGCAGTCAAGAATTCACTGTACTCGTCTAGCCGGTAATAAGGCAGATATTTGGTACCTTCGTCAGCATCCAAAGTGTCTAAACCTACCTTTCAAGGAAGATATCAGAAGACCTGACAGAGATAACACAATTGATGTTTATATTTCTGATGATTACGAAGATGTACTAGCTGACGGCACATGGGAACAGTTCTTTACTGAAAAGCCTGAACCACTTTCAAGAGAAGAAAAGAAAGAATGGTTAAGCACATTCTCAGGTGTTTCTCTAGGTAGTGATGCATTCTTCCCATTTGGTGATAATATCGAAAGAGCCAAGAGAAGCGGCGTTCAGTATGTTGCACAGCCTGGTGGCTCAATTCGTGATGATAATGTAATTGATACTTGTAATAAGTACAATATGACAATGTGCTTTACAGGTATTAGACTATTCCATCATTAATGAGGTGACTTAAATGAAAATATTAATGGTTGGTTCCGGTGGTAGAGAACATGCCCTAATCAAAAAGTTACTTGAAAGTGATAAGGTAGAAAAGCTTTATTGTGCTCCCGGTAACGGTGGTATTTCAAGAGATGCAGAAGTTGTTGATATTCCTGTAATGGATAAAGAAAAAATGGTATCTTTTGCAAAAGACAATAACATTGATATGGTTTTTGTTGCTCCTGATGACCCACTTGCTGACGGTATGGTAGATGCTTGCGAAGAAGCCGGTATTCGTGCATTTGGTCCAAATGCAAAGGCTGCTATTATTGAAGCATCAAAGGTTTTCTCAAAGAACCTAATGAAAAAGTACAATATCCCAACTGCTCAGTATGAAGTTTTTGATGACTCAGAAAAAGCAATTGCTTGGGTTAAAGAAAATAATATGGCACCATGTGTTGTAAAGGCTGATGGCTTGGCACTTGGTAAGGGTGTTCTTATTTGTCAAACTGTTGAAGATGCAGTAGAAGCAATTAAGACAATTATGGAGGACAAGAAGTTTGGTTCTTCCGGTAACAACATTGTTATTGAAGAGTTCCTAACAGGCCCTGAAGTTTCTGTTCTATCCTTTACAGACGGTAAGACAGTTAAACCTATGGTTAGTTCAAAGGACCATAAGAGAGCATATGACAATGACGAAGGTTTAAATACAGGTGGTATGGGTACAATCAGTCCAAACCCTTACTATACTGATGAACTTGCAAAGCAGTGTATGGAAGAAATCTTTATTCCAACAGTAAATGCTATGAAAGCAGAGGGCAGACCATTTAAGGGTTGTCTATACTTTGGCTTAATGATGACACCAAAAGGACCAAAGGTAATTGAATATAATGCTCGTTTTGGTGATCCTGAAGCACAGGTTGTACTTCCAAGACTAAAGACAGATTTAGTTGATATTTGTGATGCAATTATTGACGAAAGACTAGATGAAATCAATATTGAATGGTCAGATGAACCAACTGCTTGTGTTGTTATGGCAAGTGGTGGTTATCCTGAATCATACAAAAAGGGTATTGAAATGTTTGGTCTTGATGATAAAGGTCAAGTTGAAGGTGCAACAGTATATCACGCCGGTACAAAGTATGAAAACGGCAAATTCTACACAAACGGTGGTAGAGTTCTAGGTGTTACTGCCAGTGGTAAAACTCTTGATGATGCACTTAATAATGCTTATAATGCAGTAAAGAAAATCTCTTTTGAGGGTGCACATTATAGAACCGACATTGGTCGCACAAAATAAATTTAAATATTTAAACTTAAATGCACATCATTTTATGGTGTGCATTTTTGATGGTAAACCTGTTGCAAAGGCTAGTGGTTTTATGTTTACAAATAAAGATTTACGGAATATGATAGTCCCAATTTTCTTTGTAGATATAAGCCTCAAATGTAGATGAAATTAAAACTAATTTAATATTTATTTAAGGAGAAGGTAGGGATGAATAAAAAATTTAGATATGAAGGAATAGATTTACTTCGTATTATTTCAATGCTAATGGTTGTGGTATTGCATATTTTAGGTATTGGAGGAGTAATTGAAAACACTGTAGAAAATACATCAAACTATTACATATCTAACTTTATGGAGCATTTTTGTTTTTGTGCAGTAAATTTATATGCATTAATAACAGGTTTTGTTTATATTAAAGCTACTTATAGATTTCATAAGATTGTATCGTTATGGTGTGAAGTGTTTTTTTACTCATTTTTAATTACAATCATATTTTTATTATTACCGGGTTTTAATATTAGTAAAATTAATATAATATACGGATTAATACCGATTACAAGTAGTAGATACTGGTATTTTACAAGTTATTTTTGTTTATTTTTATTAATTCCATTTTTAAATAAAGCCATAAATAATATGTCTCAGCTTTTACATAAAAGAATAGTTTTTATTGGTTTTGTACTGTTTGGTGTAATTTCTTTAATAGGATCTTTTGTAGGATGCTATGATATTTTCAAGTTAGAGGATGGGTATAGTGCAATTTGGTTAATGTATTTATATATTGTTGGTGCGTATATTAAATTATACTATAGGCGAAATTTATATAAAAAGAAAGTATATTTTATAATTTACTTGTGTTCAGTATTTGCAAATTTCTTTTTTGATATGTGTGTTATTTATGTAAAAAAACATGTTTATTCAAAACTCCCAAATGTTACCCTTCAAATATATAATTCTCCATTTATTATTATAGCTTCAATAGTTTTGTTTTTGTTATTTGTAGATTTACATTTTAGTAAAGGTAAGTCTATTATAAATATCTTTTCTTCAGTATCATTTTCTGTTTATTTGATTAGTGTACATCCTGTTTTATTTTACGAATTTCAAAAATCTATTTTTAATAGTTATGCAAGTATGTCTAGCGGTTTATTAGTTTTAAGTGTTGTTATATCCACTGTAGCTATTTATATTGTTTGTTCATTAATAGGATATATCCAAAAGCAACTTTTTAAATTAATAAAAATTGATTTGTTATCACAAAAGATAGTGAATATTGGTAAAAGACTTTTAAATAAAGTACATATTTAAAAGTTAGTTAGTAATATAGTATAATAGTGGTTTAATGTTTATCATTAAGCCGCTATTGTTATATAAAAAGCAAAATGGAAAATTTTTTAATAAAGACTCACGACTTGAAGTTAACTCCAAGTTGCATAATGAAAATGAACTTAATAATACATTAAATTTAATATAATTTAGGAGAGGGACAGTATTGTTAATATGTAATTTTTCTTTGTAGTAGCACTTTTACTTGTATTAACTTTTTCAGCTTGTGGTAGTTTAAATTCTAACTCAAGTTCCGGTACTAATGCAAAGAGAAACTCAAGTTAATCAACAAGTGCTAAGACAAAAACTACTAAGTCAATATGACGAAAGTAAAAGAGATGTTCCACTAAAAACAGTAACACCTGAAAAATTCGATAGTTACTATACTGTATTTATCGGTTATTCAATTTGGTGGGGTGGTGCTGCTTGGCCGGTAGATAACTTTGTTAAAGGTAATGACTTTACAGATAAAACAGTTATTCCTTTCTGTACTTCAACATCTTCAGATATTGGAAATAGTGGTGAAACTTTAAAAGAACAAACAGGTACAGGTAAATGGAAAGATGGCAAAAGATTCTCATCAGGTGCATCACAAGAAGAAGTTGAGTCTTGGGTAAAAGACCTAGGTATATAAACAAAACATAATAAAAGAACTGCCCATTGATTTTCAATGGGCAATTTTTATGGAAAATATAGTTATTTACTTGCTTTATCAATCCTTTAGTTGACATTTCTCTTGAAAATTATTATACTTTAAGTTATGACTAAAAGGAGAAGTATTTTATGACATTTAATATAATTACACTGGGTTGTAAGGTTAATCAGTACGAATCTCAGGTTATGACAGAGGTTATGCTAAAGGATGGTTTTACTCATAGCCAAGACAAAGACCATGCAGATATTTTTATTGTAAATACTTGTACTGTAACTTCTGTAAGTGATAGCAAAAACAGAAAACTAATCAGAAGAATTAGAAGAAATAATGAAAATGCAATTATTGTAGTAACAGGTTGTATGTCACAAGCATTTCCTGAAGATGAAGTGTATGAAATTTGTGACATTGTTGTTGGTAATACAAACAGAAAGATTATCTCAAATTTAATCAAAGACTATGTGGCAAATTCAGACCACTATGTAAATGTTGAAGAACATACAGGTGGAGAAATTTTTGAACCAATCAAAATTACTAACTTTGAAGAAAGAACAAGAGCCCAGATTAAAATTGAGGACGGTTGTAACCGTTTCTGTGCATATTGCATTATCCCTTATGCAAGAGGCAGAGTTCGTTCAAAGGATATTAATGAACTTAAGGAAGAAGCAACAGACCTAGCATCAAAGGGCTTTAGAGAAATTGTCTTAGTAGGTATCAACCTTTCTTGTTTTGGTCAGGATACTAACTTGAATTTATGTGATGCAGTAGAAACTGTAGCATCAGTTGATGGCGTTGATAGAGTAAGACTAAGTTCCCTAGAACCTGAAAGACTTGACCCTGAGTTTATCGAAAGACTTGCAAAGTGTGATAAACTATGCCCACAGTTCCATTTGTCTTTACAGTCAGGTTGTGACGAAACACTAAAGAGAATGAACCGTCATTACGATACAGAAGAATATAGAACTATTGTAAATAACTTGCGTAAAGCATTTAAAGATTGTGCAATTACTACTGATGTAATGGTAGGCTTTGCAGGTGAAACAGAAGAAGAATTTCAAAAGTCCCTTGACTTTGTTCATTCTATTAAGTTTGCTAAGGTACATACTTTCTCTTATTCTCGTAGAAAGGGTACAGTAGGCGACAAACTACCTAATCAGGTTGACCCACAAATTAAAAGTGAACGCAGTAAGAAAATGATTGAAGTTACTCTAAAGGATAGAAAAGAGTTCCTTAGAAATCAGCTTAACAATACATATTCAGTTCTGTTTGAACGAAAGAAACAAGAAGGCTACTGGGAAGGTTACACAATGAACTATACACCGGTAAGAGTATTTTCTGACTTAGACCTAAACGATAAGATTGTAGATGTTAAATTAACAGATGCTTTTGATGATTATTGTATAGGTGAATTAATTTAATTTCATAGTAAGGTTTGCAATTTCCTTAGTTGCAGATTTTTCAGATAAAGAACTATAACTGTATAGCATTATACCATTATAGTTCTTTTTTACTGCAATTTCATATTCTTGCTTTAGTATATCGTCAAAGTCACTCCAAGTGCCACTGTCACTGTCATCAGTACCGGCCTTATATCCGGCAAGACCTGAATATATTTTGATATTTTTATTTTTCTTAATCTTTAGCCAATCATTAATGGCATCTTCATATGTAAGTGCAGGATTGTCTAGGCTAAAGTAAATTTGAGGACAAATGTAGTCTATATATCCATCTTTACTGCACCAAGTTTTTACATCAGCATAAATTTCCTTGTTGTTGTCAACATTGCCTTGTGGTGAAATGCCAAACTGTACATTATCTTTAAGACTGTGAATCTTCTCATATACATTTTTGATAAGTGTATTAACATTGTTCATTCTCCATTTATCAAGGCTAAGACAGTTGTTATTTTGTGCTTTTTTGTATTGACTGTATTCTCTGCTGTCAAAACTTTCATCATCAGTAGGGTAGAAGTAATCGTCAAACTGTATTCCGTCAATGTCATAGTTAGCTACAATTTCTTCAACACCTTTTACAACCAGATCTTGAGCCTTTTTACTTGCCGGGTTAAGATATATTCCATCATCAGTTTCAACACCTATGGAATTATCCTTAATGTATGGGTTATCATTTGATAATTTTTCCGGAACTTTTTTGCTTTTTACTCTGTATGGATTTACCCAAGCCTCAATCCTCATTTCGGACTCGTGAACCTTTTTGCACATATATTTTAGTCCATCATAATTTGGATTTTTACCTTGTTCACCTGTAAGTATGTGAGAATAAGGATATACACATGAATTATATAATGCATCGGAAAATGGCCTAACTTGTACAATAAGTGTGTTAAAGCCTTTTTCTTTGCAAGTGTCAACAATAGAATCAAACTTCTTTTTAAAAGAAGTGTAACTTCTGTCTGTGTCACTCATATCAAGGTCCATATATGTAACCCAAATTCCTTTCATAAAGAATTTGTCCTGACTTTTCTTAATAACCTTTTTAGTGGTACTTTCGGTTATAGGTACAGTATTTGTGTTTATTACTTCCTTTACAGGATTAGCTACTTCATAGTAATTTAATGTGATAACAGCTATTAGAAGTGATAAAGCAAGTAAAGATAAATAAATTTTAGTTTTCAATATTAACAATCCTTTCGGTGATATTATGTTATATTTTTTGATTATATATTTAGTAGTTAGTAGTAGTGAATATTATAGCCATAGCTTTGACTATATATGATAAAAGAGCAAGTGTTTTAGGCTTGTGGAGAGTGAGAGAAAGCACCTTAATGCTATTTTCATTTTTAGGTGGTTCAGTATTAATGTACCTAATTATGAGAATTATTCACCACAAAACAAGACATCTACTTTTTATGGTTGGTATTCCCATTATTTTTGTGTTACAAATTATTTTTACCTTAGTAGTGCTTTACGCAGTAGGTTATATAGGATAGTGTTATGAATAGAAAAAGTTTAACTTTTATAGTACCAATAGAATATGACAACAAAAATTGCAAAGAGTTCTTAAAGTATTATTGCAACATTTCTGCAAGATTAATTACAAGGCTGGTAAGAACAAAAATGGGAATTACTAGGGATAATCAGCTTTTAAGAACTATCGATAATGTGTATGTAGGGGATAAAGTAGTAATTAATTTACCTAACGACAGTAACGAAATTACTCCAACTAAAGGCGAACTAAATGTAATTTATGAGGATGACTATATTTTGGTAGTAGATAAACCACCACTAATGCCGGTACATCCTACTAAGAATCACCAAACAGATACCTTAGCCAATATAGTTAGATATTATTCACTTAACAAAAATGAGGACTATACCTTTAGAGCAATTAACAGAATTGACAGAGATACATCTGGCTTAGTTGTAATTGCAAAAAACAGATTCGTAGCAAACAAAATCAAGTCCCTATATAAAGAATATACAGCAGTATGCTGTGGTAATATTGTCGAAGATGGTACGGTAAATAAAAATATAAAATTAAAAGAAAATAGCAAGATGGTTCGTGAAGTTTCTGATGATGGTGCAAAGGCTGTTACTCACTATAAAGTAATTAATAGAAGTCCAAGCTATACAGAGATTCTCTGTACTTTAGAAACAGGCAGAACTCATCAGATAAGATGCCATATGTCATACCTAGGTTATCCACTTGCAGGGGATGATTTATATGGTGGTTCTTTAGAGCATATCTCCAGACAAGCATTACATTGTAGCAAGGTGATTTTTACCCATCCAATAAGCAATAAAAAAATAGTTTTGGAAAGTAATTTGCCTTTTGACATAAAATATTTGTTAAAATATTGACTATTATGTAATTTGTGATAAAATAGAACTAGAGTTCATATACGAAAGGTCGATTATATTATGGAAGAAATTAAAATTGAACTTACTAAAAATCCAAAAGAAAAACCACAAGACGAAAGTAAACTAGGTTTTGGTCGTATTTTCACAGACCATATGTTCCTAATGAATTATGATGAAGGTCAGGGTTGGCATGACCCAAGAATTGTACCTTATGGTCCAATCGCACTAGACCCATCAGCAATGGTATTCCACTACGGTCAAGAAGTATTTGAAGGTATGAAAGCATACAGAAATGTCAACGGTGGCATTAACCTATTTAGACCGGACAAAAATATGGCTAGACTTAATGTTTCTAACGAAAGACTTTGTATTCCTCAGATTGACGAAAAGTTTGCAGTAGAAGCAGTTAAGAAACTTGTAGAAGTAGAAAAAGATTGGGTACCACATTCAGAAGGTACATCTCTATACATTAGACCATTTATTTTCTCAACAGATGCTCAGCTAGGTGTTCACCCTGCAAAACATCTTCTATTTGTAATTATCTGTTGTCCTGTTGGTGCTTATTATCCTGAAGGACTTAACCCTGTTAAGATTTATGTTGAAGAAAATTATGTTCGTGCCGTTAAGGGTGGTATGGGCTTTACTAAGACAGGTGGTAACTATGCTGCTTCTCTAAAGGCTCAGGATGAAGCTGAAAAGCAGAAATATACTCAGGTTCTATGGCTAGACGGTGTAGAAAGAAAGTATATTGAAGAAGTTGGTACAATGAATGTATTCTTTGTTATTGATGACGAAGTTATTACACCTGCACTTCAGGGTTCAATCCTTGGTGGTATCACAAGAATGAGTACAATCGAACTTCTAAAATCTTGGGGTTACAAGGTTTCAGAAAGAAGACTTTCAATTCAGGAAGTTGAAAAGGCAGCTGACGAAGGCAGACTAAAGGAAAGCTTTGGTACAGGTACTGCTGCAGTTATTTCACCAATCGGTGAATTAAAGTGTGGCGACAAGGTTATGACAATCAACAATGGTGAAATCGGTGAAATCAGCCAGAAACTTTACGATAACCTAACAGGTATTCAGTGGGGTAAGATTGAAGATAAGCTAGGTTGGGTTGTTCCTGTTTGCTAATCTAAAATCTAAAAGTTAAGACTTTAAGACCTATGTTTATGCATAGGTCTTTTTTATACCTTTTTTATCTTATCCTAAACTTTTCTAAACTAAAATTTACTTAAATTATACTTGACTAAATTCCTAAAAAATGATTGAATATTATTAAAGAAAATTTAAGTAGGGATTAATTATGAAGAAATGTCTTGTAGTTGTAGATTATCAAAATGATTTTGTTTCAGGTTCTCTTGGCTTTGAAAAAGCTAAAGAACTTGACTTTGAAATTGCTAATTTAATAAAAAAGTACCATAATAACAGTGATGATGTTGTTTTTACCTTAGATACTCACTATGATGATTATATGAATACAAATGAGGGTAAATCTTTACCTGTACCACATTGTATTAAAGGTACAATCGGTCATAATCTTTATGGGAAAGTGTCACATTCGGTTAAAGAATCGGATTTACTTTTTGAGAAAAACACTTTTGGTTCAGATAAACTATTTGAATATTTAAAAAATAATCGGTATTCATCAATAGAATTAGTTGGTGTAGTAACAAATATCTGTGTTATCTCAAATGCAGTAATTGCAAAAACTGCCCAACCTGAAACAGAAATTATTGTGAACAAGAATCTTGTAGCATCAAATGACGACAAATTAAATGATGAAGCACTTTCCGTTATGAGTAGCTTCCAAATTAAAATAACAGAATAAGTAGGTGTAAATATGACAGAAAAGAATATGACTATGCTATGTGACTTCTATGAACTTACAATGGCAAATGGTTACTTTAAGAACGGTTTTTATAAGAAAATTACATATTTTGATGTATTCTATCGTTCAGTACCTGACAATGGTGGTTTTGCAATTGTAGCCGGTCTTGAACAAGTAATTGATTATATAAAGAACCTTCATTTTTCAAAAGAAGATATTGATTTTTTACGTTCAAAAAATATCTTTGATGAAAAATTTTTAGATTACCTAAAGGATTTTCATTTTACAGGTGATATATATGCAATACCTGAGGGTACACCTGTATTTCCAAATGAGCCAATCCTTACTGTAAAAGCACCGGCAATTGAAGCACAACTTATTGAAACATTTGTACTTCTTTCAATTAATCATCAGTCACTAATTGCAACAAAAGCAAATAGAATTGTAAGAGCCTCACAGGGTAGAACGGTTTTAGAGTTTGGTTCTCGTAGAGCACAAGGTGCTGATGGTGCAATCTTAGGTGCAAGAGCAGCATATATAGGTGGATGTGCAGGTACTGCTTGTACAATTACCGATGAACTTTATGGTGTACCTGCCGGTGGTACAATGGCTCATTCTTGGATACAAATGTTTGATACTGAGTATGATGCTTTTAAGACTTATTGTGAAACCTATCCGGAGAATGTAACACTTTTAGTTGATACTTATAACACCATAAAAAGTGGTGTACCAAATGCAATTAAGGTGTTTAAAGAAATTCTTTTACCAAAGGGTATTACTAATTTTGCAATCAGACTTGATTCAGGTGATATTTCCTATCTATCTAAGAAAGCAAGAAAAATGCTTGATGATGCAGGACTGCAGTGTTGTAAGATTGTAGCATCTAATGCACTTGATGAATACCTAATTCGTGACTTAATGATGCAAGACGCAAAGGTAGATACCTTTGGTGTAGGTGAAAGACTGATTACTTCCAAGAGTACACCTGTATTTGGTGGAGTATATAAGTTAGTTGCAGTTGAAGATAATGATGGCAACATTGTTCCAAAAATCAAAGTCAGTGAAAACACTGCAAAAATCACTAACCCACACTTTAAGAAAGTTTATAGATACTATGACAAAGAAAGTGGCAAGGCTTTGGCAGATGAACTTTGTATCTATGATGAAGTAGTAAGTGATAAAGAACCTAGAATAATCTTTGACCAACAAGCTACTTGGAAAACTAAAGAGTTAACTAACTTTAAAGTTAGAGAGCTTCAAGTACCAATCTTTAAAGATGGTAATTGTGTATATGATATGCCAACCCTTGAAGAAATCAAAGATTATTGTGCTAAAGAAATTGATTTACTATGGGATGAAGTTAAGCGTTTTGAAAATCCACATACTTATTATGTTGACCTTTCAGAAAAACTATGGAATACCAAGAAAGACTTACTTTCAAGATTTAAAAACTTTATTTAATATATTTTACGAAAAAGGCTAGTGATAGATTTAAAAGTATCACTAGCCTATAATTATTTTATTAACTTTTCTTTTTTACTTACACCAAGTATTCCACCAATAGTGCCGAATAGGAAAGATACAATAAACTTTAAGAATGTAAAAACAGTAAAATTACTGTCAATGCTTATCATACCTGCACTAAAGATAATTAAGAAAAATATAAACCCACTGCTAATCCCATTGATATATCCCTTAATAGGAGAAATTTTTGAACATATAAACCCTGTAACAAATGCACATACACCACATATAATAGTGAGAAGAATGTTTAGTACAGTACTGTTAAGTATCCCTGTGTTACTCATAACTATTGCCACAAGGCTAAGTAAAACAATAAGAGTTAATTCTCCAAC
Source organism: uncultured Ruminococcus sp. (assembly GCA_934476515.1). Classification (GTDB taxonomy): domain Bacteria; phylum Bacillota; class Clostridia; order Oscillospirales; family Acutalibacteraceae; genus Ruminococcoides; species Ruminococcoides intestinihominis. The sequence goes on along the minus strand of CAKSNZ010000007.1, from coordinate 28,559 downwards.
TATTAAACCAACTACTAAACCTTTTATGTACTTAAATTTATTAAATCCTAAAGTAATGCTTTTCAAAAAAACACCCCCAAATATGATACTAAATCATATTCAGGGGAATTGAAAATTATGTAATTATTTTTCAACTGGGTTTTCTTCAGCATTTTTTTTCTTTCTACCGAAGAAACCTTTCTTTTCTGTCTTGTCAGTCTTTTCAGCAGGTTTATCCTTACCTGAATTAACAGTTGAAATAGCCCAACGCTTAAATACCATCTTTGTCTTTTCAGAACCTGTTTCAAGTACGATTTCATCAGCTTCTTCTCTAATAGCAATAACTCTACCAACGATACCACCGATTGTTGTGATTTCATCACCAATCTGTAGGCTGTTTCTTAGTTCCTGTTCTTGCTTTGATTTCTTTGACTTTGGTCTGATAAGAATAAAGTAGATACCAACGAAGATAAGAGCGTAGATGATGATTAGTGTCCACATGCTACCGCTACCAGTTGAGCCGGAAAGTAAGTTTAGATTCATAGTTAAATTCTCCATTTCATATTAATAATTAGATTATAACAACTTTTCATTGCATATTCAAGTACTATTTTAAATGCGTTTTCCTAATATGTCAATATTATTGTTGTAATATGTCTCAAATTCTCCATTATCAAGAGCATTTCTGATTTCTTCCATTAGATTATTGTAGAAATATAAGTTGTGCATTACTGCAAGTCGCATATAAAGCATTTCCTCAGCTTTCTTAAGATGTCTTAGGTATGCCCTTGAAAAACTCTTGCATACAGGACAATTACACTCTTTGTCAATAGGAGCAAGGTCCTTTTGATATTTTTGATTGTTAATGTTGATGATACCACTCTTAGTGAATAGGTGACCATGTCTTGCATTTCTACTAGGCATAACACAGTCAAATAAATCAACACCACGCTTAACACTTTCAAGAATATTTACAGGAGTACCAACACCCATTAGGTATCTGATTTTATCCTTAGGCATATATGGTTCAACATCTTCAATAATTCGATACATTTCATCAGCAGTTTCACCAACTGCTAAACCACCGATAGCATAACCGTCAAGGTCAAGTTTAGAAATATCTTTCATATGCTGAATCCTAAGGTCACTGTAAGTAGAACCTTGGTTAATACCAAATAGCATTTGTTTTTTGTTAATAGTGTCAGGAAGACTGTTTAGTCTGTCCATTTCTTTTTTGCATCTTTCAAGCCATCTGGTAGTACGACCAATAGAATTCTTTACATAATCATATGGGGCAGGGTTTTCAATACATTCATCAAATGCCATAGCAATAGTAGAGCCTAGGTTAGATTGAATTTGCATTGATTCTTCAGGTCCCATAAATATTTTTCTACCGTCAATATGGGAAGAAAAGTAAACACCTTCTTCTTTAATGTTTCTTAGCTTTGCAAGAGAGAATACCTGAAATCCACCTGAGTCTGTAAGTATAGGACCATCCCACTTAGTAAGACTGTGAATACCACCTAACTCTTTAATAATTTTATCACCTGTTCTAACATGTAGGTGATAGGTGTTACACAACATAACCTGGCACTTAATATCCTTTAAATCAAAGGAAGATACACCACCCTTAATAGCACCGGCAGTTGCAACATTCATAAAACAAGGAGTTTGAAAAGTACCGTGTGGTGTTATAAACTCACCTCGTCTTGCAGTTTTTTCATTCTTAATTAATTTAAACATATTTCTCCTTACTCAATAAACATACTGTCACCAAATGAGAAAAATCTGTATTTCTCTTTGACAGCTTCTTTATATATCCCCATAACTTCATCATAACCGGCAAAAGCAGAAACTAGCATAATAAGTGTGCTTTCAGGTAGATGAAAGTTAGTAATAAGTCCGTCAAGCACTTTAAACTCAAATCCCGGATAAATGAAAATATCTGTCCAACCTTCACAAGGAACAACCTTGCCATATTCCTTTGCAACACTTTCAAGTGTTCTGCAAGAAGTTGTGCCAACTGCAATAACTCTCTTGCCATTCTTTTTGGTTTCTTCAATCAGCTTTGCAGTTTCTTCCGGCACTTCATAATGTTCACTGTGCATCTTATGAGTTGTAACATCATCAACCTTTACAGGTCTAAATGTACCAAGTCCTACATGAAGTGTTACATATCCAATCTTAATGCCTTTAGCCTTAATTTTTTCAAGTAACTCATCAGTAAAGTGAAGTCCCGCAGTAGGTGCAGCAGCAGAACCAAGTTCGTGACTATATACTGTCTGGTATCTTTCCTTGTCCTTTAACTTTTCATGAATATATGGAGGAAGTGGCATTTGACCAATCTTATCAAGTGTTTCATAGAAGTTACTGTCACACTTAAATTCAACAATTCTGTTGCCATCTTCAAGTACATCAATAACTTTACCTGTCATAATGCCATCACCAAAAGTAAAGCTGTCACCGGTTCTTGCTTTTTTACCGGGCTTTACAAGTGTTTCCCATACCTTGTCTTTAACTTGCTTTAACAGTAAGAATTCTACATTAGCACCGGTAGGAATTTTTGTACCGTAAATTCTTGCAGGTAAAACTCTTGAGTCATTAACAATAAGAGCATCACCTTCATTTAAAAAGTCAATAACATCATAAAAATGCTTGTGAAGAACTTCCTTAGTTTTTCTGTTATAAACCATCATTCTTGAAGAATCTCTTGGTTCAACAGGTGTCTGAGCAATAAGTTCTTCCGGTAAATCATAATAAAAATCACTAGTCTTCATAAAAAATCAACATCATCCTAATCTTTATTTCTCAAAATAATTGACATAATCTTTCTTAAATGATAGAATAAATAAGAAAATAGGTCAATTTGTTTTTCCTAATATATAATATAATAAACTTAAGAAAAACACAACTGATTTTTTAAATTTGGAGGAAGACGAATATGAAAAATTATAAAGTTGGTATCATCGGCGCTACAGGTATGGTAGGTCAGAGATTTGCAACTCTACTTGAAAATCACCCTTGGTTTACTGTTACAGCACTTGCTGCAAGTAAAAGAAGTGCCGGTAAAACATATAAAGAATGTGTAGAATCTCGTTGGGCTATGAAAACACCAATTCCAAAGGCAATGGAAGATATGATTATCCTAGACGCAGCTAATGTTGAAGAAGTTGCATCAAAGGTTGATTTTGTATTTTGTGCTGTTGATATGCCAAAAGATCAGATTCGTGAACTAGAAGAAGCTTATGCAAAGGCAGAATGTCCTGTTGTTTCAAATAACTCAGCTCACAGACACACACCTGATGTACCAATGGTTATCCCTGAAATCAATGCTGACCATATTAAGATTATTGATTCTCAGAGAAAGAGACTTGGCACAAAGAAAGGCTTTGTTGCAGTTAAGTCTAACTGTTCTCTACAGTCATATGTACCTGCAGTACATCCACTAAGAGAATTAGGTTGTAACAAGGTTCTTGCTTGTACTTATCAGGCTATTTCAGGTGCAGGTAAAACATTTGAAAGATGGCCTGAAATGGTTGATAACCTAATCCCATATATCGGTGGCGAAGAAGAAAAGTCAGAAAAAGAACCACTAAAGATTTGGGGTCATATTGAAGGCGACCAGATTGTTGATACTGATGATATTGCTATCACATCACAGTGCCTAAGAGTTCCTGTTTCAGATGGTCATACAGCAGCTGTATTTGTTTCATTTGACGGTGAAGTTCCATCAGAAGAAAAGATTATCGAAACATGGGAAAACTACAAGGGTAGAGCTCAGGAACTAGAGCTACCAAGTGCTCCAAAGCAGTTCCTACACTACTTTACAGAACCAGACCAGCCACAGATTAAGACAGCCAGAACACTAGAAAATGGTATGGCTATCTCAATCGGTAGATTAAGACCGGATACTCAGTACGATATGAAGTTTGTATGTATGAGCCATAATACACTAAGAGGTGCTGCAGGTGGTGCAGTTCTTCTAGCTGAACTTCTATGTGCTGAAGGATATATTGAAAACTAAACCTTTTGGAGGTTATATATAATGAGTACACCAATTTTTACAGGTGCAGGTGTTGCCTTAATTACACCTATGAACAGTGACGGTTCCGTTAACTTTGATGAACTTGGAAGACTACTTGAATTCCAGATTGAAAACGGTACTGATGCTATTATCGCTTGTGGTACAACAGGCGAAGCTGCTACACTTTCAGTTGAAGAACACAAGGCTGTTCTTTCATATGTAGCAGAAAAGGTTAACAAGAGAATTCCGGTTATTGCAGGTACAGGTAGTAACGATACTGCTACTGCAATCAGCCTATCAAAGTCAGCACAGAAGTATGGTGCAGACGGCTTACTTTCTGTAACTCCATACTACAACAAGACTTCACAGGCAGGACTTGTAAAGCACTTTACAACAATTGCCGATTCTGTTGACCTACCAATCATTCTTTACAATGTTCCATCAAGAACAGGTTGTAATATGCAGCCAAAGACATATGCTGAACTTGAAAAGCACCAGAACATTGTAGGTGTTAAGGAAGCTAACGGTGATATTTCATCAGTTTCTCTAACAAGAAGCCTATGTTCAGATGACTTTGCTATTTATTCAGGTAACGATGACCAGACAGTTCCATTTATGTCTCTAGGTGGTAAGGGTGTTATTTCTGTATTCTCAAACTTCTGCCCTAAGGAAATGCACGAAATTTGTCAGGCTTGTCTTGATAACGATTTCCAGAGAGCAGCAGAAATGAACTTCCATTTTGTTGAACTAATGGATATTATGTTCTCAGATGTTAACCCTATTCCGGTTAAGACTGCTATGAACCTAATCGGTTTTAATGCCGGTGAATGTAGATTACCACTTGTACCAATGAGCTATTCAGGTTATCACGACCTAAAGGATTGCTTAGCTAAGTACAACCTACTGGATAAGTACAAGAAGTAATTAAACTAATGAATTTGGGCGTACAATGTACGCCCATAACTATATTTAAGGGGAATAATAATGACAAAGGTTATTTTAAGTGGTTGCTCAGGTAAGATGGGTCACGCTATTGTAAAGGCAATTGACGAAAGAAACGATTGTGAAATTGCTTGTGGTGTTGATGCTTACGATTGTGGCGACTATGATTTTACAGTATATAAGAGTTTTTCTGAAATTACTGAAAAGTATGATGCAATTATTGACTTTAGTAATCCTGCAGTGCTTGATACTATGCTTGACTATGCAGTAACAAATGAAGTTCCTGCTGTTATCTGTACAACAGGTTTTTCTGAAGAACAAATTGCAGAAATTAAGAACGCATCAGAAAAGACTGCTATTTTCTATTCAGGTAATATGTCACTTGGTATCAACCTAATGGTTGAACTTTGCAAAATGGCAACAAAAGTATTTGCTAACCATGGTGATAACTTTGATATTGAAGTTATCGAAAAGCACCATAACCAAAAGCTAGATGCTCCAAGTGGTACTGCACTTATGATTGCTGACGGTATTTCTTCTGTATCTCCAACAGAAAAGCAGTATGTTTATGATAGACATGCTTATAGAAAGAAGAGAGATAAGAACGAAATCGGTATTCACTCAATTCGTGGTGGTACAATTGTCGGTGAACATGAAGTTATTTTTGCCGGTCATGATGAAGTAGTTTCAATTAAGCATGAGGCTCATTCTAAGGAAGTTTTTGCTATTGGTTCTATCAATGCAGCCGTATTTATGAAAGACAAAAAGTCCGGTATGTATGATATGTCAGATTTACTTGCTGAATAATCTAATAAACACATATAAAATCTCACCCCATAGTATGTAGTGTACTATGGGGTGATTTTATTGAAAAAATATATATTATTAAATTCTGTGTCAAGTGCCTTAAAGTCTAAGGAAATACTTGACAAACACAATATAAAATGTTCTGTAGAAAGAACACCAAAGAACAATATTGCTCGTTCTTGTGGATATAGCTTGCTAGTGTTTGGTGATGTTGATAAAGCTAAGGATATTCTCCTTAAAAACAAAATTTCTGTTTTAGGTATTGTAAATAGGTGATTTATCTTGATAATGGTGCAACTTCTTTTCCTAAACCACTGTCAGTACGACAAAATGTAGATATATCATTAAAGAAGTTTAGTGCAAATCCGGGAAGAAGTGGACACTCACTTTCTCTGAGAGCAGCTAAAGAAATTTTTGAATGTAGAAAAAGATTAAAGGAACTTTTCAATGTAAACAGTGAAGAAGAAATTATCTTTACTGAGAATTGTACAATGGCACTAAATACAGTGATTTTTGGTTTGCTAAGTGAAGGTGACCATGTTCTAATATCTTCAATGGAGCATAATTCTGTTACAAGGCCATTAGAGTCACTAAAAGATAAAGGTGTAACTTATTCAACCTTTGATTATTCCTATGATGATAATGAAACCGTAGATAATGTTCGAAACTTAATAAAGCCTGAAACAAAATTAGTTATCTGTACTCACGCATCAAATGTTTTTGGTTTTAGGTTTCCTATTGAAAGAATATGCGCTTTGTGTCATGCTTACGGAATTCTCTTTTGTGTAGATTCAGCACAGTCTGCCGGTGTATTTGATATAGATGTTGGCACTAATCAATATGATTTTGTCTGTATGTCAGGTCACAAAAGCCTTTACGGTCCAATGGGTACAGGTGTGTTAATCCTAAATAATCGCAATTTAAAGCCATTATTATATGGTGGTACAGGTACTGAATCAGTAAAGAAATCTCAGCCTGAGGGACTACCTGAAAAGTTTGAAAGTGGCACACAAAATATGAACGGTATCTCCGGACTAAGGGCAGGAGTAGAGTTTGTTCAGAAAAAAGGTATCCAAAATATCTATAATCATGAATATAAACTTGCAAAACGCCTATTTAATGGACTAGCGAATAACAGAAAGGTTATAACCTATAATAAATCATTTGATTATGGCAAAGTAGCACCAGTAGTTTCCTTTAATATAGATGGAGTTTATTCTGAGGACCTTGTAGCTAAATTAAATAAATACGGAATAATGACTAGGGGAGGACTTCATTGTTCACCGCTTGCTCATACAACAATGAATACTATAGAAAATGGTACAGTAAGAGTGGTTCCGGGAGCATTTAATACAATAAATGACATAAACTACCTACTAAATGTTATAAGAAAATTAACAAATTAAAATTTTCTTGAACTAGTATTATTTTTATGCTAAAATATATGTAAATAAAAAAGAAGGAGTGGTAACAATGAATATAGGTGCATTGTTTGACAGTATTTTAACAGTGCTAAAAACATTTAGATTTGTTGATGTTATTGATATTGTTGTTATTGCCTTTATTGTATATAGTCTATTTAAACTTGTTCGAGATACCAGAGCAGAACAACTTGTAAAAGGTATTGTAATTTTAATGATTGCCTACCTGGGTGCATCAATATTTAATATGTTGATGATGAAGAACTTGCTGAAAACATTGTTTGAATTTGGTGTTGTTTTGTTGGCAATTATTTTCCAACCGGAAATACGAAATGCTTTGGAGCAGTTAGGTCGTAAGAATATAAAGAGTTTTTCCTTTATGAATAGGGTAAACCGAACTGATGAATGGATAGAAAAAGAGAAAAAGGCAATTTTAGATGTAGCAGAAACTGCTGAGGTATTTAGCAGACAAAAAACAGGTGCTTTGATAGTATTTGAAAGAGAAACCAAGCTTTCAGATATTGCAGCAACCGGTGTAGAGATTAATGCAGATACTTCAACTGCTATTTTAGGTAACTTGTTCTTTAACAAAGCACCACTTCATGACGGTGCAGTAATTATTAGTAACGGACTTGTTAAGTCAGCCGGTTGTATTTTGCCTTTAACTTCTAGAAACGAAGATGTAGATATGAATTTAGGTACAAGACATAGAGCATCAATCGGTATTTCTGAAGTATCAGATGCAGTTATTGTTGTTGTATCTGAAGAAACAGGTACAATTTCTGTTGCACAAAATGGAGAATTAACTTCTAATTACAACAAAACGTCTTTGATTAAAAAACTGGAAGAAGAACTTATCCCAACACAAGAGAAAAAGAATTTTCTAAGTAAATTCTCCTCTAGAAAGGAGAACAAGAAAGATGAATAAAGGTATTTTGTCTAGAATTTTTTCCAACAAACTTTTTCTTATAATACTGTCAGTTGTTATTTCTCTTACAATTTGGATTAGTATTAATATGGGTGACTTTGCAGAAACCAGCTATTCAGTTTCTAATATTCCTATTACAATTGATTTGCCTGATACTGCAATTAACCAAGGACTAAAGGTATTTAACAATGATGAACTAAAGGGTACTGTAACAGTTTCAGGTAACCGTTCAATTATCGGAAATCTTACTTCTGATGATATTGAGATTGTACCGGAACAAACGGATAACCTTACTTCTGCCGGTTCATATACCTTGTCACTTGTAGCCAAGAAAAAGTCTAGTTCTCTAAACTATAATATTGAGTCAGTTTTTCCTAGTACAGTTTATATTAAACTCGACAGAAACAGAAATATAACTAAGAAAATTGAACAGAATATTAGTTACACTATTCCTAAGGATTATTATGGAACTGTCCTTCTTGATAACGAGTCAGTTACTATTTCAGGACCTGAAACTGAAATTAAGAAAATTGATAAAGTTGTAATTGAAGGTGATGTTAAGGAAGAACTTAAGAGTTCAGTAACTAATGAATATGATGTTAAGTTACTTGATTCTTTCGGTGAAGAAATCAAAACTAATGATACACTTACAATTTCACCATCAAAGGTAAAAGCAACAGTAAGTGTATTACAGAAGAAAGATGTTAATGTTGAACTTAGTACCACAAATGGACCTAGTGGAATTGATTTATCTAAGTACAGCAAGATTGAACCAAATTCAATATCCTTAGGTGCTGATTCAAGTAATATTGAAAATATCACTAAGGTAAATATTGAGCCTATTGATTTTTCAACTTTAAGGAATAAAGATTATAAGATTAATAAAAATCTTGATATTCCTAACAAGTGTGTTGATATTAATTCAGTTAATTCAGTTGTAGTTAATTTGGATTTGTCCTCTATGGAAAAGAAAACTATCAATTTAACTGATTTTGATATTAAGGGCCTTGATAAGAAATATTCAGCAAATGTTACTACTCAGTCTGTAGAGGTAACTCTCTATGGTACAAAGAGTGCTTTGAAAAATATTGATGAAAACGATATTGATGCTGTAATTGATTTTACAGGCACTGAGGTATCAGCAGGTTCAAGAACAGTTCCGTTGAGTCTGACACTTAAAGACAAAGACGGTTGTTGGATTTATGGTTCATATGAAGTAGTAGTCGAAATAAGTTAAATTATAACTGACCTTGCTAATTCAAGGTCAGTTTTTCTTTTGTAAAAATATTACAAATTATTCCTACAATATTAATCAAAATAATATTATTTTGATAACAATATGTAGTATCTTGTTAAAGAACACATATTAAATTAATAGGTCTTGTATGACTAAAATATAATTGCAAGAATGAATAGGAAACTTGCAAATATTTCAAATAAGTTTCAAAAAACATACTAAAAACAGAGAAAATTGCAACAAAACTAAAAATAATTGCAATTTTCCTTGACATATGCCCTTCATTGTGTTAAAGTTATTTATGCAATAAATCTTAAAAATTGTTGTAGAGTTCACCCCTATAACTATATGTAGGGTTAGTGTTCAATATAAAGAAACTAATAAAAAGGAAGTAGGTGCTTCTGATGGATAACTTCAGAAATCAGGAACCATTTGCAAAACAAGGTCTGTATGACCCACGTTTTGAGCATGACAACTGTGGTATCGGTGCAGTAGTCAACATCAACGGCATTAAATCAAGAAAAGTTGTTGACAATGCTTTAAGTATTGTTGAAACACTTGAACATAGAGCCGGTAAAGATGCCGAAGGCAAAACCGGTGACGGTGTTGGTATTCTTCTACAGATTTGTCACGAATTTTTCAAAGATGCTACTGCTGACCTAGGTTTTGATATTGGTGAGGAAAGAGATTACGGTATTGGTATGTTCTTCTTCCCACAAAATAAGCTAAAAAGACTTCAGGCTATGAAGCTTTTTGAAATTATTATTAAGAAAGAAAATCTAGAGTTCTTAGGTTGGAGAGAAGTTCCTACTGATCCATCAGTAATCGGTCAAAAAGCATTAGACAGTATGCCATACATTATGCAAGGTTTTGTTAAGAGACCTTCTAATGTTGAACAGGGCTTATCTTTCGATAGAAAGTTATATATTGCTAGAAGAGTATTTGAACAGAGTAATGAAGATACTTATGTAGTTTCTCTTTCAAGCCGTACAATCGTTTATAAAGGTATGTTCCTTGTTAAAGAACTAAGAAAGTTCTTCTATGACCTACAGAGTGATAAATTTGTTTCTGCTATTGCTACAGTACATAGTAGATTCAGTACAAATACAAATCCTTCATGGCAGAAAGCTCACCCAAACAGAATTATTGTTCATAACGGTGAAATCAATACAATCACTGGTAATGCCGATAGAATGTTAGCTCGTGAAGAATCTATTTCATCAGAGGTTTTCGGTGACAATTTGTCAAAGGTATTTCCAATAGTTGACCCTAACGGTTCTGACTCAGCAAGACTTGATAATACATTGGAATTTATGATGATGGCAGGTATGCCATTACCTCTTGCAGTTATGATTACAATTCCGGAACCTTGGAGAAACAACCGTACAATGTCTCTTGAAAAGAGAGATTTCTATCAGTATTATGCAACAATGATGGAACCATGGGACGGTCCTGCATCAATCATCTTCTCAGATGGTGATATGATGGGTGCAGTTCTTGACAGAAACGGTTTAAGACCATCAAGATATTACATTACAAAAGATGGTTTCCTAGTTCTTTCATCAGAAGTTGGTTGTATCGATATTCCTGCTGAAGATGTTGTAGTAAAAGAAAGACTTCGTCCGGGTAAAATGCTTCTTGTTGATACAGTTAAGGGTAAGCTAATTGATGACGAAGATATTAAGGAATATTATTCAACAAGACAGCCATATGGTGAATGGTTAGACCAAAATCTAGTTCACCTAGGTGATCTAAAGATTCCTAATAAGGGTATCGAAAAGTATGACAAAGAGTCACTTGTAAGACATCAAAAGGCTTTTGGTTATACATATGAACAGATTAGAACAAGTATCCTACCAATGGCTAAGAATGGTACAGAACCAATTGCAGCTATGGGTGCTGATACTGCAATTCCTCCTTTATCACAAAAGGATGGTCCTCTATTTAACTACTTTAAACAGTTATTTGCACAGGTAACAAACCCTCCATTTGACTCAATTCGTGAAGAGATTGTTACAGATACAAGTGTTCATCTAGGCAGCAACGGTAACATCCTAGAAGAAAAACCTGAGAACTGTCATATTCTTAAGATTGAAGACCCAATCCTAACAAATACTGACTTACTAAAGATTAAGAACATTGATGCTCCGGGTCTAAAGTCAGCAGTTATTCCAATCACATATTATAAGAGTACAAACCTAGCTAAGGCTATTGAACATCTGTTCATCCTAGCAGATAAGGCATATAAAGACGGTGCAAATATTATCATTCTATCAGACAGAGGTGTTGATGAATACCATGTTGCTATTCCTTCCCTTCTAGCTGTATCAGCAATGCAACAGCACCTAGTTAGAACAAAGAAGAGAACATCAATCTCAGTTATTCTTGAAAGTGCAGAACCTTGTGAAGTTCATCACTTTGCAACACTACTTGGTTACGGTGCAAGTGCTATTAACCCTTACCTAGCACAAGAAACAATCCGTGACCTAGTAGATTCAGGTTCACTTGATAAAGATTATTACGCAGCAGTTAATGACTATAATGATGCTATCCTACATGGTATCGTTAAGATTGCATCAAAAATGGGTATCTCAACAATTCAGTCATACCTAGGTTCTAAGATTTTTGAAGCAATCGGTATTTCTAAGGAAGTAATTGATAAGTACTTTACAAATACTGTTTCAAGAGTTGGTGGTATTACACTACAGGATATTAGTAAGCGTTCCGAAAGACTTCATGCATCAGCCTTTGACCCACTAGACTTAAATATTCAGCTTGAAGTTGAAAGTGCCGGTAGTCATAAGCTAAGAAGTGGTAAAGAAGAACATCTATATAACCCTGAAACAATTCACCTTCTACAGGAAGCTACTTGGACAGATAATTATGATTTATTCAAGAAGTATTCAGAAGCTATCAATAGAGAAGATACAAATATGAACCTAAGAAGTCTTCTTGACTTTAACTTCCCTGAAGACGGTGGTATTCCTATTGATGAGGTTGAAAGTGTAGAAAGCATTTGCCATAGATTCAAGACAGGTGCTATGTCATACGGTTCAATTTCTAAAGAAGCTCACGAAACAATGGCAATTGCTATGAACCAAATCGGTGGTAAGTCAAATTCCGGCGAAGGTGGCGAAGATACAGACCGTCTAACAATCGGTAAAGATGGACTTAACCGTTGTTCTGCTATTAAACAGGTTGCTTCCGGTAGATTCGGTGTTACATCAGAATACCTTGTAAGTGCAAAAGAAATTCAGATTAAAATGGCTCAGGGTGCAAAGCCCGGTGAAGGTGGTCACCTACCAGGCAAAAAGGTATATCCTTGGATTGCAAAGACTCGTCATTCAACACCTGGTGTTAGCCTAATTTCACCTCCACCACATCATGATATTTATTCAATCGAAGACTTAGCTCAGCTAATCTATGACTGTAAGAATGCCAATAAAGATGCCAGAATTTCAGTTAAGCTGGTTTCAGAAGCAGGTGTAGGTACAGTTGCAGCTGGTGTTGCGAAAGCCGGTGCAGGTGTTATTTTAATTTCAGGTTTTGACGGTGGTACAGGTGCCGCTCCTAGAAACTCAATCTATAATGCAGGTTTACCATGGGAACTTGGTCTTGCAGAAACTCACCAAACACTAATTATGAACGGACTTCGTTCTAAGGTTGTTATTGAAACAGACGGTAAGTTAATGACAGGTAGAGATGTTCTTGTAGCAGCTTTACTAGGTGCAGAAGAATATGGCTTTGCAACAGCTCCTTTGGTAACAATGGGTTGTGTAATGATGAGAGTATGTAACCTAGACACTTGTCCTGTAGGTATCGCAACTCAGAACCCTGAACTTCGTAAGAGATTTAAGGGTAAGCCTGAATATGTTGTTAACTTTATGCACTTTATAGCTCAAGAGTTAAGAGAATATATGGCTAAACTTGGTATCCGTACAGTTGATGAACTAATCGGTAGAACAGACCTACTAAAGGTTAAAGAAACTGAAGAGGGTAGCAAGGCATCAAGAATTGACTTAAGTCAGATTATCAACAATCCATTTGTCAGTTCTGATGAACCTCAGAGATTTAATCCGGCTGATGTTTATAACTTTGAACTGGAAAAGACTATTGATGAAAAGGTCATTCTAAAGCAGTTAGAACCGGCATTTAAGAATAAAAAGAAGAAACATTCAATCGAAATTGATGTTACAAATACAGACCGTTCTGTTGGTACAATCTTCGGTTCAGAAATCACAAAGCACTTTGGTGATAACACACTTGAAGATGATACATTTAAGGTTAAGTGTAACGGTGCAGGTGGTCAGAGCTTTGGTGCTTTTATTCCAAAGGGTCTAACACTTGAACTTGTGGGCGACAGTAACGACTACTTTGGTAAAGGTCTATCAGGTGGTAAACTTGTTGTTTATCCTCCAAAGGGTAGCACATTTAAGAGAGATGAAAACATTATCATCGGTAATGTTGCTCTATATGGTGCTACAAGTGGTAAAGCATTTATCAGTGGTGTAGCAGGTGAGCGTTTCTGCGTAAGAAACTCAGGTGCTATTGCAGTTGTTGAAGGTGTAGGCGACCATGGTTGTGAATATATGACAGGTGGTAGAGTTGCTATCCTAGGTAAAACAGGTAAGAACTTTGCAGCCGGTATGAGTGGTGGTATCGCTTATGTACTTGATGAAGACTCAGACCTATATATGAGAATGAACAAAGAGCTTGTTTCTGTTAGCGTTGTATCAGAAAAAGCCGATATTCTTGAACTAAAGAATATGATTGAAGAACATGTTAAGGCAACAGACTCTCCAAAGGGTAAGGAAATCCTTGATAACTTTGATGAATATGTTCCTAAGTTTAAGAAGATTTTACCAAACGATTACGCAAAGATGATGCAGACAATGTATGCTATGGAAGAAAAAGGTATGACACCTGAACAAGCAAAGATTGAAGCATTCTATATTAATACAAGAAAGTGAGGCGTTGAAAATGGGTAAGCCAACTGGTTTTTTAGAATTTGAAAGAAAAAGCAATGTAGGCACATCGCCTCTTGAAAGAATTAAGAATTATAAAGAGTTCCACACACCATTGCCAGAAAACGAAAGAAGACAACAGGCATCAAGATGTATGGATTGTGGTGTTCCTTTCTGTCAAAACGGTAAGCCTATTATGGGTATGGTATCAGGTTGTCCTTTGAACAACCTTGTACCTGAATGGAACGATTTATTATACACAAACGAATATGAGGCAGCAGCACATAGACTACTTATGACAAACAACTTCCCTGAATTTACTTCAAGAGTTTGTCCTGCTCTATGTGAAGCAGCTTGTACTTGTGGACTTAACGGTAATCCTGTTTCTGTTAAGGAAAACGAGAATTTTATCATTGAGTTTGCTTATAACTCAGGTTTGATGCAGCCTAACCCTCCAAAGGTTAGAACTGATAAGAATATTGCAATTATCGGTTCAGGTCCTTCCGGTTTAGCTTGTGCAGATCAGCTAAACAAGAGAGGTCACAATGTTACTGTATTTGAGAAGGATGACCGTATCGGTGGACTACTAATGTACGGTATCCCAAATATGAAACTTGAAAAGCAGTTCATTGACAGAAGAGTAAACTTAATGAAAGAAGAAGGCGTTAAGTTTGAAACAAATGCTAATGTTGGTGAAGATGTAAAGGCAAGTAAGCTACTTAATAAGTATGATGCAGTGGTACTTTGTTGTGGTGCCGGTAATCCTAGAGATATTAAAGCAGAGGGCAGAGATGCAAACGGCATTTACTTTGCAGTAGATTTCCTAAAGGCAACAACAAAGAGCCTTCTTGACTCTAACCTACAAGACGGTAACTATGTTTCTGCTAAAGACAAAAATGTAGTTATTATCGGTGGTGGTGATACAGGTAATGACTGTGTCGGTACATCAATCCGTCAAGGTTGTAAGTCAGTAGTTCAGCTAGAAATGATGCCAAAATTACCTGACTCAAGAGCAGACAACAACCCATGGCCTGAATGGCCAAGAGTCTGCAAGACAGACTACGGTCAGGAAGAAGCAATTGCAGTATTCGGTCATGACCCAAGAATTTATCAAACAACTGTTAAAGAATTTGTCAAGGATGAAAACGGCAACCTAAAGGGTGTCAAGACAGTTATGGTTCAGTTCGTTACTGATAAGGAAACAGGCAGAAGAGTAATGCAAGAAGTAGAGGGTAGCGAAAAGTACCTAGATGCTGAACTTGTACTAATTGCAGCCGGTTTCTTAGGTCCAAAGAAGTATATTGCAGATGCTTTTGGTGTAGAAACTAATGAGAGAAGTAATGTAGCTACTGAACAAGGCAAATATTCTACAAATGTAGATAAGGTGTTTACTGCCGGTGATACGCACAGAGGTCAGTCACTTGTTGTATGGGCTATTCGTGAGGGTAGAGATGCAGCAGCTGAAGTTGATGAGTATTTAATGGGTTATACAGCCTTAAAATAATTACAATATTGCTAAAAAGCAAGGTGTTTTTGCACCTTGCTTTTTTCTTTGTTGAATAGTATAAAATTATCATATAATGTAGATTAATATTTTATTATATAGTAAAAACTTTAATATTGTTAAAAAAACTCTTGAAATTATTAACATAAAATGGTACAATATAGACAAATTGATGAAATGATTAAAAATAATGAAAATTCACTATGTAAAGTTGAACAATACTAATTGTATGCATAGTATCTCAGTTTAACATTTGTGCTTTTAAATTATTTGCGTTGCGTTAATTTAATATTAATATTCTAACGATATTATTCGATAGAAACGAAAGGAAAAAGAAAAATTATGAAACAAAGAAGTTTAATTTTGTTGCTAATCACTGTGATACTTACATTGTGTGCTTTGTTTAGTGGTTGCACTTATTCTAATAGTGAAACTAATGATAATAAAAACAGTGTTTCTCAGCCAAGTACCATAGCAAGGAAAACTTATACAGATGATGAACTTTTAAGTTTATATAAGCATAATAAATTTCCCAAATCATATTTAATGAAAATTGGCGATGGAAACTACTTTTCATATAATAAATTCGATGATAATGGTAATACACTTGTTATCACTGCTACTTTTAATAAAGTTTCCAAATATAAGAATATTCAAAATTTCCCAAAGGAAAATTTTGAAAATTATAGTGAAGATATTGCACCTATTGTAGATGATAACGGAAATTTTAAAACTTATAAAAGAACAACAAAGAAAATTATTAATGGTGGTTTAGATGAAAAGCTTATTTCAGTTAATAAGAATGCTCAACGTGAGTTTGTTGTCCTTGATGTAGAATATAAGAATACTTCTGACCAAAAGGTATCAATGGCATTGCCATTAATATTGGATTTTCATCGTTACAAAAACCTAGATAATGAATTTGTTACAGATGAATTATTCAATTATCAATTTACTGATGAAAATGACAATTTAGCCTTTAGAGAATCTAGTGTTTATTTCTCTAATTCACAGTACAAAAATACAAAAAATAATGGGAAAAAACTAAAAGGTTTTTCTAACTATACTTTTAAACCTAATGAAACTATGAATTGTCAACTTGGATTTATAATTGATAAGGATTTAGAAGATGCAATGATTATTTCACCTACAACAGGAACTCCATTAGAATTGCAGGTGTTCAAATGAAAAAATTACTAAGTATTTTATTTATATCTATTTTAGCTTGTGCGTTATGTTCTTGTGACAAGTCGGATAAAACCGACTTGTCACAAAATACAACTGTGCCTACAACAACCGAGTCAAATTCCACTGAACCTAAGAAGTTAGTAGAACAATATATTAATACTATTGATGAAGAAAACCCAAACTTCTTAAATATTGACGGTAATAAATTCGCAGTTTGGTTTGTGGATTACAACCGTAATTTTGGATATGATGATTATGATAAAAATAATGATTTTATGAATTATTACAATTATAGTAAGGATTTTGTTCCTATTGTTCAGGCAGTTGATGATTCTAATATAAAATATCAAGATAGTAAAGAGAGGGAGCTTAATCGTGAGTACTCTCTAAAGGCTTACACTAGATATACTTATGAAAATAATAAGCTAGTCAATAAAACAACTAAGGTTAATAGAACTTTACACACATTACAGTTAAAGATTCGTAATTCTTCTGATGATGAGGTTACTTTAACTAAATTACCAAAGGTTAAATTTATTAAGGAGGATTCTTTAGGAAATCAATCTTTTGTTAAGGAAAAGGTATATAAAGATAAGAATGGAAAGGTTCAGAAAGAAACTATCCCTATCTATGTTTATCCTTCATCTAATCAATCTTCCGGTAACTACAACGAGTATTGCTCTATTAAGTTTAAACCTAAAGAAACCAAGATTGTAACATTTAGATACATTCTTGATAATGACTTATACAATTCAGCATATTTCTATATAGAAAATGATGATAAAACATTGTATAAAAAATTAAGTTATGATTATGATTGATTTAAAAGGAATTTATAATGAATATTTTTAAGTTAGAACTGAAAAGGGCAATTTTTAATAAAAGAATGTTGATTGTTTTACTTTTTGGTGTTGCATGTGCATTGTACTTTAACATAACTAATTTTATGTATGAAATAGAATCTTATAAATATATTGCTCAAAATAATTTAGCTGAATGTGCTGATTTAAATACCTTATATGATAGATGGTTAGGAATGAGTTATGGTGAAGAGGCAATTATATTTTTCTATGTTTTTCCATTGTTAGCCGTATATCCCGCTAGTATGATTTATTTTGATGATAGAAAAAACGGTTATCTTAAGAACCTTTATACTCAGTGTAGTAAGGTTAAATGTTTGTTTAGCAAGTATTTTGCAACTTTCATTTCAGGTGGTGTAGCAGTTTCTACACCTCTTGTATTTAGTTTTATGATTGCTGCATTATATTCACCGGCAAGAATTCCAGATTCAATTATGAATACTTCTATAGTTGATAGTAGTTTGTGGGGTGGGTTGTATTTTCAACATCCACTTATTTATGTAATTGCTTATATTTTACTTGATTTTGTCTTTGGAGGTCTGTTTGCTTGCTTTGCAATGTCATTAAGCAATGTACTAAGCCATAAATTCACTGTGTTTATGTCCTCATTTATTTTTGTTGTTGTACTTGATTTTGTATGTCAACAGTTAGGTAGATATGAATTACAACCGGATATGTTTCTTCCACCATATCAATATAATTCAATACCTGGAATAGAATTAGCAATTATGGTAATAGCGATTTTTCTCTTTTCAATATTAATGTTCATTATAGGAGGTTTGCGTAGTGAAACTTATTAAACTTTCTATATTTGATATTAAACGAGGATTTAGAGAAGAAAGAAGTAAATTTCTGTTTACAATCCTTGTATGTGTTGCTATGTGCTTTTTAATGCATTATCAGTTACATAATTATTTAGCGGTAAATCATATTAAAGGTGACTCAAGTCTTTCTTGGTTTGATTATCTTTTTTATAATCTTAAAGGTGATAAAGTATATAGTTATGATGAACAATTTCGTATGCCGGCAAATTGGATTTGTAATCAAGTCCTTGTAGCTCTTATTGTAGGGTATTATCCAATTCGTGATTTATCAGGATATGGCAAAAATACTTTAGTTCGTTCCCAAAGCCGAGTATTATGGTTTACTTCCAAGATAATTTTGACAGTTATTTTAGTAGTTTTGTTTTATATTACTATTTATTGTACTACTCTTGTATTTGGTTTATTTGATAGTGGTAATGTTTCAACTAATCTAAATATAGAAGTAACTAACCTTTTCTATCAAGTAGATATTTCTGATATTTATATGCCTACCTTTATAGTGTATATGTTAGTTGTTCCGCTGTTAACTTCAATGACTATTAGTATAGTACAAGTTGTTCTTTCTTTTGTAGTTAACCCATTTATTTCATTGGTTTTAATAATCGGTTATTTTACATTAGGAACTTACTATGATTCTCCATTTTTAATAGGTAACTTCTCTCAGATATTTAGGAGTAAGTTCTTTAATGTTGAAGATGGTCGTACTATGGAACAGGCTTTCTTATATTTAGGAATTATCGCTGTTGTTTTCCTTGTGTTTGGTTATATTTACTTTAGCAAGAAAGATATTTTAAACAAGAATTGAGGTTAATATGATATTACAAATTGAAAATCTAACAAAGAAAATCAAAGGTGTTACTGTACTTGATAATATTAATCTTACCCTTACAGGTGGCACTTGTTATGGTTTTGAGGGAAAGAACGGTTCCGGTAAAACTATGCTTATGAGAACTATTTGTGGACTTATTCGACCTACAAGTGGTGTTGTTAAGTTTGATGATAAGATACTTGGTAAGGATTATTCTTTCCCGCCTAGTATAGGTGTTTTAATTGAAAATCCGGCTTTTATTCCGGAATATTCAGCTTTTAAAAATCTAAAGGTGCTGGCTTCAATCAATTCTAAGGTAACAGATGATGAGATTAAGGAAGTACTGGAGCAAGTAGGACTTAACCCTAATGATAAGAAAATTTATAAAAAATTCTCTTTAGGTATGAAACAAAAGCTAGGTATTGCCAATGCTGTTATGGGTAGTCCAAAGGTGGTTTTACTTGATGAACCTATCAACGCTATTGATGAAAGTGGTGTTGAAAATGTAAGACAGATTATTGCAAAACTAAAGGAAAAGGGTTCAATAATTATTGTTGCTTGTCATGATAAAGAAGAACTTGAATTTCTTTCTGATGAAATTTATACAATCTTTGAGGGCAAGATTGTTGGTCATAGGAGTCTTAAAGAAAATGAGTAAGAAAAAAGTAATTATTCTTTCCATCGTTTTATTATTATCTATTGCTTATGTTTCTAGGGTTGCGTATGTAAATATTGTTCATGGACCTGTCGATATAGTGCAGTATTCTATTGGTGACAAGGTAAAACATTGCAATTTTCAGTTCCAAGTTACTGACTATGAGATACTTTATAAAGATGAATTTACAAAGAAATATGGTAGCTTTAGTAATAGTTCATTTGATGATGATGATTTTGTTTTTATACTTGTAAATATGAATTTAAAAATGTTATCAGATAAGTATTATAAAAAATATGATTTTTCTTTATCTAGTTTTTACACACAATGTAAAGCAATTTCAGCTGTATTCAATTTTAACATTTTTGATGATATATTTTCAGGAAACTATAAGGGCATAGAAAAGTCCGGTGACTCTACTAATGTTATTCTTCCTTATGCTATTGCAAAATCTAATGTTACAGAGAAACATTGGAAAAATTTTAAAAACCTAGATTTTAAGTTATCTATAAATGATGCCGAGAATAAGAAAATTGAAATTAATCTAAAAAAATAATTCAATACTACTATAAAAGCTATCAATTATTTTGGTAGCTTTTTTCTTTATAAAAAATAACTGTCCCACTTTTGGGACAGTAAATGTGTTATAATGTAACTGTAAGAAGATATTACCTATATGAAAGGAGTATTTCTATGAGTAACAACGGTTTTAACAATGATTTCAATAATGACTTTATGAATTACCAAATTTGTAATTCTGATATTCATTCACCGACAGGTAAGTATAAGAAAAAGCATTTTAATTCACTTGGTAGCATTATTCTCCTAATTATCGGCATAATTCTTGCAGTGGCTTTGATTGTCGGTTATGAAAATTCTGTAGCTGAAAGAAAAGCAAGAGATAATGAGTATTCACAGTTTTATAAATCTCATACTATTCCAACTACAACAACATATGATGACTATACTGTAAATGACAATTACAATTCATACAACAGTAATTATTCTTATGGCAGAAAAAATTCAAATTCATATAATGATGATGAATATAATGTAAAAATTTATAGCGATTCTGATGATTTTTATGAAGACCATTATGATGACTTTGATGATTTTGAAGATGCTGATGACTACTATGAGGACCATATAGATTAAATTTGTGTCAAAATTAAAACCTCACCATAATATATAACGATTGGTGAGGTGATAGTATGGCTTTAGACACTAGAGAACTATTTGCTCGTATATTAAAGTGTGAAGCAGAATCCGAAGGGGAAGATGGTATGAAAGCCATAGCAACCCTAATTATGAACAGAGCAACAATTCCTTATGGAGAATTTGCAAGAGTAAATGACGGTGGCAATGTTCGTAATATATTAACTCAATATCGACAATTCACCTGCTATCATGACAATATTAATGGTGCTTATAATCCTCAAAATGTTTATAATATGACCCCTGACCCCATACAATATGAAATAGCAGATTGGGCTTTAGCCGGTGGAAGACTTTCAACAGTAGGCAATAGCCTTTTCTACTTTAATCCATATAGTACTGCTTGTCCAACATATTTCCCCAGTAAGGTAGGCATATTATATACACGAATAGGGGAGCATTGCTTTTATGCACCAACTAACGCATATGCTGATACTTAATAGGAGGATTATATGGTTAATAGAAATATGATAGATTTAGGTCAAATCTATGGCTTGACAGGTAATAACGCTAATAGATATATGTATGCTAATACATCAGATGTCGTGAATATCCCATCCCTAGAGGATATTGCAAATGCACATCAAATGAATAGAAATCGAAGTATGAATACCGGTGTAAATGACAGTAATATTGTACCAAGTAGCAGTATCCAATCTGTAGCAACGCCAATGTCGGATTTAGATGGAATCAATTCAGGTAACAGAAATTCAAGCGAAACTGCAACAGGTTCATCAGTTCCAATTTCATCCCCAATGAGGGTTAATTTAACTACAGAAGAAAGTGCTCAACCAATAGAAGAACACAACCAACCTTTTCAGTCTTTACTAGTAGATGCTCAGAGTATTCAGTATCTAAATAGCTTTGCAAGAACTCAAATCGGAAGAATGGTTCAAGTTAATTTTATGATGGGTACAAATACAGTTCAGACACTAGAAGGTACACTTTTAGGTGTAGGTACTAACTTCCTTTTAATCAATGAACGAGGAACAAGAAATGTCACTGCTTGTGATTTCTACAATGTAAAGTACATTAGATTTTTCTACTAAATTAACTCACATATAATAGCATTAGATACAAGGTATCCCTTACGGTTTAGGGATACCTTTTCTTTATCAACAGTCAGCAGTCCTGCTTTTTCAAGGATTTTAGCTTTCTTAATAATTTCTTCAGGAAACTTTTTATTATACTTTTCTTCATATTCCTTAAAAATCAAACCTCTTTTAAGTCGTAAGTTAAGCATAATAAATTCTTCTTCAGTACCACCAATACAATCAAAATTAGTTTTATCATTATAAAATTCTTCAAAACTTCTGTTGTAGTAAAATCTTTCACCATTATAAAATGAATGTGCCGATGGACCAATACCAATATATTCTTCACATCTCCAGTATTTTGTGTTGTGTTTACTTTCAAAACCTTCTAAAGAATAATTAGAAATTTCATATTGACTATATCCAATACTTTCAAGGTATTCACTAACATACATATACATTTCAGCTTGTTCATCATCACTAGGTATATTTAAACTATCCTTAATTGTGTAGAACTTTGTACCTTCTTCAATCTTTAGAATATAAGCAGAAATATGCTTAACATTAAGGAACTTGCAAAAGTCCATAGAATATTTTAGTGACTCTTTAGTCTGAGTAGGTACACCAATAATAAGGTCTAGTGAAATATTATCAATACCTGACTTTTTAGCCTGATTAACAGTATTGATTACATCTTCCTGACTATGAGTCCTTCCAAGTAACTTCATTTCACTTTCTACAGCAGATTGCATACCGATTGATAATCTGTTTAACCCACATTCTTTAAGTACAGTAAAGTCAATTAATTCTTTGCTGGTAGGGTTCATTTCCATAGTAATTTCTGCATTTTCATCAACAGTAAATTTATCATTAATTACATTTAGTATTTTAGCAATTCTTTCAGTACCTAATGTACTAGGTGTACCACCACCAAAATAAACAGTATCAAGCACAATATTGTCATTACAGTACTTATCAAATCTTTCAATTACTTTATCTACATACCTGTTCATTTCTTCATCATTCATCTTAATGCTGAAAAAGTCACAGTAAGGACATTTACTTTTGCAAAAAGGAATGTGAATATATAATCCGATTTTCTTCATAATTACCTCAAAAACATTGACTAATTCTATTAATAATAGTAAAATATACTTTTAGAGATATGTCAAGTATTATTGGAGGAAAAATGAGCGATTTATTTAACGAAATTGATAAAAGAAGAACCTTTGCAATCATTTCTCACCCTGACGCAGGTAAAACAACACTAACAGAGAAACTGTTGCTATACGGAGGAGCAATTAACCTTGCCGGTTCTGTAAAAGGTAAGAGAACAGCTAAACATGCTGTATCAGACTGGATGGAAATTGAAAAACAAAGAGGTATTTCTGTTACTTCTTCAGTTCTTCAGTTTAAATATAAAGGATATTGTATCAACATTTTGGATACACCCGGACACCAAGACTTCTCAGAAGATACTTATAGAACACTAATGGCTGCTGACTGTGCAGTAATGGTTATTGACGGTAGTAAGGGTGTAGAAAACCAAACAATCAAACTTTTCAAAGTTTGTGTTATGCGACATATTCCTATTATTACATTTATTAATAAAATGGATAGAGACTCTAAGAGTCCTTATGACCTACTTGAAGATATTGAAAATGTACTTGGTATCAACACTTGTCCTATTAACTGGCCTATAGGTTCAGGTAAAGAATTCAAAGGTGTTTATGAAAGAAACACTAAGAAAGTTATTGCCTTTACTGCTAATAACGGTCAAAAGGAAGTTGAAAAAGAAGAATTTACTCTTGATGACCCTGAACTTGATTCACACCTAGCATACGGTCAAAAAGAAACTTTACTTGAAGATGTAGAACTTCTTGATGGTGCAGGTGATGAATTTGATATTGATGCAGTTCGTAAAGGTGAACTTACACCTGTATTCTTCGGTTCAGCTTTAACTAACTTTGGTGTTGAACCATTCCTAGAAGAATTCTTAAATTTAACTACACCACCACTTGCAAGAGAATCTGATGACGGTATTATTGAACCTAAAAGTGATGAATTCTCAGCATTTGTATTTAAAATTCAAGCTAATATGAACAAGAACCATAGAGACAGAATTGCCTTTATGCGTATTTGTTCAGGTAAGTTTGAGAAGAATATGGAAGTATTCCATATGCAAGGCAACAAGAAAATTAAACTTTCTCAGCCACAACAGATTATGGCTCAAGAAAGAGAAATTGTTGATGAAGCCTATGCCGGTGATATTATCGGTGTATTTGACCCTGGTATTTTCTCAATCGGTGATACTGTTTGTACACCATCACATAAGTTTAAATTTAAGGGTATTCCTACCTTTGCACCTGAACATTTCTGTTTAGTTAGACAGAAAGATACAATGAAGAGAAAGCAGTTCATTAAGGGTACAAATCAGATTGCACAGGAAGGTGCAATTCAGATTTTCCAAGAACTAGATGCCGGTATGGAAGAAGTAATTGTTGGTGTTGTTGGTGTACTTCAGTTTGATGTTCTAAAGTACAGACTAAACAATGAATACAATGTAGAAATTATTATGGAAAACCTACCTTATCAGTTTATCCGTTGGATTAAGAATGACAGTGAGGTTGATGTTAAGGCTCTTGACTTAGCATCCGATACAAAGAGAATTCAAGATTTAAGAGGTAATCACTTACTTCTATTTACATCTTATTGGTCAATTGATTGGGCGTTAGAACATAATAAAGGTCTTGAGATTCAAGAATTTGGCAATGTATAATTAAAAACTAACACAACCTTTCTTATAAGGTTGTGTTTTTTATAGCTGTTTTTTATTTGTAATTAATCATTTTGGCCTAATTTAATATCATTTTTGCCATAAGGGATGATTTTTTAAATAAAGTATGCTATCCTATTACCAAAAAGAGAAAAATATTCTTTATAATAATTTATGGCACAAATGATATTATATATATCGACTAGGGTTGTAGTAATTTTTCTACAACCCTAGTTCTTTTTTTATATTATTTTCCGAAGAATAATTCAATATCATCTTCAACTGTACCTATACCGGAAATACCAAAGTTATCAATAAGTACCTTTGCTACATTTTCAGATAGAAAAGCCGGTAGTGTAGGACCAAGATGAATATTTTTAACACCTAAGTATAATAATGCTAGTAGTACAATAACAGTCTTTTGTTCATACCATGAGATGTTGTAAATAATAGGTAACCCATTAATTTTGTGAAAGTGATGTTTTTTTGTGAATGTTTTTATTTGAATATTTCTTTACTATATTATTTGTTTGTGATAAAATCAAAATATATACTTACTGATAATGAGCAAGGAGTGGAACAAATGCGTTGCTATAAATGTATGGGTGAATTGAATGAAGATAATTACTGCAATAATTGTGGTGAAGTAACAGTACCACAGACTATATCACATCTCCTAGTGCCTGGAACTATCCTTAACAATAAATTTTTGATAGGTAATTCCATTGGTGAGGGTGGATTTGGAATTACATATATAGGTTTTGATACCACATTAAATATCAGAGTTGCTATCAAAGAATATTTTCCTTCTAATTATGCAAATAGAGATAATAGATATTCAAACGATGTATTACCTGTTTCTCAAAATTATGAGAGCTTTTACCAAAGAGAAAAGTCAAAATTTCTAGATGAAGCAAGAAATCTAGCCAAATTTTCTAATGAAAATGGTATAGTTCAAGTGAGAGATTTTTTTGAAGAAAATAATACTGCTTATATTGTTATGGAGTATCTTGATGGTATAACTTTAAGAGATTATATTTCTGTTAATGGTGTTATGGATGCTGAAACTGTTTTTTCTTTGATGAAGCCTGTCATGCAATCACTAATAAAAATTCATGAAAATCATATTATTCACAGAGATATAAGCCCTGACAATATTATGTTTATTCCTGAAACTCAACTAAAACTTATGGATTTTGGTTCTGCAAGACAGTTTTCTGAAGAAAACAATACAAAAACTATATTGTATAAAAGTGGTTATGCTCCTATTGAACAACATAAAACTAATGGAGAACAAGGTCCATGGACAGATGTTTATGGACTATGTGCAACAATTTATAAATGCATTACTGGAATACCACCTGAAGACTCAATAGATAGATATATGAATGATAATCTAAAAAGTCTATCTGAATTAGGAATTAACATTCCACTACAGTTAGAAAGAATACTAATGTATGGACTTGCAGTTAACCACAGTGACCGTTGTCAAACCATAACAGAACTACTTGATTTAACAAATAATGCTCTTGATACCAGAATAAATACAAAAATGAATGATGATATGTGTGGTAAGCAAGTAACTATTCCTACGTATAAAGGTGTGAATTATCGATCTGGATATTCTAGTCAAATTGACAATGCAACTATGTCTAAAACAAATAGTCAAAATAAAAATGTGTATCCATTAAAGGAAAATAGCCAAAAGTTGCCTATGATTATTGCTATTATAATAACTATTTGTGTTATAATTGTAGCAAGTTCAGTTATTTATTTTGTGTTTAATAGTATGAATACAAATAAAAATAGAATAGTTGATGTTAGTGATCAGGAAAATACAGAACAAAATACTTCGACTATAACAAGCAGCACAGTTATCACTGACCATACAACTCAGCAGACAAATGAAGAATTGACTTCTATCCCATTATTGGATAGTGCAACATCCTTTATTAGTGCAGATGCTAGTTCAACATTGCCTGATGAATATTCATATGACTATAATCCTATAAATGTAATGTATGATGATGATACTTGTTGGTGCGAAAATTCTAGTGGTGTTGGTATTGGTGAATGGATAAAATTGAATTTACCAGAAACCCAATTAGTTTCTGGGTTAAAAATAAAAAACGGTTATGCTGGTGGTACAGCAAAACAGTATAAAATCAATAGTAAAATAACAGATGTGTTAATTGAATTTTCTAATGGCTATTCAGTAGAGAAAACTTTAGAAGTGTATGATGTAGAAGATAGAAACGCTACACAAATTATTGATTTTCCTAATCCTATTGAAACAAGTTATGTAAAATTAACTATTAAAGGTGTAGATGAGGGAGATTGTAAAGATACTTGCTTAACTTATGTAGCACCTTATTAACGGAGAAACTTATGAAGATTATAAAAATTGTAATTTCTTTGCTCTGTGTAATATGTACTTTGTTTTTTTTCACATCTTGCAATAATACAAAAAACTCAAATTCAAGTGCTTCTACTTCCAAAGTTAATACTACAACTGTTTCCGCTAACAAAAACAGTACAACTACAAGTGAGAAGATAACAACAACTAGTACAACTAGGGTTTCTACTACTGTACCAACTTCTACTATAAATATTGTACCAAAAAAGTCAAATCCAAACAATATATATGATTCAACTGGTTTTGTTTCTGTTACAGATATAATTCCTGATGTAAAACTGGATATTAGATATGCTTCTACTTATAATTTCGTTGGCGATGTGATCGATGGTTATGAAGATTCTTTAGCTCTTCTAACCTATGAAGCAGCAACTGCATTGTCAAAGGCAGCAAAGAAATTTAGAAAAAAAGGTTATGTAATTAAAATTTATGATGCTTACAGACCACAAAAAGCAGTAGAACATTTTGTTAAGTGGGCAAATGATTTAAGCGATACAAGGATGAAGGAGTTTTTTTATCCTGAACTTGATAAATCAGTTTTGTTTGGACCATATATTGCCATTTATTCTGGCCATAGCAGAGGTTGTACAGTAGATATGACATTGTATGATACAAAGATAAAAAAGGATGTAGATATGGGTGGAACATTTGATTACTTTGGTGAACTATCATGCCCTGATTATACAGGAATTACTGATGAACAGTATAACAATAGAATGTATTTAAGAAGTGTAATGGTAGAATGTGGATTTTCTCCATGCCAAACAGAATGGTGGGATTTCACCTACACTAATGAGCCATATCCGAATACATATTTTACTTTTCCTGTTAGTAAGAAATCTATTTCATATTATTAACATATATCGACTAGGGTTGTAGTAATTTTTCTACAACCCTAGTTCTTTTTGTATAACGAAAACCCCCGATTGTATCGGGGGTTCAAAAAAGCTTTAGCGATGAGTATAAAAAACAAACTC
>CAKSNZ010000006.1 GCA_934476515.1 uncultured Ruminococcus sp. | reverse complement strand
AGTTTGTTTTTTATACTCATCGCTAAAGCTTTTTTGAACCCCCGATACAATCGGGGGTTTTCGTTATACAATAAAGCCGTTACTCCACTTATGAAGTAACGGCTAAATTTATAATTGACAAATTTCAACTTTTAATTTATAATTTAATAAAAATAAAAAATTCATCTTCAGCAGGTGGTGGAACACCTACTGAAGCCTAATGATAACAAGAAACGGTTGTTAACATCAGTTTTTGAATTTATTTGATTTTATCATATAAATTTAAAAATGTCAATTAGTCATACTATATAATCTTATATATTTATGTCATATATGTAATTAGATATACTGCACTTGTTATTATAGCAAGTGCAGTTTTTTTATTTCTAAATCAATGAAAGGAGGAATAGAAATGCGTAGCAATGAACTTTTTAAAATGCCTAATACAATCTTTGATATGAACCTTAGTGCAACAGAATTAACTGTATTAACTGCAATGTATAGTTTACGTGGAGTATGCTATAAGAATAAAAAATATGTAAGAATATCACAAAAAGCTATTGCTACGATGACCGGTCTAACACCTAAGACTATTTCTCGTATCATTGACAAACTTAATAGACTCAATTTAATCCTTGAAGTTAGAAGATATTTTGTCGATGAGCATAAGCTTGGTACATATCATTATACTTTACCTGTAGTTAAATATAACTATTTCTTTGTTAGTAGGAGAATTTTTAAATTATCAAATAAATTAACTGCGTCTGAATTCAGAATGTATCTATTTTGTTGCAAGTGTGCTGATAGCCGTACTATGCAATTCTGGAACAGTTTTAATGATATTTGTAATCAGTTAAATCTTCATCGTTCTAGCGTTATTGCTACACTTAAGTCACTAATTAAAAAAGGTCTAATTAATAGATATAGAGTAAAAAAGAAAGATGGCAGTTATGCTGATAATTATTATCAGATAAATACCATCTTAATTCATAAACCTAAGATACAACGCAAAAAAAGAAGATACTCTTCTTGGCTCACAAGTATCTTCCCTTTTAGATTTGTTTTTGATTTAGACATATTCAAATCTAAAAGTATTGTACACAATTTACACAAGACTGTCAAGTCTTACTTTTTTGTTTCAAGGGGTAGTCCAAAAATTTATACCTCTGTGAGGAGTACCCACTTACATACCAACAGAAAGAAAAATAATATAAAATTATACCTTAAGTATAGATGTAACTTAGAGTATTATGGCTGAAAAATTGTGAATAATTGAGTACAAGTATAAGAAGTTTTCAACATTACTTTGCTTTTGAGTTTTCCACATTGAGTGTCTTTCTGTCAGTCATTATAAATCACTTGATAGTTTGTTAGTTTATGAGTGTGGAATATTTATTTTTTCTCTGTTGGTCACATTTATTGACTATAAAAAATATAAGTAGTACAATAATACTGTAAATTAGTTTAAAGAATGAAAAACATATTAGTTTTTACATATGATATAGTGTAAAGGAGGTTGCTTTATGACTAATTATATAGTTACAAATAAAGCTGAAGCATTATATGAAAAGTTTTCTAGGGTTTTATCAGATTATGAAAGGTATATGAATTATAGTGATATGCCTTTTGATGGTATTGAAATGTTATATAATAAATTATTAACTTACAGACAAAAGATTATTTTATGCGAAGATGAAGAAACTTACTTGAAATTACTTTCAACAATTAATCAGTATGATACCGTTATTTCAAGTTTAGTTAAGTCAGGTATAAAAAATGTATGAATATACTAATGATGAATTTCAATTTATATATTCGAACATTGTATTCAATCGAATAACATCATGTTTATCTCCGGTATCTAATCCTACGGCATATATTTTAGGTGGGCAACCTGGCTCAGGTAAAAGTACATTGCAACGGTTTATATTAAAAAACAACGTAAATGTCGCAATTATCAATGCTGATGAGTTTAGAGTTTTTCACCCTTACTACAAAGAAATACAATTAGAACATGGTGAAAATTCGGCAGATTATACACAACCTTTTATCAACAAAATTACGGAAAAGCTGATTGATGATTTAAGTAGAAAAAAATATAATCTTATTATAGAAGGAACACTCAGAAGTGCAGAAGTTCCAATCAATACTTGTAAACTTTTGAATCAAAGAGATTATCACACAGAATTGCATATAATTTGTGTTAAACCAGAAATATCTTACCAAAGTACGATATTGAGATATGAAAATGCGTTATCAATAGGTGAATTACCACGAGCTACAACAAAATATAACCACGATAGAGTTGTAAATGCCATTTGCAAAAATGTTGATTTCATTTATAAAACGAATTGTTTTGATAAAATTTTACTTTTTAATAGAGATGGTAAAATTTCTTACAAAGGTAATCCTGCAACAAAACTAAAGGAAATTTTATTCGGTAACTTCACCAAAAATGAATTGAGAGAGTTACATACAATTACTAATGAAATAAAAAAATTGATGAAAAAGCGTAACTATTCTAGAATTCTAGATTATGAAAAAGAATGTACTCATATGTTTTGTACTTTGAATTGTTACATAGAAACAGTCCATCATTTTAAATTGATAACTAAAGATACTTTTGAAAAATTAAAAAATAATAAAGATATTAATTTATCTCATTTTAGTTATATAAACAAAGGAGAAAATGTGATTCTTAAATGTGAAGATATTGATATTGAGAGGATAGAAAAAATCATTCATAGTATTGAGAAACAAAATAATAAAAATCTTTTAAAATAAATCTTATAAGTGTGGACAAATTGTCCACACTTTATTTATTAGGAGGTCTTTATGCACACTTACAAAGTATATTTTCAAGACTCTAAAGAACATTTTGAAATCCTAGAAAACGAAAAGGTAATATATGAATATGTAAATGACTTTGGAGGACCTATACACGAACAAGGAAATAGTGTTATTAGAATTAAAACTTCTGATAAAACTAAAGTTGATGAAATTATTAATTCATACAGAAACAACAATAGTATAAAAATCTAATATAATGAAGTACCTTGGACAATTTGTCCAAGGTATGAGTATAACATTAAAGGTTGGACAATTTGTCCAACCTTTTTGCTTTACCTAAATTATACGAATAGTTTTGATTTCGAGAAAATCTGAGTGTCTTAGGCTACAATTATTATAATAGTTACCATTACTTTCTTTTTGACAGATTTCAGTAAAGAAAGCAATATAACAGTGCTGATTATCTAAATAATTAGCCTTATTCTCTTTTAAATATTTATAGACCCTATCACTAATAGCTATACTACAGCACAAGTATTTATATTTACTATTCTTTTTATCATAGTCCTTATAAATTCTTAAATACCACCTAGATTTATTGTCTGTATTATTTTTTGCTTTATTCCATTTAATATAAACATCACCATAGAAAATTTTGATTTTTCTTAAATCCTCTGTCCTAAGAGCTGTAACTAATCTTCTTGGAATTGATGCTTTAACATATGTTTCTTCTCCAACAACTGATGTACTTGTTGTTGGTTTTTTCTTTTTAGGTACGCTTATAACTAAAGGACTGGAACCTACATTTTTGTTTTGAAAAAATAAACCTATAATCTTGTTTAATCTATTATGTATTTCATAATTATCAGGATTTTTATCCTCATATATAACTTTTAGCTGATTTGCTGATATACTTTTGTAATTCAGTGAACAATCATCTTTATGAAAGGAGTTTTTAGATTGAGAAAAGTGTGGTATCTTTTCTGTTCCGTTCCTTAGGAACAGTTTAGCTTGATTACATTCCGGACAATACAAATTATCCTTGTACTGACTTTCAAATAATTGAATATTATTGTCTTGAATTCTTGCTAATTTTTCGGCAGTAATATTCTTTACAAAGCGAGAATTTTTAATTACAGATGCGTCTGGAAATCTTAAATTTGACATTTAATCACCTCATTTATTTACGAAAGGATTTTACTTATGAAAGATTATTTATATTTTGGTGCTCATTATTATTGTATGTATGAAAATAAGTTATTTAATGAAGATAACTTTTTTTCAGGATATGACGACTTAACTGTTTGTAAAAGTTCAAATCAATACAACCCTAGTGTTGTACAGTTTCTTTGTGATTACTATTGTTCTTCATTCGATAGATTTTCATGTGGATGGGATGTAAGAGAAAAGTTGTATAACGAAAAACTTTTACCTGATTTTGAGGAATACGAATACACGGAAGGTTATAGTACCCACCCATCTGCAGCTGAGTTATCTGTTTATATGCGTACCTTGAATATGGTTCAGTTTGCTTATGCAATGCTAGGATACTTTATTGGACTTCCAAGAAAGTTTATTAAGAACTATGCCAAAAAGGAAGTTACAATCGAACAAATAAGGACATTGTTTTATCTTATACAAGATGATAATGTTCCATTATCTAGTATTGATAAGTTTTTTGTAGACTTTTCGCTTGAGAAAGCAAACGAAATTTTATCTAGTGTAGACTGTCCTTTGATTTCATCTACAAACGAAATTCCAACCTATGATGAAAAATTGTATACAAATACTTCCACAAAAACAATTTGTGACAATTACTTTGAATCACATTTTTTTCGCACTTTCTCTATTGAAGTTGCTTGTGGATTTGATGATATTTCAGATGAATACAATCTTAGCGGTACTTATTATCCAACAAAAGATAAACTAATACCGTATTTATACGATTTAGATTATAGTCAATTTGCTTTTGTTATGTTTGGATATTATTACGGATTTCCTCAAGATTTGATTGATAGCTATGCTAAAAGTGATATTAATTATCATCTTATGGAATATCTCCTTCAGAAGCTTATGGGACGCCGTTTTTTCAAGAATGAACGCCGACAATTAAGAAGATGTAACAATAAGAATTATGACCAAATGAATATGTTATATCACAAGTACAAAGATATTATTAGAATAGGTTAAGTAGCGTGGACAAATTGTCCACGCTTTTTATATAACAAAAAACTGTATTCTTCTATTATGACCTCTACAGTCCATATATTAGCCTCCTATATTTTTATAACGAAAGGAAATAAAAAAATGAATGTTTCAAAAGAAAAAAACTCAAATTTAAAAGTTAAGGTACACAATGTATGTACATCTGTCTTCATCTTTGGTGAAATGTACCACTCAAATAAGGTTGTTATGCAGATGTTGGAATATGCTCAAAACATAAGATATAATGCTTATGTTTTGATTGATGATTGTTATACTCTTCAGGAAACAAATACAAAGTTCATTTGTATCTGTAGAAAATGTGAGAGAGAAAAAGCAAATGCAATAATCACATTTGAAGAAGAAAATAACGATTATAATAACGATTATATTGAATATGTGGAAATACTTACTTGTGGTCAAGATACCAAAACTCTTGAAGAACAAGATGATATGTTAATAACAGCAAAGTATAAATATCTTATTAAATAAGACATAGTGATTTATTTCCAAAGGGGTGGACAATTTGTCCACCCCTTTCACCAATATTAACCTAAAACGTCCAATTGTTCATTTATCCAAAAAGGTAATGTATCTCTTTTTTCAATAACTACTTTTTTAAGTTTTTCTTTAATTAAAAAAGGTTCTTCATTTTCTTCAATTTTAAAGTTATTAAAAATATTTTTATCTATGAATAATGCACTTTCTCTAGGTATTCCCATTTCAATCAAGTTTTTTGGGATTGTTCTATATGCACCTGCTTGCATAGAAGATAAAAATACACTTTCTGGATTATTTATATCAAATATAGGTTTTAATAATAAAGGAACTCTATATGAAACAGTATTTTGTAAAGTTTCTATGGTATCTTCTATTTCATCCTCTATTTTATCTTCAGCTTTATTTTGATAATCATTATTTGATAATATATCAAATAATGTTGTTTCATTTGACCAAGACATACACAAATTTAATAAATAACTACGATTAGAACCTTTTTGAAATCTTTTTGGGATATATTTTTTATACATTACATTTGTTTCTGGTGTATCCCTCAAAAATTTAAACATACGATTCAATTTAGCCCACACGCCTCTCTTACATGGCGAATTCGGCACATCTTCATTATATTTCTTGTAAATAACGTCAAGGACGAATGGATCCCAATATCTATTTTTCGCACATATCTCTTTAGGAACAGTTATTGATTTTAATTTTAAAACAATTGCAGCTACTTGTTCTTTACTTAATTTAATACCAACATCTTTCATTTTATTTACTGCTCTTGTACCATATCTTAAAACCGATTGTCTGATATAAGATACTAAATCTCCATATTTCTCCATGTTTTCATTAACTGGAGTATTAGACATAACAATCTCCTCAACATCGTTGCGATTTTCTTCAAATCGTTCGTTATATCCTGTTGGTAAAGTTTTATTGGCATCACTAAATGTGTTTTCTTCATCATAACTTTCTGAATCAAGAAAAGAGGTTTCATCTAAAACGAAAGTTCGACCTATAAAATCCTTCATCAATCTACCTGCTCTTCCTCTTAAATTAGCCATTTCATAATTAGATAATTCAGGCGAATATTTATTACGATTTTGGTATAGATGTGGATTTCTGATAATAATATTTTGTGCAGGTAGATTAACCCCCTGTAATAATGTTGTTGTACAAGCAATATTTGTTATCCATTTATTTCTAATTGCAATTTCTAATGTTCGACGTACATGTTGTGGCAATTTACCATGATGATATGCTACTCCTTTCTCCAATGTCTTAACCATAGAATAATTTGGATGTACTGATTTTTTGTAATACCTTTCCAAGTCTTTAATTTTAGAATTTACCTCACCTTTTCCACTTAAATGACACGCAATTTTTCTCGCAACCTTAGCAGTAGGAGAAAATATAATATTTTGCTTTTGTCCTAAATGTTCAATAAAACAATTTAAATAAGATAAAAATTCGTCATTATATTTATTTTTACCGTACCCCTCAATTATTGTAGGATTTGTAATTTTCATTATTAATGGATTATCACATAATGCACAATACTGTTTTAAATAATATTGGTCTTTTATTTTGCATATGCTATATGTTAGATTCAATACAGGGCAATCAATAGTAGTAATGTTCTTAGTTTTTATACCAAAAATTTCTTCACCGGTTTTTTCAATATTAGAAATTCTAGGTCCAGAAATTATAATCTGTTTTACATTATCTTTATATCTAAATTCATTTAATGTATCAAACAAAATCTTGGCTCTTTCGTCATTATCTTCTTTAATACGTTCAATATTTTGGATTTCATCTACAACCAATATCATATCCTTTGAAAAAGTATTTTCACTGTCACTAAATGCAGATATAGCCTTTTCTTGAGTTAATACAAAAATATTATTAGTATATATATTTTCTTGACCAGTATAAGAATTAACAACATTACAATTTGGTATATTTAATGTTTTTATATTTTTATTAAAATCTTCTGTAACTTGGTTTAAAAGACTAAGTGTAGGAACAATATACACTATGTCTAATTTATGTTTCAAGAGCGTATCCAATAATTTTAATAAAATAACAAATGATTTACCTGCTGATGTAGGGGCAGATATTCCTATCACTTTTTCCTTATCCATAGCTGTCCAAATCTCAATTTGAAATTTAGTTAGCAAAAATTCACGTTCATTAACTATTATACTATTTTTTTCTTGATTTAATGTTGCAAATAGTTGTTCCAAAACACTGCCCAATGGTGAGAACATATTCTTTTTTCTATCAAATTTATCATCTGCTATAATTGCAGATGTGGGATAACCTATCCTAGATAAAAATTTGACAACTATCTTTCGTATATCATATTTTTCATGGTCTATATATTCCCACATTAGTGCCATTATAGTAATCACATAATTGACAGAAGGATTTTTAACAACAGAAGTTTCATAGTCTAAACACCTGATAGTATTTAATATTAATTCTTTTGAGATTTCTATATTACTATTGTTAAAATCAATTTTTCTTGCAACACTATAAAAATCAATATTTAACCAATTATTTAATATTTCTTTTTTTAATTGTTCCATATCATTATCCTTCCTCTAAAATATTAGATTTTGAAAACTTTTAGCGAATTCATCTAATTTCCATATAGGCATAACAATATATGTTATCCTACTTAATATTCTATTATCCTTTATATTAATTTTGCTTTTATCAAAATTTTTATATTTTTCTTCAATAATTTTTTTAATTTGTTTATGTATTTCTTCACGATTAGTAATTTCAATTTTCTTAGTTTCATTATAAACAACTAAACTAACTAATCGCACTTCAAAATTTTTTAATGTATTATTTAAATACATTTCTGCTATTTCATTCATTTCCTTATCGAGAAAATCTTCATGTATATAACTGTATAATTCCTTTCTATGTGTTTTGTAAGTATTCAAAATACTATCAATAGCCTCTTCGAAAGCTTTATTAAAACTGTATTTTGAAGTATATGTTTTTGCTTCTCCTAATATTATAATAGGTTTGTCATTTTCAAATTTGAAATGTATAGCATCAGCTCCAAAACGCTCATGTTTATTGCTTGTTGTTATCTTCATTTTTCTTAACAATGGGGTTGCTTTGAAAAATTTTTGTATAAAATGAAATAATAGTAATTCCCCTAGTTGTCCTTGTATCAACAATTTTTCTGTATCTTTATTACCTCTGAATTTTTCTTGAGCTTTTCTTATAACTTCAGATGTAGCAGCTTGTTCTGACTTTCCTTTTTTGATTGCTGCATTTTTAATAAAATTATATTTTTCAGAACTATAAACCCAATCTACTATTGTATCGTATAATTCATATAAAAAATCATCTCTTAATTCAGATATATCTTGATAGTCTATGCATACACCGTAATGATCTTTATTTGGAACAATATCGAAATTTTGACAGATATAATAAACATTATTAAATAATGCATCATTATTAATTAGTTTTTTATTGATATCTATATTTTTTAATAAATTGTCTGACATTTTTATCTCCTTTATTTTATAATTAATAATTTATTTATGATTCTCTTAACACAACTAAATTTTCATAGTATCATCCTCCTTAAACTAATGATAGATTTATATTAAAGGTGGACAATTTGTCCACGCTTAATATTAAACAACTATTTTTTTACTATAAGTATATATATATTCATCTGTAGAACACCAACCTACATTATCAAGAAACACATCCTCTTTAATAGGAATTTTATATAGCGTAAAATATTTTGTTTCTTCGAGCGAATGTATTCCAAAATCAAATGATGGTGATATTTTTATTTGCCTATCACAAAATTTGCAATGTTGTGATAATCTTCCGTTTACCAAATCAATGTTGTAATTAATTTTTAAAAAATTTAATACTTTTCCTTTAATTAATCTTTTAGCAGGTGACAGGTCAATAATACGAGGTGAATCTGCTCCATTACAATACTCATAAAATTCCCCATCATTATCCGGTTCAAAATAAAAATTATAGTATTCTGTAATCATAACTTTAATTTCATTATTTTCGAAACCACAATATGGACACTTTCTATTTTTAGAAACCAAATAAATATAATCACAAATTAAAAAACGTTCTTCATAATCTTCTTCAAACCATTTTATAAATTTGTAATAATCTTTAGAATTAGTAACATACCATTTTTTTAATTTTGGATTCCATATAGCACCTAATGATTTTGCTTCATCCTTTTCTGCATATGGAACATTTAGTAATAGCATAATTGTTTCACCTAATTCTAATTATTTTCACACATTTTTGAGATTATACATTAATAGCCTCATAATAAATGGAATTTATTATTATTTTGATTAACTGTTCTAATTCGTATTATTTTTACAAAATTTGACATTCAAAAAGTAATAAAAAACGCAGATGCTTTCAATAAAAAGAAAACATCTGCAAAAATCACATTAAAATATTGACCTGACGTCCACTTTATGGTATAATAAAAAAGACGAGAGGATAACAAATCCTTTAGTCAGCAGATTATTGGCGTAACCTGCTGACCCACCAAGTAAGTAGTAATGATACTTATTGATGTTAAAGGCTAATTTGCTTGTTTAAATTATAAGCGAAATTAGTTAATTTGTCAATCAGCACTCACAGACTACTTGCAGATGTGGTAGGATGTGAGTTTTCTTTTTGTCGAACTGAAAATTGAATAGTCTGGGTTTTAGTGGACGATTAATACAAGGTAATATATAATAGCTATGCCACAACTCTATCATACACCAATATGATTGACGAGCGAGCCACCATACAAAACTATGGTGATACCTTATATTACTTAAGAGCTTAGTCAACTCTGTTACAGACAACTTGGAGGGCGATTACATCTAACGATGGATAGTTGCCAATTACTTGGTACTCGACCCTGCAAAGGAATTTCGTTCAGCCACGACGCAAAACAAATAAAATAAATAATCATCTGCCGTATCAATTACGGTACGGTGGATGTTTATATATAGCAAAATAGTCGTACAGGTTGCGTACTTTAAAAATAAAGTACAGAACCTATACAACTGTGGCGCGCTGAAAGGGACTCGAACCCCCGACCTACTGGTTCGTAGCCAGTCACTCTATCCAGCTGAGCTATCAGCGCATTTCAGGGCAGTCATTTTCGACTGCCCATACATAATAACACATCTTTTTGAAAAAATCAACCCTTAATCCATAAAGAAATGTAAAAAAGCTAAATAAGCCATATAAACATCAACTTTACTTACGATTTCAAATGGTGCATGCATAGAAAGTACAGGTACACCAAGGTCAACTACATCAACATTCATATTAGCAACATACTTAGCGATAGTACCACCACCACCAAGGTCAACCTTGCCAAGTTCACCGACTTGCCAAATAATATTGTTACTTTCCAGCATTGAACGAACTTCACCCATATATTCAGCTGAAGCATCACTTGTGCCACTCTTACCTCTGGCACCTGTATATTTAGAAATTACAACGCCTTCATTAATGTAAGAACAGTTCTTTGGTTCAAAACAACTTTCATAAGTTGGGTCAACTGCTGCATTAACATCAGCTGATAGGCACTTACTCTTTGAAAGAACTCTATAGCCTTCTTCACCCTCAGACTTAGCTAGGTCATAGATAAAGTATCTTAGGAAGTCACTCTGCATACCTGTGTTACCGTCTGAACCTGTTTCTTCTTTATCTGTTAGATATGTGATACAAGTCTTGTCAGGAATACCGGCATCAATAATAGCCATTAGTGCAGGGTAAGCACAAACTCTATCATCATGACCATATGAACCAATCATACTTCTGTCAAAACCAATATCTCTAGCCTTAAAAGCAGGTACTAAAGTTAGTTCTGCTGATAGGAAGTCATTTTCAGTAAAGCCATACTTATCATAAAGTAGCTTCATTGTGTTTAGCTTAACCTGTTCACCATCTTCGTCACTGTATGGACGGCTACCTACTAGGCAGTTTAGGTCTTCACCTGTAAAAGCTGAACCCAGAGTTTTCTTAGCTTGTTCTTGACCTAGGTGTGGAAGAATATCTGTAATACAGAAACATGGGTCATTTTCATCATCACCAACAGAAATATCAACATAAGTACCGTCAGTCTTACAAACTCTACCGTGTAAAGCCAATGGGATTGTTGTCCACTGATACTTCTTGATACCACCATAGTAATGAGTCTTAAATAGAGCCATACCGTCCTTTTCGTATAATGGGCTTGGCTTTAAGTCAATTCTTGGTGAGTCAATATGAGCGATAGAAAGTAGCACACCGTCTCTTGTACCCTTTCTGCCGATAACTGCAAGACCTACTGCTTTGTTACGGTTTACAATATAAATCTTATCACCGGCAGAGTAAGTTCTGTCAGGATCATATTCTTCA
Source organism: uncultured Ruminococcus sp. (assembly GCA_934476515.1). Classification (GTDB taxonomy): domain Bacteria; phylum Bacillota; class Clostridia; order Oscillospirales; family Acutalibacteraceae; genus Ruminococcoides; species Ruminococcoides intestinihominis. Next base: position 70,010 of record CAKSNZ010000006.1, on the reverse strand, counting down.
AAACCGTTTTCTTTAGCCTGAGCAACTGCTTCAACAACAGCTTCTCTTTCTGTTCTTGATTTATTTAGGAAATCCTTATATGGTTCACAAAATTCATCAGCTTTTTCAATTTCACTATTGCTGATTGAGTGAATTTTCTTTTTGCCTGACATTAGGATTTCGTCCATTAGTGTCTTTGAATCTTCATTAGACATAATATCATTACCTTTCCTTATATATTTCTATATATATTTTCTTGGCATTCTCAACCTTTTCCACATAATTCTCTGTTTCCGGATAAACTATAACACTAAGAGTTTTACCGTCAAGACTACATTCAGGGTCATTTAGCCAATTATCAACTGCACCGAAACCGGCATTATATGCTGCTACGGCAGTTTTTTCAACATTATCATACCTATCTAACAGATAGCTTAAAAAATATGTTCCAAACTTAATATTCACTTCCGGGTCGTACAAATCAGACTCTTTATATTTTGTTTTGTCATTAGGAATATTGTTCTGTAAAAATTCAAAGCATTCAGGAGTAATCTGCATCAAACCTTTTGCACCGGCACCGGATTCACTGTCTGGTTTAAAGTGGCTTTCTGTACGGATAACTGCATAAACCAAATTATCATCAACACCATAAAGGTCACTGTACTTTTCCACAAGTTGTGAATATTTCTTTGGGTACTGAATTTTTTTAATATCGTTTACCTTGTCATTAATAGAATCATTTCCACCAAAGATATGAAAACATAAAACTGTAACTAAGGCAACTATGGCTGTAAAGAACACCACCAAAAACAAGGTAGCACAACCACTCTTTTTCCTTTTTCTCTTGGGTTTTCTATTAATCATATTATAAACCTACTACTTGGTTTTAGATACCGAATTTTACAAAATAGCTTTTACAACACTTTCAACCTGTGACTTTACTTCATCAAGACTACTGTTATTTTCAATTACATAGTCAGCCTTTGTTCTGTAAAAATCATCACTATGCTGAGCATTTATCCTATCCATAGCTTGTTCTGTTGTAATAGCGTCCCTAGAAATTATCCTCTTTACTCTGGTATCTAAGTCAGAGAGAATTACAAGGGTATTGTTGCAAAATCTTTCTCCATTACTTTCAAAAAGTACAGGAGCATCTAATATAAACTTATCGTAACCTTTGTGGGAATATTCCTCTATTTCCAAAAGTGCCTTTTCATATATATATGGGTGGGTGATTTGGTTTAGCTTTTTAGTTGAATTTTCATCGACAAAAGCTCTTTTTGCAAGTAACTTTCTATCAAGCACATTATCTTTAACCACATCATCGCCAAAGGTTTCCTTTATTTTAGCTAATACAGGACTACCTTTTTCCATAATATTTCTTGCAATTTTGTCTGTATCTACTGTGTGGAAACCATACTGTGCAAACATTTTTGCAATAGTAGATTTTCCTGAACCGGTAGGTCCGGTTAATCCTAAAACATAAGCATCGGCATTAAAAATTCTAAAGGCTGATGAACGGATTAATCTGTTATAAACTGCAAGGGACACACCATCTGTTCTAGGTAAAGGAGCAAAAACCTTTTTGATTTTTTCTTCTTTATCTATCTTTCTAAGTACATCAAAAATCTTATGTGCATGGGACTTGTAGTCAGTTTTTGAACCTATTGGAAATGTTTCACCATTAATATATTTTTCATCTTCATCAAAGCAAACTACTGCTGTACTTTCATCAATATCTCTGTTTACAAAGTCAACAAAGTTGTTGCCTCTGACCAAATACACTTGAGCCTTTGGAGCATAGTGTTTGTACTTCATTCCGGGAGAAGATGCTTTCTTGCCCTCAGCCAGTTTATGAAGAACTGCATCATCAACTGCAACTTCACCTAATACACTTTCAAGCTGTTCAAGTGTAATTCCACCGGGTCTTAAAAGTCTTGGTGGGTTGGCAGCTAAAGTGACAACTGTACTTTCAACACCTACTTCACATTCACCACCATCAAGAATTGCATCAACCTTACCCATAAGGTCATTGATACAATGTTCTGCAGTAGTTGGACTTGGTTTACCGGAAATATTTGCTGATGGTGCTGCAAGTGGTTTACCTGACTTTTCTATTAATGCTCTGGCAGTTTTGTGACTAGGGCATCTGACTGCTACTGTTTCAAGTCCTGCTGAAACCTCATCAGGAATACAGTCACCCTTTGGCAAAATAATTGTCAAAGGTCCGGGCCAGAACTTATCAGCCAACTTCTTGGCATCTTCTGTAAACTCTTTATAAAGCTTAAGGTCAATAGCCATTTGAGCTGATGAAACATGGACTATCAAAGGATTATCCATTGGTCTGCCTTTAGCCTGAAAAATCTTTCTTACTGCCTTACCGTTTAAAGCATCTGCTGCTAAACCATAAACAGTTTCTGTTGGCATAGCAACAAGTCCACCCTCATTTATAATCTTTGCTGCAATAGAAATGTCCTCAATGTTATCCTTTAATAATTTAGTATCCATTTTACTTATTTTCCATACTTTCTTTTAGTTTTTCTGCTCTATCGTATGCAATCAAAGCATCTATAATCTCATCAATATTACCGTTTAGAATATCGTCAAGCTTGTAAAGTGTAAGACCGATTCTGTGGTCAGTTACTCTTGATTGTGGGAAGTTGTAAGTTCTAATCTTTTCACTTCTGTCACCTGAACCAACCTGACTTTTTCTATTTTCGGAAATCTCTGCATTTTGTTTATCTTGTTCAATCTTTAGAAGTCTTGACTTTAGAACCTTTAAGGCTTTGTCCTTGTTCTTGTACTGACTTCTTTCGTCCTGACACTCAACAACCATACCTGTAGGTAAGTGAGTAATTCTGATAGCTGAGGAAGTTTTGTTAATATGCTGACCACCTGCACCTGATGAACGGAATGTATCAATCTGTAAATCATTAGGGTTAATGTCAATTTCAACATCATCAGCTTCAGGAAGAACTGCAACAGTTACTGCTGAAGTATGAACTCTGCCTGATGACTCAGTTTCAGGTACTCTCTGAACTCTGTGAGTACCACTTTCATACTTTAGCTTACTGTAAGCACCCTCACCGTTAACCATAAAGGAGATTTCTTTGTAACCACCTAAGCCTGTTTCGTTAGAAGAAAGAATTTCAATCTTAAAGCCATGCTTATCGGCATACATAGAGTACATTCTGAAAAGATCACCTGCAAATAAGGAACTTTCTTCACCACCTGTACCACCACGAATTTCCATAATAACATTTCTTTCATCGTTAGGGTCTTTAGGTAGAAGAAGAATTTTTAGTTCTTCCTCAATACCATCCAATGAGTCCTTTGCCTCATCCATTTCCATTTGAGCAAGTTCTCTGATTTCCTTGTCTTTTTCTGTTTCCAAAATTTCAAGGCTATCTTTAATTGTCTGTTGTGCTTTCTTGTATTCTCTATACTTTAACACAATAGGTTCAATAGACTTTACTTCCTTCATAATTTCATTAAACTTTGTTGCATCTGAGGCAACTGTTGGGTCATAAAGTCTGTTATTTAATTCATCATATCTTTTACTAAAAATTTCAATTTTATCAAACATATTATTCCCTGATTATCTTCTTAATATTTTTTTCAACTTTACTGCGAGGTATCATAATTTCGTGACCACATTTGTCACATCTTATCTTGAAATCCATACCTACTCTTGTAACAGTAAAAATTTTGTTTTGACAAGGATGAGCTTTTTTCATTTCAATTTTATCATTAACTCTAACATCCATAAGTTTACACCCACCTTATTCAATATTTTTATTCATATAATTATATCATAATGTGCAATATATATCAAGAAAAGGCATTGCACAATTTAGTATTTTGTGTTAAAATCACTTTGGGTGAAAAAAATGGAATATAAAATCAAAACTAATTATACAAAAGATATGATAATCGACTTTAAGAGATTTACTCTAAACAAAAAGTCTTTTCTAAAACCGGCAATTCTATACTTACTATGTATTGCAGTAATTGTATGTTCATTTATATACAACAGAAAGTTTGAACTTAACTTTACTACAGTTATCTATCCGGCTATTGCAATTATCGGTGGTATTATCATCACAATGGTTTACTATGTAAAGCCTAAAAGTGATATTAGCCAACTTGAAAACAAAGAAGTTGAATACATATTTAACAATGAAGGTGTATTGCTTGGTGAAGATTTAGTAAAGTATGAAGATTTCTTTGGTATTTATGAAACTAATGATTACTTCTACTTCTTCATTACTGACGGTGAAGGTTTCTTAATTGACAAAGAAGTTCTGGACTTTGATTTAAAGTCAATTTTAGAAAACAGTAATATTAATAAGAAAAAGTTAAAATTACTTAAGAAAGCAAAATAAAAATTAAGTCCGTATTATTACGGACTTTTTTCATAGATTTTTATAATAGGTGACATATGAAAATTAAAATTTGTGGACTGACTTCTACTAAAGAGGCAGAATACTTAAATGAAAACAATGTTGACTTTGCAGGAATGGTAATGTTCTTTCCTAAAAGCAAAAGAAATATTAATGAAGAAAAGTCAACTGAAATTATAAATGCACTTGATGAAAGCATTAAGAAAGTTGCAGTTACAGTTTCCCCTACTTTAGAGCAAGTTAAGATAATTGAAAACTTAGGTTTTGACTATATTCAAATTCATGGTAAGTTAGAAAATAATATTATTGAAAACACAAATATTCCAATACTTAAAGCCTTTAATGTAAAGGATATTGATGAATATGATAATTTCAAAAATATTGACAAAATAAAGGGTTTTGTTTTTGATGCTCAAGAACCGGGAAGTGGAAAAACCTTTGATTGGAACACATTAAAAACATTTCCTAAAAGTGATAAATTGATGATACTTGCCGGTGGGTTAAATCCGGATAATGTGGCTAATGCAATAAAGGTTCTGCACCCTGATTGTGTTGATGTTTCTTCCGGTGTTGAGAATGAAAACGGTATTGGCAAAAGCAAAGAAAAAATAAATATGTTCGTTACAAATGCAAGAAAAGTCAGCAATTAAGCTGACTTTTCTCTTTTTGGGATTTAAATATATGATTTAATAGGGTTATTTTGGGTAATTTTGTTTACATTACTTTTCTACTTCAAAGCTAAGGTAAACATCATCTTCATCTGAATCTAAGTCATCATTGTAAAGCATAATATCATCATCACGCTGTCCATCATCACTTAATTCTTCTGATGTACAAAGTTTTGAATTGACATTAATAGTTTCTTCTTCAGTTGTACCATCATTAAACTTTGCCTTAACAGTTACTTTAAGATCCTTTAGAAGAATATCAATAGCGTTCTTATACTGTTCCATATCAGCTTGTGGTATTAAACCTTTATCCAAAATTTGCTGTTCTGACTTACTCAATGAAGATGAATCTCCACAGATATCTAGAGAAACAAGTTTGTCTTTAGGCAAAGCTTTGTAACTGACAGTTTCAGATTTTTTATCAGTTTCTTCTGAATCTAAAGTTATCGAACCTCTGTTTACTGTATAAGTAATTTCGTCAATGTTATTACCTTTGCAGACAACAGGCAAAGTAAAGTCATAATGCCAACTTTTATCATCACCTTGGCTAACTATATAACCGGAAGTGCCAGTAGTTACTTTTGAACCCTTGGTGTCAGTTTTATCACCATTAGCAGCTTTCCTTCCGATTTCTGCTGCACTAACATTAAGTACAAAGCTATTCTTACTACCACTATTTTTACTATCATTAAAATGACCTACAGCAAATGTACTGCCAACTGCTACTGCACATACTAAACCTGCTGCCACAAATGCTAAAGGCTTTTTGATATTTCTCTTCTTTTCAAAACTCACAACATTATCCTCCTTGTTCACCTTATCATAAAGGCTTTTAAGATTTTCTTTACTTTCTTTTGGAAAGGTTGCTTTATCAAGTGCATTCTTGTAAATTTCTTTCATTATAATAACCTCCCTCAATAAGATTTTCCTTCAACTTATTTCTGCCTCTTTGTAATTTTGAACTGATAGTGTTTTGATTTTTTCCAAGAATTTCTGCAATTTCCTTTATTTTATATCCCTCATAATAATACAAGTAGATAATATTTCGGTAGTCCTTAGGTAGTTTCATAATTTCGTCCATTAGGACTTTTTCTTCGTCTGTATATGAAATTACCTGTGACTCAATAGGCACAGTATTTTTTCGGAAAAAGGATCGTCTTACATCAAGGCATTTGTTGATTGTCACTCTGATTAGCCAAGACTTTAGATGTTCGGAATCTTTGAAAATTTTACCCTTTGACTTTAGCAAAGAAATAAAAACTTCCTGAACAACATCCTCTGCATCAGCAATGTTACATAAGTTTTGATAAGCTATTCTAAAAATCATATCGGAGAATTCTTCAACAACTTTATTGTAATCATCTCTGGTAAGTGGATTAAACAATCTCTTAACCTCCTTTCATAAATAAAACGAATCAAGAGTTTCTTTTAGTGCAGTAAATTTAAAAATTTTTATTTTCTACAATAAAATTCAAACAATTCTATTTTCTACATTATATTTTTTCTTTCTATTATAGTATAATCCTTATTAAAAAAATCAGCAGTTAAACTGACTTTTCTTGTAATATTTAGTTGTAGCCTTTGGTAATATGTTTCTTCATAAAGGCAAATTTGAATTTTTCAATTTTGATTATTGGTAAAGATAAATTAGTACAATAAATTAGGGTTTGTGGGGTTAGAACATACCTTGTTTTGTGGTAGATATTTAGAATTAGCAGAGACTATCCGGCCTTCCTTGTGTAAAGGAAGGGGGACCACGAAGTGGTGGAAGGATTGTTTTGGTAGGCACTTTAGATTATATAAGATTTATTCGATATATGATGTAGGGAACGAACACTGTTCGTTCCTATATTTATAGATAACTTTTATCTAATCGTACACATTTTATCTAGAGAACACTATCTACCGTGACAATTCCTCTGTTTTGCATTTGCAAAACATCTCCCTTTACACAAGGGAGACTGGCGAATATGTACAAATTCAGGGTAACTACATAGGACAAAATTACAACAAACTTTTGGCTTACAGTCGTAGGGGCGAACATTGTTCGCCAGTTAAAAAAGTGTGATACCTATGGGCTTTTTGTCTTGTTTACAGATTATAAATTTATAATATCTACAAAGGACAAAATACAAATAGAAAGGTTAATTTTCAAACGGGACATCAATGATGTCCCCTACACCTGTGAGTCATAGTTTCATATGATTTTATGGTATATATTCTCACTACAAATTCACCTTAACTAACAATCAAAATTAAAAAGACAAACCCTAATTTGCAAAACTGATTAGCCTTTACGCACAAACAAAATTGTAAAAAACTAATTTATAAAAACAGTTTATACATTGGTACAGACAAAATTCAAAAACTAAATTATCTCACCTAAAACCTCAATCGCTTTTTCCAATTTTTCTTTTTGGATACCGGAATAATTCACAATCATAAAGTGGTGGCAATCCTTATTTTCTTTATGGTAATACTGACTTAAAAATCTTGCATTTATATTCTTTTCTTTTAGTTCCTTGATAAACTGTTCATCGGTCTTTTCTGTATTTATTTTCACTAAGAAGTGAAAGCCTGACATATTCTCAACAATGCTGATTTTATCCTTAATTTCACTATTCTTGAACACATCCATAATTTCCTTTTTTCGTGATGAATACTGCTTTTTCATTCGTGAAATATGTCGTTCAAAATACCCGTCACTAATGAAATTCGCCAAAGTATATTGTTCAAAGCTAGGAACAGTACATGAAAGAAAATTCATTGTTTCTCTATATTTTTTCAATAAATGAAGTGGCAAAACCAAGTAACCTATTCTCATTGACGGTGCAATAGTTTTGCTAAATGTGTTTAGGTAAAGGACTCTTTCATTCTTATCGGCTGAAAACATTGTTTCAATAGGTTTGCTACCTTTAAACTCACTGTCATAGTCGTCCTCGATTATATAACCGTCATTTTCATCAGCCCAGTTAAGAATTTCATTTCTTCTGTCTACCGGCATAACAATACCTGTTGGGTACTGATGGCTGGGACTTATATGCACAACACTTGCATTGCTTTCCTTTAACTTTTCATAGCTGATACCCTTATTGTCAACATCAATATATTCTGTTGCAACCTGATTCATTTGATAAATTTGACTGATTCTATTGTAACCGGGATTTTCCAATGCATAGGTTTTGTTACTACCTACAAGCCTAATAATTACAGAATAAAGGTACTCAGCACCTGCACCTATAATAATCTGTTCAGGATATACTTTCATACCACTATGATGAAAAAGATACTGACAAAGTGCTTTCCTTAAAATCTCAGCACCGTTATATGGTATAGGATTTAGCAATTCACTTTCGTAGTCAAGTAAAGTTTTTCTCATTAACTTACTCCATACTGAAAATGGAAAGTCGCTACTGTCTGTTGCATTACCACTAAAATCAAACCATGGTGTAAACTCTTTAAAATCAAGTTCAGACAATTGGAAGTTAGTTACCTTTTGCTGAGTTTTAATAGGTACAACAAAGTAACCACTTTTAGGCTTAGTATATAAATAACCCTCAGAAACCAAAAGCTCATAGGCACTCATTACAGTTACAACACTAACATCAAGGTGTGTTGACAAACTTCTCTTTGAGGGTAACTTTTCATTCGGTAAAAGACTGCCGGAAAGTATATCATCCTTTATACAATGATAAAGATACTGATAGGCCGGTGTTTTCTCTCTTTTTGACATATCATAAGTTAACATAGCATCACCATCTGGTACTATATTTTAGTATTATATTGGTTATTTTCATAGTACCAACCCATATTATAATATGAAATGTAACATTATTCAAGGTTTTGCGTAATGATTATAAAATGAGGATGAAAGAGGAGAAAACAATGAAAACATCTAAACAACTTTACAACATTGTTGTTGCAGCTCTTTTTGCAGCAATGATATTCGTACTAACATTTTTCGTAAAAGTACCAACAGGTATTGGTTACATTCACCTAGGTGACTTAGCAATTTATCTTGCAGCATCTATGCTACCAACACCATATGCTATTGGTGCAGCAGCTATCGGTGGTGGTCTTTCTGACTTTGTTGGTGGTTACGGTATTTATATTCCTGTAACAATGGTAATTAAGGCTCTACTTGCTCTATGTTTCTCTTGCAAGAAAGATACAATCATCAATGTAAGAAATATGATTGCAGTTCTAATTTGCTGTGGTATCACAGTTGGTGGTTACTTTGCATTTGAAATTTTCTACTACGGTGCAGGTGCTTTCGGTTCATTACTTCCTAACCTACTTCAGGCTGCAGGTAGTGGTGTGCTATATATTATTATCGGTTATGCTTTTGACAAGGCAAGAATTAAGAATAAGCTAATGGCTTACAACAGATAATTTCTAAAATAATTATGAAACAGAAGAGAATTCTTTGTATTAACGACATATCATCAATAGGTAAATGCTCACTTACAATAGCATTGCCTATCATATCATCACTTGGAATTGAGGCAGTAGTTTTACCTACTGCCCTTCTGTCTGCTCATACGGTTTTTAAGGGTTACACCTTTAAGGATACTACTGAGGAGATGAGAAACACCCTAAACCACTTTGACAGTTTAGGAGAAAAGTTCGATTGTATATACACCGGTTACTTAGGCAGTAAAGACCAGGTTAAAATAGTTCTTGACTTTATAAAAGGTCACAAAGAAAGCCTTATTATCACTGACCCTGTAATGGGTGACAACGGTAGGCTATACAGTGGTTTTGAAAAGGACTATCCAGAATATATGCTTGAACTTTGCAATGTTTCAGATATAGTTATTCCTAACTTAACAGAGGCTTGTCTGCTGACAAACACACCATTTGTAGAAAATCCAACAGAAAGCCACATTGAAAGGATTGCAGATACACTTACCAACTACAGTAAGAATGTAATTATCACAGGTGTTAAGGAAGAAAATTCTGTTGCAGTTTACTCTAAGAAAGGTGACAGTAATTTACAGAAAACTGCTAAAAGTAAGCTGATTGACAGGCAATTTCATGGTACAGGTGATGTATTTGCAAGTACACTTTCAGGTTTCTTGACACTGGGTAAAGATTTTGAAGAAAGCATTGTCCTTGCAACTAAGTTTACAGAAATATGTATTAATCACACAGCTAACGATAAAGACTCTCAGTGGTATGGTCTGAGATTTGAAGAATGTCTCCATTATTTGTATGAAATGAAATAATTTTAGAACCAAGCATTTATTTGCTTGGTTCTTTTTTATACCTTAGTAATACAGTATTTTTCTTGTATATTCCCTTTTCTTATGATATAATAAAATGAAAACTTTTTGTTACAAAGAGGCTATTATGAAAGACAAACAAAGAATAGTAATCAAGGTAGGTACATCTACCTTAACATATGAAAACGGCAAAGCTAATTTACGAAAAGTAGAGAAACTTTGCAAAGTAATTTCTGACCTGGAAAATCAAGGTCACGAAATGGTATTGGTTTCTTCCGGTGCGTTAGGTGTTGGTATGGGTAAACTTGGAATTACTACTCGACCAACAGAAACAAACAAGAAACAAGCAATTGCTGCTGTAGGTCAATGTGAACTTATGTTTATGTATGACAAATTCTTCGATGAATACAACAATGTTGTTTCTCAAATTCTACTTACAAAATATGTAGTAGAAACTCCCCACAAGGAAGAAACTGTTAGAAATACTTTTATGTCACTGATTGATATGGGTATTATCCCTATTGTTAACGAAAATGACTCAGTAGCTACTGACGAACTTGAAGGTAACAAAATTGGTGATAACGACCAACTTTCTGCTATTGTTGCAAAGATTATTAATGCCGATAAGTTAATTATTCTTACTGATATTGATGGTCTGTATGACAAAAATCCTGCCACAAACAGTGATGCAAAGAAAATCAATACAGTTGAACTTATTACTGATGAAATCAAAGCAATGGCCGGTGGCAGAGGTAGCAACCGTGGTACAGGTGGTATGGCTACAAAAATTCTTGCTGCTGAAATTGCAACAGAAGTTGGTATTGATGTACAGATTATATCCGGTGAAAACCCTGAAGCTATTTATGATGTTTTTGAGGGTAAACCTGTAGGTACTATTTTTATGGGAAAGGAAAAAGACAATGACTGTAATTGAACAAATGGGTGCTAAAGCAAAGGAAGCTGCAAGAGTACTTTCTGTTGCAGGTAGCAAAAAAGATTTAGCACTAAATTCTATTGCTGATGCACTAATCGAACATAAAGATGAAATCATTAAGGCTAATAATATTGACATTGAATATGGCAAAGAAATCGGTCTTACTCCATCATTGATTGACAGACTTACACTTGGTGAGGACAGAATCAAAGGTATGGCTGATGGTGTCAGAAAGGTATCTTCCCTACCTGACCCTATCGGTAATGTAATCAGTGGTAACACTTTACCTAACGGCTTAACTGTTACAAGAGTAAAAGTACCTTTAGGTGTTATAGGTATTATCTTTGAGGCCAGACCAAATGTTACTGCCGATGCAGCATCACTATGCTTAAAAGCCGGTAATGCAGTTATTCTTCGTGGTGGTAAAGAGGCTATTAACTCCAACAAAGCTATTGCAAAGATTATGCGTGATGCAGTTGAAAAGGTAGGACTACCTAAAGACAGTATTCAGCTAATTGAAGATACAACAAGACAGTCATCAACTGAACTTATGCAGTTAAGTGACTACCTAGATGTGCTAATTCCTCGTGGTGGTGCAGGACTTATTAAGGCAGTTGTAGAAAACAGTAAAGTACCTGTTATTGAAACAGGTGTTGGTAACTGTCATGTTTATGTTGACAAATATGCAGATATTGATATGGCAAGTGAAATTATTTTCAATGCAAAAACAAGCAGACCATCTGTTTGCAATGCTATTGAAACCATATTAGTTCACAAAGATATTGCAAAAGATGCTCTGCCAAAAATTAAAGAAAAGTTAGACACAAAGAATGTTCAAATCAGAGGTTGCAAAACTACTAAAGAAATTCTTGGTGATGACATTGTTGATGCAGAAGAAAGCGACTATTACACAGAATTTCTTGACTATATTCTTGCTTGTAAAGTTGTTGACTCTATTGATGAGGGTATTGCACACATTGCAAAGTACTCCAGTGGTCACTCAGAATGTATCATCACTAACGATTATGCAAGAGCAAATAAGTTTAAAAAAGAAGTTGATGCAGCAGCAGTTTATGTAAATGCATCAACCAGATTTACTGATGGTGGAGAATTTGGTCTTGGTGCTGAAATCGGTATTTCAACTCAGAAACTTCACGCAAGAGGACCTATGGGCATTAACGAATTAACCTCATCAAAGTTTATTGTTGAGGGCAATGGTCAAATCAGAGTTTAAATCAAAAGATAAATTAATGCCATTATTAACATAGGGTCGCAGTTATCATCATAGAGAAAGAATATCATAAGAATTATTATGGTAGCTTCCTTATCCTTTAACAAAGTATCAAAAATATCACCTTGCTTTTCTTTAGGTTTATTTTGACTTTGTTTAGGTATATTAACCTTCTTATCCTTAGGTTTTTCACTACTTTTATTTTCATTAGTAGTTGTTTCCTTGGGCTTAGGTTTTGAACCTTCTTTATGTACATTTCTGTCTGAGTAGAAAGCACCTCGCATTTTTTCTGCTCTGCGAAGTGCTTCCCTTTCCATTTCATCCACGATACTACTCCTAAAACAAACCTAGATTTTTTATGTTAGGCAACAATTTCATAATCACCATCATTTTGCGAATTTTCTGCAATTTCTCTCTCCTTTCTTCTGAAAGAAAAGGAATCATTGCATCAAACAGTCTGGTGGTGTCATCTTCCTTGTTAATGGAAGAGAAAATTGGTGCTAACTTTCCAATAATACTTGGGTCAATCCCACCGAAATCACCTAAAGGACCAAGAGAATTATTATTCTGACTTTTGTTAGGACTATTCATAGGTAATACATTTTGGTTATTTGTATTACTGCTATTACTGTCTTCATCAGTATTCAGTCCCATCATTTTCCCTAAGTTTTGGATTTCTTTTAGTTTTTCAGGATCTGACATAATCTCGTTGATTTTAGAAGTTAAGTCGTCCATTATCCCATCAACTTTTTAATAATAGCCTGAGCATGTGGAGAATTTAAGATTTTCTCACTTTGCTCCTTGTTATCAAGTATTTTTTGAATACGCTTTGCTTGGTGGCTATTCATTTTGTTTAAGATATTATTTAAGTTACCTTTCTCAATGTTCTCTTTGAGGACTTCTGGTGGGGTATCCAGCCTTTGGCTAAGTCCGTTTAATAAATTATTAATTTCACTATTATTTAACATAGTATATTTCCTTTCTCTGTGCTATTAATATATTATGCAGAGTTTGGCTTTTTATGAAGGAGTAATTATGAAAATTCTTGTTTTCTCAGATACACACGGTGATGTTACAAAAATGGAAAGAGCAATTCGCTCACATTCTGATGCAGAAGTTATTATCCATTGTGGTGACGGTGAAATGGATGTAGAATATGCAAAAAGGAACTTTCCTGACAGAGCTTTTCTAAATGTTAAGGGTAATTGTGACTGGGGCAGTAAGCTTGACCCTACACTTGAAATCACACTTGAGGGCAAGAAAATTTTTGTAACTCACGGTCATCTTTACAATGCGAAGATGGGTTTGCAAAATCTAATTTATGCCGGTAAAGAAAAGAATGCCGATATTGTACTTTATGGTCACACACACATTTCTATGAATGAATATATTGACGGTATGTATGTTATGAATCCCGGTTCTTGTCATGGTTATGGTGCTACATACGGCATTATTGATATTAGCGACAAGGGTATTTTAACTAACATTGCCTCAGCAAAATAAGGATGTGAAGTTTTGAACTTTTCTGAATTTAACGAAACAATTAAATCTCAACTAAATAACCTAACTTCACACAACAGACTGCCTCATGCAATTATTATTACCGGTGGTAACGAAGAATTAAGGAATAGTGTAGCTGATTATCTATGTGTTTATGCAGTATGCAGTGAAGAAAATAAACCTTGCTACAACTGTAAAAATTGCAAGAAAGCTATGTCCCACATTCACCCTGATATTTCATATGTACAAGGCAGTACAAAATCTAAGAATTTAATTTATAATAAAGAAGTTATGGAAGAAGTTATCGGTGACACTATAATTATTCCTAACGAATCAGATACTAAGGTTTATGTGTTTAAAGATGTTGATGAAAAGCTACCTGTAATATCACAAAACGCTTTTCTGAAAACTCTTGAAGAACCACCACAAAATATACTTTTTGTGATGACTTGTAAAGATGCAAGTGTTCTGCTGGAAACTATCCTATCAAGAAGTACAGTAATCAATATTCAAAAGGAAGATGAATTTTCTACCGAAGGTGTTTCTATTGCAGAAGAAATTGCACTTGCACTACTTGATATAAACGAATACAAACTTTTAAGTGCAACTTATAAAGTAAACAACAAGGATAGTTTTAATCAGACTATACCTTACCTTAAACTACTGATTAGAGATACGCTTTCCCTTACAGTAGGCAGTGACAAACTAAGCAACAGTTCTGTCCCTGAAAAATTAACCAGAAAATTAACAAGAGAAAAGTCCCTTTCTCTTTTAAATACAATTGAAAAAGCACAAAGAATGATGAAAAGTAATGTTAACCAAAACTTACTATCCACATGGTTGTGCTCAGAATTTAGGAGGATAACATGGCAACAGTAATAGGTGTTAGATTTAAAGAAGTAGGTAAAATCTACTACTTTGACCCTACTGATATAGTTTTTAAGCAAAATGACAAAGTAATTGTAGAAACTTCTCGTGGTGTAGAATGTGGTACAGTTGCTTTAGCCAATAAAGAAGTGGAAGAGGACAAGATTGTTCATCCACTAAAAAAGGTTTTGCGTCAGGCAACAAAGAAAGACCTTGAACATCTTGCAGAAAACAAGAAAAGAGAAGTGGATGCACTAAAGATTTGTGAAGAAAAAATCAAGGCAAATAACCTTGATATGAAACTTGTTGATGTTGAATATACATTTGACAATAGCAAAATTCTATTTTACTTTACTGCTGACGGCAGAGTTGACTTCCGTCAATTGGTTAAAGACCTTGCCAATGTATTTAGAACAAGAATTGAGCTAAGACAAATCGGTGTTAGAGATGAGGCCAAAATGCTAGGTGGCTTAGGTGTATGTGGCAGACCTTGTTGTTGCAACAGTTTCCTAGGTGAATTTCAGCCTGTATCTATCAAAATGGCTAAAGAACAAGGACTTTCACTTTCTCCTGTAAAGATTAGTGGTACTTGCGGCAGACTAATGTGTTGTCTAAAATACGAACAAGAGGCATATACTGACCTTATCAAGAAAACTCCAAAGGTTGGTGCATATGTTAAGACACCTGAAGGCAAGGGTACTGTTGTTGATACTGCTTTACTTACAGGTACTATTAAGGTTAAACTTGACTCAACTCCAAGTGAGGCAGCACCTCATGTTTATAACATTAAGGAAATTCGTCCTCTAGGCAAGAACTTCCCTACTGAAAATATTGAGGAAGAACCACTACTTGAAGAAGAACTGACTGATGACTTAGCAAAGTTAGAAGAAGAGGAAATTGTAGCAGAAATTGCTCAAGCACCTCAAAGACCTAACAAAGGTGAACGCAAGAGAAACCCTAACCATAAGCATCAAAACAGAAAGAACAACGGTGGTCACAACCAAAACCACAACCAAGGCAAAAAGCCTTATCGTAAGCCACAACAAAGAAAACCAAGACCAAATAACAGAAACAAAAACTTTAATAAAGAAGGAAATAAAAACACTTAATAATTGGAAAAAGTAGATTTTACACAAAATTTCATTGATTTTTTCCTTTTATCGTGTTACAATAGGATAAATTAATAAGGAGGTGTTCTGAATGGCATATGCTATTTCTGATGAATGTATCAGCTGTGGTGCTTGTGCAGATGGTTGTCCTGTAGGTGCAATCTCTGAAGGTGATGGCAAGTACGAAATCAACGCTGACGAATGTATCAGCTGCGGTGCTTGTGCAGACACATGCCCTGTAGGTGCTCCTGCAGAAGCATAATTTAAGAGAGCGAAGTTAGATTAGCAAGGTTTTTACCTTGCAACATTGCCCATAATTACTTTTTGTGACCGGGTCTGTTTTTTACCCGAGAAATCACAAAAAGTAATTGGGTTGGTATCGTTAAACAGCAAGGTTTTTGCCTTGCTGTTTTTCTTATATTGTAGTATAATTTTCTAGGAAACACTAATTTTAGGGGGACTGTATGCTAAATCCAAATGAACATTTTGAGCCACTTGGCAATAACATTGAAATTATTGTAAGCGACATTCATCATTTTTCTACCGACACTATAATACTTAACTACTTTTGTAATGCTAAGAAAAATGACAAAGTAATTGAACTTGGCACAGGTTGTGGTACAATCCCCTTACTTATGAAGAAAGACAATAAATCAAAAGAAATTATTGCAGTAGATATTCAGGAAGATGCTTGTTCACTGCTTGAAAGGAGTATTAAGCATAATAAACTGGAAAATGTTACTGTAATTAATTCTGACCTTAAAGACCTAAAAGGCAAAGTACCTTTCGGTTACTTTGACCTTGTGGTATGTAATCCACCATATAAAGAAAACGGCACAGGACTGCACAACCCACATTCAGGGAAAAAAACTGCCAGACATGAAGTAGAATGTTCTTTGGAAGATATTGTAAAGGTCAGTTCTTCCCTACTTAACTTTGGAGGTAGGTTTTGTCTTTGTCAACGACCTGAGAGGCTAACTGATATTCTTGTACTAATGAGGCAATACAAAATTGAACCTAAAAGGCTAAGACTTGTACAACAAAGGCTAAACAAACCACCTAAGTTGGTATTAGTAGAAGGCAGAAAAGGTGGCAAAAGAGGCTTTATGACTACAGAAGAAACCTTGATGATAGAAAACAGCCTTGGAGAATATTCAGAAGAAATGCTAAAGGTTTACGGAAATTATAAGGAG
The DNA here is from genome assembly GCA_934476515.1 of uncultured Ruminococcus sp. Classification (GTDB taxonomy): domain Bacteria; phylum Bacillota; class Clostridia; order Oscillospirales; family Acutalibacteraceae; genus Ruminococcoides; species Ruminococcoides intestinihominis. The sequence goes on along the minus strand of CAKSNZ010000006.1, from coordinate 52,901 downwards.
CAATTATGAGTGTATTATATGTAGTAGGTACTCCAATAGGTAACCTAAATGACTTTTCCCCACGAGCAATAGAAACACTTGAAAAAGTTGATTTCATTGCTGCTGAGGACACAAGAGTAACACTAAAGCTACTAAACCATTTTGGTATAAAGAAAGAAATGGTTAGCTACTTTGAACATAACAAACTTCAAAGAGGTGAAATAATCACAAATAGAATTCTTAATGGTGAAACTTGTGCTATTGTTACAGATGCAGGTATGCCTTGTGTCAGTGACCCGGGAGAACTTCTCATTATGCAATGTGAAGAAAAAGGAATTCCTACCATTGTTATTCCCGGACCAACTGCCTTTGCCTCGGCATTGGCTATTTCCGGACTGCCAACAGGCAGATTTACATTTGAGGGTTTCTTAAGTGTAAATAAGAAAAGCCGTAAGGAACACCTAGAGAGTCTAATAAATGAAGAAAGAACAATGCTTTTCTATGAAGCACCCCACAAACTTTCCAACACACTAAAGGACTTTGCAAATTACTTTCCAAACAGAAAGCTATCCATTGTTAGAGAAATAACCAAAATTCACGAGGAGGTTATTCGCACAACAACAGACAAGGCCTATGAAGATTATGGAGAAACAGGACTAAAGGGAGAAATAGTCCTTGTACTTGGTGGCAAACCACATAAGGAAGAAGAAGAAACATACACCCTTAGCGATGCAGTAGAAATGGCTAAAAAGCTAATCGAAAATGGAGAAAAAGCTACTACTGCCAGTAAAGAAATTGCATCACTAACCGGATTTAAGAAGAATGAGATTTATAAGGAATTACTATGACATATACTGAAGCATTAGAAAAAATACATGGTCTTTTACATTTTGGTTCAAGACCGGGACTAGACAGAATTTTAAAATTACTTGACCTTATTGGCAACCCTCAGGACAAATGCAAATTTGTTCATGTAGCCGGTACTAACGGCAAAGGTTCTGTTTGCCAAATGATTAGTTCTGTACTTACTGAGGCTAAGTACAAAACAGGACTTTTCATCTCACCTTTCATCACTGATTTTAGAGAAAGAATTCAGATTAACGGTGAAATGATACCAAAGCAGAAGTTAGCCGATATTGTAGAATACATTTATCCATTTGTAGAACAAATGGCTGAGAATGATGAAATCATTACAGAATTTGAATTTGTAAATGCTATTGCATTTTACTATTATTACATTGAAAAGTGTGACATTGTTGTACTTGAAACAGGTATGGGAGGATTGCTTGATTGTACAAACACTATTCCTGCACCACTATGTTCAGTTATCACACCAATTGACCTTGACCATACTGCTGTACTTGGTGATACAATTGAGAAAATCACTTACCAAAAATGTGGTATTATCAAGAAAGACTCCAACACAGTTATCGGTGAACAAACTCACAAGGAAATTGAAAAGCAAATTGTAAAGGATTGTGTAGAAAAGCACAATATGTATCACTTTGCCGAGGACTGCAAAGTAAAAGTAAAACTTTCCACATTAGATGGAACAATTGTTAAATATAAAGGAAAAGAGTTTACCCTACACCTTGTAGGACTACACCAAATCAGCAACCTAAAAACTGCTTTAACTGCTATTGAAGTACTGAATGATGAACATTACTTTGGCATTACCCCTACCGATATTGAATATGGTATTGCAAAGGCCAATAATCCGGCAAGGTTTGAAGTTCTCTCAAAAGAACCTACAGTTATTCTTGATGGTGCTCACAATCCTAACGGTATGGAAGCTTTTGCAAAAAGCGTTGATGAATACACAACTGCACCTAGAGTATTAATTATGGGTATGCTAAAGGATAAAGACATTACCCATTCACTAAACTTTATTGACGGTAAATTTGACACAGTATTCACACTGACTGTTGACAATCCAAGAACAATCAGTAATGTTGAATTAGCAAAAATGTGTGAAGGAAAATTCAACAATGCTATTCCTTGTGATACACCGGAAGAAGCTATTGACAAAGCCCTTGCACTGGCTGATGAAATTAATGGTACAGTAATGATTTGTGGTTCACTTTACCTAGCCGGTGAAATCAGACCTATTTTAATGAATAAATTTAAAAAATAATTTCTATTCAACAGAATAATACAAATTTTTCAGTTCATACTATTTATTATAATAGTATGAACTTTTTTATGCTCAAATTTCAGAAAAGGAAGTTGAAAATGATTAACTCAACATATGAAAACAAATCTCTCACAGTATTTTTAAACGGTGAGATTGACCAACACACAAGTACATCGCTAAGGCAAGAGATTGACTCCCAAACAGAGGCACTACGACCACAAAAGCTATCATTAGATTTTTCCAATGTAAAGTTTATGGACAGTAGTGGCATAGGCTTAATAATGGGAAGATTTCGTCAAATGTCATTAATCGGTGGCAAGCTAGAAGTTGTTAACCTACCACTTAATCTAAAAAGAATGGTAAACCTTGCCGGTATTCAAACATTGGGGGTAGTAAAATGAATATTGTAAATTCTATGGAACTGAAAATCCCCTCAAAAAGTATCAATGAAAGTTTTGCAAGAAGTGTTGTGTCTGCATTTGTACTGCAACTTGACCCTACAATCAATGAACTTTCCGATATAAAAACTGCTGTATCTGAAGCTGTTACAAACAGTATTGTACATGGCTACAGCGACAGCAGTGGAATAATTTACATAAAAGGTGAAATCTCAGAGGACAACCTAATCACCATCAAAATTCGTGACAAAGGCAAGGGAATTCCTGACATTAAGAAAGCTATGGAACCACTTTTTACAACAGGTGGTGAAGAAAGAGCCGGTCTTGGCTTTGCAGTGATGGAAAGTTTTATGGACAAAGTAAAGGTAAAGTCAAAGGAAAATCAAGGCACAACAGTAACCCTATACAAGAAGATTATTAGGACAAAATATGAAAAGTCGCAATAAAATTGTAGAAGAAAATTTAGGACTTGTACATTCTTGTTGCAAAAGATTCAAGGGCAAAGGCATTGAATATGAGGACCTATATATGGCAGGTTGTGTTGGACTTATAAAGGCAGTTGATAAGTTTGATGACACATTAGGCTATAAATTAAGTACATATGCAGTGCCGGTGATTCTAGGTGAAATTAAAAGGCTTTTCAGAGAAGGTGGCACAGTAAAGGTCAGCCGTAGCCTAAAGGAACTTTACCTAAAAATAAACACCCTTACCGAGAAAGAAAACAACCTTACTATAAGTGAAATTGCAGAAAAATTAGACACCACAGAAGAAAAGGTAAATGATGCACTAAATGCCGGTAGACTGCCTATATCTTTAACCACAGAAGAAAACACCGAAATTGACCTTACAGTAAACTCTTGTGAGGAGGAATGTACCGAAAAAATCTCGCTAAAAAAGGCTTTAGAGGACTTATGCGATGAAGATAACAAACTTATTGAACTAAGATACTTTAAGCATATGACCCAGAAAGAAACAGGCAAAACCCTAAATATGACTCAAGTACAAGTCAGCAGAAAAGAAAAAAGAATTTTACATAATATTCGCTCAAAAATGCTTTGCTAAATTTCCCTCCGGTAAAGCAAAAACACCTATCAGAATTAACTGATAGGTGTTTTTATTTGCGTTACTTATTAAGTTCATTTAAGTCAAATGGTGTTTGCTGATATACAAAGTAGTTTAGCCAGTTTGCAAAAAGCAAGAAAGCTGTACTTCTCCACTTTTTATCAGGAATACCATCAACATTATCCTTTGGAAAATAACTATAAGGAATTTTAGGGTTAATACCCTTTTCTAAATCTCTTTTATATTCATCAGCCAAAGTCATTCTGTCATATTCTGCATGACCAAAAACAAAAATCTTTCTGCAAGTTTTGTCAGCAACAATAGCAACACCGGCTTTTTCACTGGTAGCAAGTACATCAAGGTTAGGGTTGCTATAAATTTCTTCCGGAATACTCTCGGTGTATCTTGAATGAGGCATCATAAACACATCATCAAGTCCACGAAGTAAAGGATGGTACTTAGCAGAAATTCTGTGACGGAAGATACCACTTAACTTTTCATCAAGTTCTCTCTTATGAATACCGTAATAATGGTAAAGTCCTGCTTGAGCACCCCAACAAATGTGGAATGTTGACCAAACATTTTTCTTTGCCCAATCCATAATTTCCGTTAACTCTTCCCAATAGTCAACTTCTTCAAACTCCATATGTTCTACCGGTGCACCGGTAATAATCATACCGTCATACCTTGTGTCCTTAATTTCATCAAAAGTTTTGTAAAATGTATCTAGGTGATGTTGGCTAACATTCTTAGCCAAGTGACTTTTCATATGAAGTAAGTCAACATCAACTTGCAAAGAAGTGTTACTTAATAATCTGATAAGTTGGGTTTCTGTTGCAATTTTGGTTGGCATAATATTTAGAATAACAATTTTGAGGGGTCTAATATCCTGAGTAATTGCTCTGTCTTCCGGCATTACAAAAATATTCTCTTCCTCAAGTATCTTAATAGCTGGTAAATTGTTTGCTACCTTAATTGGCATAATACCCCTCCTTTTCTAAAAATTTTTAATTATTAAAGTATTTATTAATACTGCTTACCCCAGAATACCATATGCTTTGCAGGTTTGCCACAGCATACACAAGTATCTGCAATATGTTCTTCATTAAATGGAATACATCTTGACTTAACGCCATGTGTAACTTCCTTTAGCTTTTCTTCACAAGCAGTATCGCCACACCACATAGCCTTAATAAAGCCAGGGTGATTCTCAGCAATATCAATAAACTCATCATAAGTCTTAGCAGTAAATGTCTTTTCCTGCATATTCTTTAGAGCCTTTTCATACATACTGTCGTGAATTGCCTGTAGAGTTTCAGCAATCTTGTCCTCTAGCTGATCCAGTGGAACAAAAATCTTTTCTCTGTTATCTCTACGAACAATAACACATTGATTGTTCTCAATATCCTTAGGGCCAAGTTCAACTCTTACAGGAACACCCTTCATTTCATATTCAGAGAACTTCCAACCAGGAGAGTTGTCACTGTCATCAAGCTTAACTCTAAACTGCTTCTTTAGTCTGTCATAAAGTTCATTTGCCTTATCAAGCACACCTTCCTTATGCTGAGCAATAGGAATAATAGCTACCTGAATTGGAGAAATCTTTGGTGGAAGTACAAGACCTTCATCATCACCATGTACCATAATAATAGCACCAATCATTCTTGTAGATACACCCCAAGAAGTCTGATGTGGATAATGAGGCTTATTGTCTCTACCCTGGAAAGTAATGTCAAACTGCTTTGCAAAGCCATCACCAAAGTAATGAGATGTACCACCCTGAAGTGCAACACCGTTGTGCATCATTGGTTCAATAGTGTAGGTTTCTTCAGCACCGGCAAATTTTTCTTTTTCTGTTTTTCTACCGATAACAGCAGGAATAGCAAGTGTTTCCTTATAGAAGTCAGTATAAACCTGTAGCATTCTTAGAGTTTCTTCTCTTGCCTCTTCCTCAGTTTCGTGCATTGTGTGACCTTCCTGCCATAGGAATTCACTTGTTCTTAGGAATGGACGAGTTGTCTTTTCCCATCTTACAACTGAACACCACTGGTTGTATAGCTTTGGTAGGTCTCTGTATGTTTCAATAATCTTGCTATAATGTTCACAGAAAAGTGTTTCTGATGTTGGACGAACACAAAGTCTTTCTTGTAACTTTTCCTGTCCACCAACAGTAACCCAAGCACATTCAGGAGCAAAGCCCTCAACATGGTCCTTTTCCTTCTGTAGTAGGCTTTCCGGAATAAACATAGGCATATAAACATTTTGGTGACCTGTTTCTTTAAATCTTCTGTCAAGGTCAGCCTGAATGTTCTCCCAAATAGCATAACCATAAGGACGGATAATCATACATCCCTTAATACCACTATAATCAGTTAATTCTGCTTTTTTTACAATGTCTGTATACCATTTTGCGAAATCTTCATCACGACTTGTAATGGCAGAAACAAATTTTTTATTTTTACCCATTAATATAAACTCCCTTCAAGTCTATTACGCATTATTTTTATTATACAAAATAGGAGTAGTTTTTTCAAGTGTTTATAACGGTTTTTCCGTAAATTTACCATAAAATAAAACAAGGGTTGGCAAAAAGCCAACCCTATCGTGAACAATTAAAATTAAGAGTTCTGTTCGATATAAGCTACAAGTGAGCCTACTGTCTTAATGTTTTCAACATCTTCGTCTGGAACTTCAATGCTGAATTCGTCTTCGATTGACATTAGTAGGTCAACAACATCAAGAGAGTCTGCACCTAGATCGTCCTGTAGAGAAGTTTCTTCTGTAATTGTATCCTCTTCAACATCAAACTGTTCTGCTAGAATGCTTTTTACTTTTTCTAGTACCATAGTAATTATCCTCCTATTAAATTAACAAAATAATCCTCAGCTTTTATGGACAAATTATCATATATTTGATAAAATATATCCATAGCCGTTACAATTATAGTATAAGCAAATTGTAACTTTGTCAATATTTATTTGAAAATTTTTATAATTTATTACATTTTTAATAAGAAAATTCAAGGAGAAATTATGGCTAAACAAAAATATGCAGTAATCGGACATCCAATCGGACATACTATGTCACCATTCATTCATAAAAGACTTTTTTCTCTTTCCGGAATTGATGCAGAATATAGTGTATATGATATTCCACCGGAAGAACTTGAAAAAAAGTTTAAGGAAGAATTACAGTACCTAAACGGTTTTAACATTACAATTCCTCATAAGCAGGGCATTATCCCACTTATTGATGAACTAGACCCAAAGGCTAAATTATATGGTAGTGTTAACACTGTATTTAACGACAACGGTACTCACAAGGGATATACTACTGACCCTGACGGTTTCTTAAAAGCACTTGAAAGTGCTGATATTCCTTTTAGTGGCAGAGTTGTAATCCTTGGTTGTGGTGGTGTTGCAAGAACAATGGCTTATGAAGCAGTTTTAGCTGACAATGACCTAACACTTGCAGTTCGTAAAGATGATGTTAATATGGCTAACGACCTAAAGAAAGAACTAGAGTCAATTAAGGAAACAGAAGTTAAGGTTTGCCTACTTGATGAACTAAGTGGTGAAATTGATGTTCTTGTAAATGCAACACCTGTCGGTATGTTCCCTAAAGTTGACAACTGTCCTGTTAATGATGAAATTATCAAAAATTCTAAGGCAGTATTTGATGCAATCTATAATCCTTTAGAAACTCAGCTTGTACAGAAAGCTAAGGCTTTTGGCAACAAGGCTATCGGTGGTATGGCTATGTTAGTATGGCAAGCAGTAGTGGCTCAGCAAAAGTGGAATGATGTTACTTTTAATAAAGATGATATTAACAAACTTTGTATAGACTGTCTTGAGGAGTTAAAGAATAAGTAATGAAAAATATAATTCTATGTGGTTTTATGGGTTGTGGCAAAACAACTGTAGGTGAAAACCTAAAGAAAAAGTCAGGAATGAACCTTATTGATACTGACGCATATATTGAAGAAACCGAGGGTATGACAATCTCTAAAATCTTTGAAAAATATGGCGAAAGCTACTTTAGAGATTTAGAGTACAAAGCTTGTAAAGAACTATCTAAGAAGTCCGGTATTATTATTTCTACAGGTGGTGGTGCTTTAACATTCCAAAGAAATGTTGATGTGCTAAAAGAAAACGGTACTATTGTACTGATTGATGTACCACTTAAAGTGCTAAAAGAAAGACTAAAGAACGATACTACTCGTCCACTACTTCAGAGACCTGACAAAGATGAGGCAATGAAAGAGCTTTATGAAAAAAGAATGCCTCTATATAAAAGTGCAAGTGATGTTGTTATTAATGGTGACAACAGTCCTTTAAAGGTAGCTTCTGACATACTCAATGCAGTAAAATAAAGGCTTTTTCTATTGATATTATCGCTTTAAAGTGATAAAATATTATAACTACTACACAAATCATAAATTTTGTGTTATAATGTATTTTATATGTATGATATAAACGAGTATAAGGATAGAAAATGAGGAAATAAAAAATGATTATAGTTCTTAAAAGAGGATTAGACAAGAAAACTATTGAGGATTTTTCTACTTCTCTAAAAAAGAAATACAATGTTGAAGTAAATCAGTGGCAAGGTGTTAACGAAACTGTTTTAGGTCTTATCGGTGACACTACTGCTATTGATATTGGCACAATTAATGCTCAGGATGTTGTTTATTCTGTAAGAAGAGTTCAAGAACCATATAAGAAAGCCAACAGAAAATTTCATCCCGATGATACTGTTATTACACTATCTAACGGTACAAAGATTGGTGACGGTAGCTTAACACTAATGGCAGGTCCTTGCTCTGTAGAATCAGCAGAACAGGTGACAGAAATTGCAAAAGCAGTTAAAGCTTCAGGTGCTAATGTACTTCGTGGTGGTGCTTTTAAGCCAAGAACTTCACCTTATTCTTTCCAAGGTCTAAAGGCTGAGGGCCTTGAACTACTACTAAAAGCAAAGGAAGAAACAGGTCTTCCTATTGTTACAGAAATTATGAGTGAATCTGACATTGACCTATTTAAGGATGTTGACATTATTCAGGTTGGTGCAAGAAATATGCAGAACTTCACTCTACTAAAGAAACTAGGTAAACTTGATAAACCTATCTTACTAAAGAGAGGACTTTGTGCAACTATTGAAGAATGGCTAATGAGTGCAGAATACATTATGGCTGAGGGTAATGAAAAGGTTATCCTTTGCGAAAGAGGTATTCGTACATATGAAAAATATACAAGAAACACTCTTGACCTTTCAGCTATTCCTATTGTTAAGAGTTTAAGCCACCTACCTGTTGTTGTTGACCCTAGTCACGCTACCGGTATGAACTGGCTTGTTGAACCATTGGCAATGGCTGCTGTAGCTTGTGGTGCAGACGGTCTTATTATTGAAGTACACAACGATCCACCTCATGCACTATGTGATGGTGCACAGTCACTTACACCTGAAGAATTTGACTCAGTTGTAAAGAAAGTAAACAGAATCAAGTCAGCCCTATAAAGGATGAATAAAATGAAAATAGCAGTTGTTGGTTTAGGTATTATTGGTGGTTCTTACTGTAAGGCTATCAAGAAATACACAGACCACTATGTAATTGGTATAAACAGAAGTCCACTTCCACTAGAGAAAGCACTAAAGTGTGGAGCTATAGATAAGATTGGTTCTGCCGATGACCTATCCGATATAGATATGGTTATCCTTGGTGTTTATCCCGGTGCTGCTGTTGACTTCATTAGAAAAAACGGTGACAAAATCAAGAATGGTGCTATTGTTACAGATACTTCAGGTATTAAGACAGAAATCTGTGATGACTTAACTGCACTTAGCAAAGAGTTTGGCTTTACATTTGTTGGTGTTCATCCAATGGCAGGTAAAGAGAAAAACGGCTTTGATGTATCTGACAGTGACCTTTATAAAAACGCCAGTTGCATTATTGTACCTTGTGGTGCAGATGATGAATCAGTAAAGAAAGTTGCTGACTTTAACCTTTCTATCGGTTTTGGTGGTATCAAAATCACCACACCGGAAGAACATGACAGAATGATTGCTTTTACAAGTCAGTTACCTCATGTACTTGCTTGTGCTTATGTTCTTTCGCCTAACTGTATGAACCACAAGGGTTTTTCTGCCGGTAGCTATCGTGATGTATCAAGAGTAGCTAACATTAACGCAGAACTTTGGAGTGAGCTTTTTATGGAAAACAAAGCACCACTACTAAAGGAACTTGAAACTTTAATTAAAAACATCAGAGATATAGAAGATGCTATATCAAAGGATGATAAAGAAAAACTTATGTCCTTACTGCAAAAAGGACATGAAATTAAGGAGGCTTTAGGCGAATGAAAAAGCTTAAAGTAAATACAGGAAGAAAGTATGAGATTATAATTGACAGAGGAATAATCAACCACTGTGGAGAATATATCAAAAAGGTTTCTTCCCCAACAAGAATTGCTGTTGTAACAGATAGCAATGTTCACGCATTATATAGTCAAAGTGTTATCACTTCCTTAAAGCAATCCGGATTTATTGTTTCAGAATTTGTCTTTAAGGCCGGTGAAACATCAAAGAACTTTAGAACTATTGAGGCAATCTATAGTCACCTAGCTGACAACAATATCACAAGAAAAGATATGATTCTTGCTCTTGGTGGTGGTGTTACAGGAGATATGGCAGGTTTTGCTGCTGCAACATACCTAAGAGGTATTGAGTTTGTACAAGTACCTACTTCCCTATTAGCACAAGTTGATTCATCAGTTGGTGGCAAAACAGGTTATGACATTCCACAAGGCAAGAACCTTGTAGGTGCTTTCTGGCAACCTAGTGTTGTACTTATTGACCCTGATACACTTTCTACTTTACCTGAAAGATACCTAAATGACGGTATGGCAGAAGTTATCAAGTATGGTTGCATCAAGTCTGCCGGTTTATTTAGACTACTAAAAAAAGGCAGAGATGAACTTGATATTGAAAACATTATTCACAGATGTGTTTCTATCAAGAGAGATGTTGTTCAAAAAGATGAAAAGGAAAGTGGCGAAAGAAAGCTACTTAACTTTGGTCATACTATTGGTCATGCACTTGAGAAAATTTACGAATACAAGAAACTTTCTCACGGTGAGGCTGTAGCCATAGGTATGGTTATGATGACTAAAGCCAGTGAAAGGGACGGTTATTCTCCTAAGGGTACTGCTAACAAGATTGCAGAACTTTGCGAGATGTACAACCTACCTACTCATGATGACAGCGAAGTTAGAGATATTGCTTTTGCTGCACAAAGTGACAAGAAAAGTTCTGGTCACAACATTGATGTAGTAATACTAAAGTCTATTGGAGATGCCACAGTATCAACAATGGATTTGAGAGATTTTCAACAATATATTGATGTTCCGGAGGAAGTATAAATGACAACTGTACAGATAACACCTGCTAAACTAAAAGGCACTGTTACCATACCTGCATCAAAAAGTGACTGTCACAGAGCTATTATCTGTGCTACACTTTCTATGGGTAAATGTACAATTTCTCCTATTACACTTTCTCAAGACATTGAGGCAACTATATCTTGTGTCAATGCTCTTGGAGCTAAAACAGAAGTTAAGGGTGACACGCTGACTATTGACAGCAGTCACCTTTTTTCTAGTGGTAGGGGTACTTTTGATTGTTGCGAAAGTGGTAGCACATTAAGATTTTTTATTCCTGTAGTCAGTGCTTTAGGAATTAGTGGTCACTTTGTTGGCAAAGGCAGACTGCCTCAAAGACCTATCGGTATTTACCTGGATTTACTACCTAATCATGGGGTAGAGTGTGAAACTGAGGGTGGTTTACCTCTTGATACTAGTGGTAAATTACAGAGTGGTACATATTCCCTACCGGGTAATGTATCAAGTCAGTTTGTAACAGGACTACTACTTGCTTTACCTTTACTTGATGGTGACAGTAAAATTGTACTTACTTCACCTCTTGAAAGTGTGGGTTATGTAAATATGACAATTGACACCATGAAAAGATTTGGTGTAACAGTTGAAGAAACCGAATACGGCTACTTTGTAAAGGGTAATCAGCACTACACACCTCATGACTACACAGTACAAGGTGACTGGAGTCAGGCAGCATTCTTTATGGTTGCCGGTGCATTTGGTGGTGAAATCACCGTAAAAGGAATTGACCCAAATTCCACACAAGGTGACAGAGAAATTTGTAATTTAATTAAGAAATTCGGTGCTGATATTGAGATTGGCACAGACTTTGTAAAGGTTAAGAATAAAGGCGACTTAAGAGGAATTAACATTGATGCAAGTCAAATTCCTGACCTTGTACCTGTACTTGCAGTATGTGGCAGTGGTGCTTATGGTGTCACAAAAATCTACAATGCAGAAAGACTGAGAATCAAAGAAAGCGACCGACTAAAGACCACTTGTGAGGCTATTAATAACCTTGGTGGTATGGTAGCTGAAGTTGATGACGGACTAATTGTTCAAGGTGCAGGTATGCTAAACGGTGGTAAAGCCGAAGGCTGTAACGACCACAGAATTGTTATGGCAAGTGCAGTTGCATCAATTATTTCAAGAAACAAAGTTACTGTTACTGACGCACAAGCTATCAACAAAAGTTATCCTAACTTTTTTGAGGACTTTAAGAAACTGGGAGGTAATGTAAATGTCATCAACAATAGGTGAAAAAATTAAAATTTCAGTATTTGGTGAAAGTCACGGTAAGGCTATCGGCATTGTTGTTGACGGTTTACCTACCGGTATGAAAATAGATATGGACAAGGTTCTTCACGAAATGAAGAGAAGAGCTCCCGGTAATGACAAAACTGCTACTCCAAGAAAAGAAGCTGACTTTCCTGAAATTCTTTCAGGTGTAGTGGACAATGTACTTACAGGTGCACCACTTTGTGCAATTATCCACAATAACAATACAAAGAGCAAGGACTACTCAGATATTAAAAGATGCCCTAGACCGGGACATAGCGATTACCCGGCATATGTAAAGTACAATGGTTTTAATGATATTGCCGGTGGTGGTCATTTTAGTGGCAGAATTACTGCTCCTATAGTTTTTGCCGGTGCAGTATGTAAACAACTACTTGAAGAAAAAGGCATTAAGGTTACTGCTCATATTAACAGTATCGGCAATGTATATGATGAAGAATTTAATCCCTGCAACATAGATAATGAAACAATAGACAGATTGCTTAACAGTTCTTTCCCACTTATTGATGAAAGTAAGGAAGAACCTATGCGTAAAGTTGTAGCCGATGCATCAGCAGATAAAGATTCTGTTGGTGGTACTATTGAATGTGGTGTTGTTGGTATTAAAGCCGGTATTGGCGAACCAATGTTTGATGGTATTGAGGGCAGAATTGCCAAAGCAGTATTTGGTATTCCTGCAATGAAGGGCATTGAATTTGGCAAAGGTTTTGACCTTGCCAAGATGCGTGGTAGTGAAAGCAATGACAATTTCCGTTATGATGAAAAAGGAAATGTATATACTAAAACAAATAATTGTGGTGGTATTCTGGGTGGCATTACAAATGGTATGCCTATTGTATTTAAGGTTGCAGTAAAGCCAACACCATCTATTGCTCAAAAACAAGAAACTATTAATCTTGAAACTAAAGAGAATGATATTCTTGAAATTAAAGGCAGACATGACCCATGTATTGTCCTAAGAGCAGTACCGGTTATTGAGGCAATCACAGCTATTACAATACTAGATTTACTTTCATAAGGTGTGAAGATAATGAGAGATTTAAAAGAAATAAGAGAAGAAATCAACGAAATTGATGAGAAACTTATAGAACTTTTTAAACGCAGAATGGAATGTGCTAAGGATGTTGGCAACTATAAAAAGGCAAACAACATTCCTATTCTTAACCAAGACAGAGAGAATGAAATTCTTGATGATGTACTTGTTCGTGGTGGAGAATACGGCTATGCAGCACAGTTACTGTTTAGCAACATTATGGAACTTTCCAGAGCATTACAACACAATATTGTTGGCTCAGGTAAAGAAATGAAAGAGCTTATTGAAAATTCTTCTCCTAACATTCCATACAACAAAAATACTAAGGTAGCTTGTCAAGGTATTGCCGGTGCTAACAACCATGAGGCTACTCTAAAGATTTTTCCTGACTGCGAACCTGAGTTTTGCAAAAGTTTTAAAGATGTATTTATGGCTATTGAAAACGGTGATGCTGACTATGGTGTGTTACCGGTAGAAAATTCTACTGCCGGTTCAGTAAGTGATGTTTATGACTTAATTCTAAAACATAGATTTTATATTATTAAGTCACTAGACCTACCAATCCACTACTACCTAGCATCTATTCCACAGGCTAATTTAGAGGATATTGAAGAAGTATGGTCACATCCTCAAGCACTTGCACAGTGTAGTGACAAGATAACTGCGAACAACTACAAGACTTTACAATCTGCTAACACCGCAATTGCTGCAAGAGATGTTGCAAACAGTAAGAGAATTAACCTTGCAGCAGTTTGTAATTATAGTGCAGTTAAGGAATATGGCTTAAAGGTTCTTGCTGAAAATTACGAAAACAGAAGTGACAACACAACAAGATTTATTGTTATTTCTAAAAAGCTATATATTCCTGAAAATGCTGAGAAAATCAGCCTATGCTTTGGCCTACCTCATGTTACAGGTACACTTTACAGTGTACTATGCAGATTTAGTTCCCTAGGTCTTAACCTAACCAAAATTGAGTCAAGAACAATGGCTAATAAGCCTTTTGAATATCTATTCTATCTTGACTTTACAGGTAATGTTAAGAATGATGAAGTTACAAAACTTCTATGTGCATTAAGTACAGAGTTACCGGAATTTAGCTTCTTAGGTAACTATGAAGAGGACTATGCATAAATCTATTTAAACTAGTTAAAAACCACTATTGTATTACACAATAGTGGTTTTCTTGCTCTTACTTATATTAAATTTCTATTTCCATCAAAATTTTGTTTATCCAATTTCGTTTGTATGTTAATATAAATCAGTTTTTTCAATTATATTTGTGAGTAAAGGTAAGTTTGACAAATTTGGGTTTTTCGATTTTGTTTGTGAGTAAAGGTAAATTTGTTCTAGAAATTTGGGTTTGTGGGGCTAAATGCAAAGTGTTAAATTTCAGCAAATAAGGCTCCCTTGTGTAAAGGGAGCTGTCGCTCGTAAATTGACGGAACGGCAATTTACCTTTTATAAATCGACTGAAGGAGGGATAAAACTATAAATTAGATGAATTAATCGGTTATTATCTAATTTATCTACATTACATAATCATCCCCACAAACCCCAATTTTACTTTACCAACAACTAAAACTAAGAAAGGTAAATGGAAATTATTATTTCAAGGTTCTACCTGTAACATCGGTTTTATAATCCACTTTACAATTATCACAGACAAGTTTAGAAAGTGGCACAAACTCATAACCACTATCTCTAACTGCCTCTATAATCATAGGTAAAGCCTCAGGTGTATTCTTAGCACCGTTATGCATAAGGATAATACTGCCGTTTTGTAGCTTTGGCACAATTCTATCCACCATTTCTGCCGGTGTAGGGTCTTTCCAATCTAGTGAATCAATATCCCATTGAACACAATACATATTAAGGCTTTTTACACTTTGCACAACAGTTGTGTTGTAGTCACCATAAGGTGGTCTGAAAAGTT
This sequence comes from uncultured Ruminococcus sp., assembly GCA_934476515.1. Taxonomy (GTDB): domain Bacteria; phylum Bacillota; class Clostridia; order Oscillospirales; family Acutalibacteraceae; genus Ruminococcoides; species Ruminococcoides intestinihominis. The sequence continues at coordinate 37,630 of CAKSNZ010000006.1, read as the reverse complement.
TAGGCTTTTCACCTGTCAGTTCTTTTACCTTGTTATTACAATCTTCAATTTGCTTTTTCTGTTCATCAACACTCATTTGAGTTAAATGTGGATGGGTGTCGCTGTGGTTGCCTATGTCGTGACCTGCTTTATGAATATCCTTTACATCATCAGGATATTTATCTACCCAATCCCCAACTAAGAAAAAAGTTGACTTTACCTTATACTTTTTCAGAATATCAAGTAGCTTATGGGTTTGTTCATCGCCCCATGCAGCATCAAAAGAAATTGCAACTTGCTTTTTATCTGTTTCAACAGAATAAATGGGAAGTTCCTTTTGCTCTGTTGCAGTTTGTACTGCTTTCATTCCTGTATTTGTCAAAATCCCTATTGCCATTATTGTCACCATAAGACAACAAAGAACAATAGCCAAGCCCTTTTTGTCAAGAATAAATAAACGCATACTGACCTCCAAATATGTACCCATAATAGAGGAAACCCTCCACACTATATTTATGTGGAGGGTTTTGAAATATTCTATAATTTAATTATTTTACTGACCAAGTGATACCGTCAGGTGTATCCTTGATTACAACATTCATTGCGTTAAGTTCATCACGAATAGCATCAGCAGTTGCCCAATCTTTGTTAGCTCTTGCTTCTGTTCTTTTTCTGATAAGTTCTTCAACCTTTGCAGTATCAACAGAAGAATTCTTTTCTTCCTTTAGCTTGTTAGCAGCCTTTACAAGGTCAAGGCTTAGAACCTTGTCAAAGTCATTTAGAAGATAAATCTTTGTTGCATCACTAATGTTAGCCTTTAGTACATCATAAATGCTTGTAATACCTAGAGATGTGTTTAGGTCGTTATCCATATTTTCCTTAAACTTATCAATGAATGGCTGAGCCTCTTCCATATTAGGTTCACCGTTAGGGTTAAGGTTAGAAATCTTCTTAACCAGCTTGTTATAAGCCTTAGCAGTATTGTCAAGGTTGTCATAGCTAAATGTTAGTGGCTTACGGTAGTGTGACTGTAAGCAGAACATTCTATAAACAACAGGGTTGTAGCCTTTTTCTTCAAGTAAAGATACTGTTAAGAAGCCACCCTTACTCTTACTCATTTTACCTCTTGCATCAAGTAGATGAGTTACATGGAACCAATAGGGACACCACTTGTGACCGATATATGCTTCACTTTGAGCAATTTCGTTTGTATGATGAGGGAATGCATTATCAACACCACCACAGTGAATATCTAGGTATTCACCAAGGTGCTTAATTGAAATTGCAGAACATTCAATGTGCCAACCTGGATAACCGTAACCCCAAGGGCTTTCCCACTTTAGTTCTTGGTCATCAAACTTACTCTTTGTAAACCATAGTACAAAGTCAGTTTTGTTTCTTTTGTTTTCATCTTCATCAACATCATCACGAACACCAACTGCTAGGTCATCTTGGTTCTGATTACCGAATACATAGTATTCATCCAATTTTGATGTGTCAAAGTAAACATTGCCACCTGCTTCATAAGCATAACCCTTCTTAAGAAGGGTATCTACCATCTTAATAAATTCAGGAATACAATGTGTTGCAGGTTCAACCACATCAGGTCTTTTGATATTAAGTTTCTTGCAATCATCAAAGAAAGCATCTGTATAGAATTTTGCAATTTCAAGAACTGTCTTGTGTTCTCTCTTAGCACCGGCAAGCATTTTGTCCTCACCTGTATCGGCATCACTTGATAAATGACCTACATCGGTAATGTTCATAACTCTCTTTACATCATAGCCAATGTAACGAAGATACTTTTCAAGTACATCTTCCATAATGTAGGTACGCAAGTTACCGATATGTGCATAGTGGTAAACTGTAGGACCACAAGTATACATTCCAACCTTGCCCTCTGTATGTGGAACAAACTCCATCTTCTTGTTACCTAATGTGTTATATAAAATCATTTTTTATCCTCCAAACGCTTTTTAAGTTCTTCAATTTCGTTATTAAGTCTTTGAATTTGTTGTGTTACCGGATTGGTGTAATGGATTTGGTCAAGAATATCAATTCTTTCACCATGCATTTTAACTACCTGTGCAGGTACACCGACTGCAGTTGAGTCAGGTGGGATTTCATTAAGAACTACTGCTCCGGCAGCAATTCTTGCATTGTCACCAACCTTAAAAGGTCCTAGTACCCTAGCACCACAACCAACAAGAACATTGTTGCCTAAAGTTGGATGTCTTTTGCCAGTATCTTTACCTGTACCTCCAAGGGTAACACCCTGATAAAGAGTACAGTTCTCACCGATTTCCGTTGTTTCACCAATAACAACACCCATACCATGGTCAATAAAAAGACCTTTGCCAATAGTTGCTCCCGGGTGAATTTCAATACCTGTTTTGTGTCTTGAACGCTGACTGATAAATCTAGCGATAAATTTCATATTATGTCTAAAGAACCAGTTGGCTCTTCTGTGACTTCTTACTGCCTTGTATCCTGAGTAAAGGAAGAAAACTTCCAGCCTGTTTCTAGCTGCCGGATCTCTCTCCATTACGGCATCAAGGTCAGATTTCATAGTTTCGAACATTCTTATTTTTCAACTCCTATGAGACTTTATATTATATATTATGCTGTAAAAAATTTTTGTAATAAAAAAGCCCTGTACAAAAGTACAGGACGAATATATCGTGGTTCCACCTGAGTTTGGTCTTTCCGATTTATAAACAAAAATCAAAGCAACCCTCAAATCCTTAACGCAGAAATACGGACAAAGATACTACTTTCCCTTTGTCAGCTCATGGGTGCATTTCTTCAAAAATCCTTTGAAAACGCTTTCAGCCAATGGCGTTTACTCTCTGACAAAATCAAGATGAATACTTCTCCCAATCAAAGCCTTTTTAATATCACCACTATTATATACTTAGATAAAGAAAAAAGCAAGAGTAAAAACTCTTGCTTAAAAATTATTTTTCGTAAGTCCAAACAACCATATAGTGTCTATCCTTAATAGCAAAAACTTTATGACCGTCAGCCTCTTTTATCTTTCTTGTTTTGGCTCTAATCAAGTGAACTTTTAGCTTTGCACCATTGTCAAGTTTGTAACTGTTCCACATAGAACTTTTTACACATTTTCTTGAAATATTAGGAATATAGTAGTCAGATTCTTTACCTGAGAAATAGTATTTATTATTCTTAACCATCATAGGTGCAAGTACAATATCTTTCTTGTTATTTCTGGCAATCCAAATAACAACATCATCACTTACATCAGCCTTAGTAATGCCTCTTTTAATATAAATTGCACTATTCTGTGTTTTGTTATTTTCATAAGCCTCTGATGGACTACTGCAATATTCATTACTTGTACAACCAACTAAAGAAACAGCAATAACGACTACTAATAAAAATGATAAAATTCTTTTAACTTTCATTTCCAAATCTCTTTTCATTTTAGTTTTAGTTATCTTTTAGGAAACTGATATTATCCTTTAGATAAATAATGCCACTAATCAAGGTGAATACTGTAGATAGCCAAATCAGGCCATTGCCTATGTAATAGAAAACTTCAGTAATAAATCCTGTAGAAACTTTCATTGCATTAAGCACTTCAAGTACAACTTGCATAGCAAATATAACTGAGATACCTACCATCTGAGAAACTGTTTTGATTTTGCCCCAAATATTAGCAGCAACAACCTTGCCACTTGAAGCAGCAACCAGCCTTATACCGGAAACGGCAAATTCTCTAAACAACACTATGATAACCGGTATTGCACCGAAAGAACCAAGTAACCCAACTTGCAAAAAACAAACTAAAGCAGTCAGAACAAGAATTTTGTCTGCTAATGGGTCTGCAAATTTTCCGAAGTCAGTAACAAGGTTTCTGCTTCTTGCAATTTTACCGTCAAGTGTATCTGTAACAGATGCAACACCAAATATACAACCTGCCACTAAGTAGTGGAAAGGAAAGTTAACCAGCATTGCAATAATGAAAAATGGTACTAAGATAATTCTTAGTAATGTCAATTTGTTTGGTAGGTTCATCTAATCAATCCTATTAAATAATTTCACCAACAAGTGAACTGTCAATAAAGTCGGTGATTTTAATTTTATAAAATTCTCCAACAGTCGGTTTATCTTCACCTGCTGTAAAGAAAGTTACTGTATCAACATCAGGTGCATCCTGATAACTTCTGCCAAAGTAACATTCGGCATATCTATCATAGCCCTCGCATACAACTTCCATTTCTTTACCAATCTGATTCTGTAAGAATTCATCCATTATGTAGCTTTGCTGATCCATAAGAATCTCAGCTCTATGGTTCTTTACATCGTCATCAATTTGATCAGGGAAAGTAGCTGCCGGAGTACCTTCTTCAATACTATATGGGAAACAACCCATTCTCTCAAACTTTGCTTCCTTAATAAATTCGCAAAGTTCAGTAAATTCTTCTTCAGTTTCACCTGGGAAACCTGCAATAAATGTTGTACGGATAACAAGGTTAGGAATTTCTTTTCTTAACTTTCTTAGTAAAGCAAGTAACTCATCCTTATCACCTGAACGGTTCATTCTGCGAAGAACATCTTTGTTACAATGTTGAAGTGGTAAGTCGATATATTTACAGATTTTGTCCTCATTTTTAATAACATCAATAAGTTCATCTGTAATCTTATCCGGATAACAGTATAGCACTCTTATCCACTTTAGTCCATCTATTTTGCAAAGTTCTTTTAAAAGTTCTGCCAACTTGTATTCGCCATAAAGGTCCATACCATATCTTGTGGTATCTTGAGCAATAACATTAAGTTCCTTAACACCTTTACTTGCAAGACCTTTTGCTTCTTCAATAATATTTTCCATCTTACGGCTTCTGTGACCACCACGAATAAGTGGAATTGCACAGTAAGTACAACGGTTGTCACAACCTTCGGAAATCTTAATATATGCAGTATGCTGAGGTGTTGACTGTAGTCTTTTGCCTTCTAGTGGCATAAGTAGCTTATCAGGATGAGCCTGAACTTTCTCATCATCCATAACCTTATCAAGAATAGCAACAATATCATTATTTGCACCGATACCAACTACTGCGTCAATCTCGCACATTTCTTTCATCATATCGTTGTTATATCTTTCGGCAAGACAACCTGTAACAATAATCTTCTTAATCTGACCTTCTCTCTTAAGAGTAGAAAGTTCAAGAATTTCATCAATACTTTCTTGCTTTGCTGACTCAATGAAACCACAAGTATTTACGATTGCCACATCACAAACACCGGGATCTTCCGAGATTTCATAACCGGCTTCTCTAATCTTATAGAAAAGCATTTCAGCATCTACTTGGTTCTTTGCACAACCAAGCGAAACAATACTAACTTTAGTAGCCATAATTTTCCCCTTCATATTCACTCATAACAGACTTAATATCATCCCAAGAAAAGCCCTTTCTCTGTAGTCCTGAGATTGCTCTCCTCTTGTACTTTTCATCTGTGGTGAAATTCTTATATTTTTTCTCAATAATAATTCTTATCTGTTCCCTTTGGTCAACTTCGGTTTCTTCCATTATAATGTCAATAAGATTACGGTCAATGCCCTTTTCCATTAACTTATACTTTGCACCTCTTGGTGAAAGGTGCTTACTGCCAAGGGTTAGTTCCTTGTAATATCTTCTTGCATAGTTTTCGTCATTTACAAGGCCTAGGTCCTTTAGCTTTGCTACGGCAGCAAGTGCCGATTCTTCGCTATAATCTCTCTTAATCTTGTCAACAAGTTCCTTTTCGCTATGGTCACGATAGGATATTAGCCAAAGTGCCTTTTCTTTAGCCCTCTTGTTGTTGCTTTCTATTACAAGGTTATGCAAGTCTTCATCATCTATTTCTACACCGGCACGAATATGATTTGCAAGTAAAGTTTCTGTATCAAGCTTCATTGCAAATTCACCGTCAATATACAGTGCAGAAAATGACTTTCTCCTAGGCTCAACGGCAGTAACAACCATTAGTCTTCAACCAAAATATCAAGCTTTGCATCAGCTTTAGCCGGTGCTTTCTTTGCAGGTTCTTTCTTAGCTGTTTTCTTTTCAGCCGGTGAAGAAATATTTGGTGTAATTTCAGGTACTTTAGCACCCTTTTTCATTTTCTTGGTTTCTCTTAGGTGGTCAATATTGGCAAGTACCTTTTCTTCAATTTCCTTAGCCAATTCTTCATTTTCTTCAAGTAACATCTTAACCTTATCTCTACCTTGACCAAGTCTTGTGTCACCATAGCTAAACCAAGCACCTGCCTTGTTGATAACATCTGTATCAACTGCAAGGTCGATAAGTTCACCGATTCTGGAGATACCCTTACCGTACATAATGTCGAAGTAAGCCTCTTTAAATGGTGGTGCAATCTTGTTCTTTACGACCTTAACCTTAGTACGGTTACCGATAACTTCACCGTTAACCTTAATAGCTTCAGCTTTTCTAACTTCAAGTCTTACGGAAGAATAGAACTTTAATGCTCTACCACCCGGTGTAACTTCAGGATTGCCGTAAACAACACCGACCTTTTCTCTAAGCTGATTGATGAAAATTGCAACACAGTTACTTTTATTAATAGCACCGGCAAGTTTTCTAAGTGCTTGTGACATTAATCTTGCCTGTAAACCAACATGAGAGTCACCCATTTCACCCTCAATTTCAGCCTTTGGTACAAGTGCTGCTACTGAGTCAACTACAAGTACATCAATAGCACCTGAACGAATAAGAGCCTCTGCAATTTCCAAAGCATCTTCACCTGTATCAGGCTGAGCAACAAGAAGGTTATCAATATCAACACCAAGAGCCTCTGCATATACAGGGTCAAGTGCATGTTCAACATCAATAAATGCAACATTGCCACCATCTTTCTGGCCTTCGGCAATACAGTGAAGTGACAGTGTTGTTTTACCTGATGATTCAGGTCCGTAAATTTCAATAATTCTGCCACGAGGTAAGCCACCGATACCTAAAGCAATATCAAGTCCCAAAGAACCTGTACTAACATGACCTACACTCATATGTTCATTCTGTCCAAGACGCATTACTGCACCTTTACCAAATTGTTTTTCTATCTGACTAAGAGCTGTCTGTAGCGCTTTATTCTTATCTACTGCCATAATAATACATCCTTTTCATTGTCCCAAAAATAGGACTTAGTTCTTACTTATTATAAATTATGGTTATACAAAAAGTCAACTAAAAAATCGAACAAACTTTCTATTATAAAAGATAAGTCCCATTTATAGCCCTCTGAATATTTCCTAAGTCTAAAAATTCCTTTATATTTACAAATCCTTTTTCTGTCATCATAGCTTTTACATCATCAAACTGATTTTCACCAAGTTCAAAACTCAGCATACCACCATTTTTCAGCTTACTGCTGTATTTTGACACAATAGCCTTATAAAAGTCAAGACCTGTTACTCCACCCTCAAGTGCCATAGTAGGTTCGCTTTTTACTTCTTCTTGTAAGGTTAACATATCTTCTTGCTTAATATATGGTGGGTTACTGATGATTAAGTCAAAGTAACCTTCTTCAAAGTCTTTGTAAAGTAAATTCAAATCGCCTTTATGCAAAATAATATTGCAATTATGGAATTTGATATTTTTCTCTAAATATACAATTGCTTTATCTGACAATTCCAAAGCATGAACTTCACTACTTGGAAACATTTTCTTTAATGTAATAGGAATTATTCCACTGCCTGAACATAAGTCTAAAATCTTTGGACTGTCTATATTACGCAAATAAGGGATGACACTACTTACCACAACTTCTGTGTCGTCCCTTGGAATCAGCACACCCTCACCTACAAAGTAATCGTTGCCCATAAAGGACCACTTACCAAGTATATACTGTAAAGGATAGCCATTTTGTCGTTTATGTAAGATTTCAAGAATTTCTTTTTCTTGTTCCTTTGAAACCTCTTTTTTTGAATTAAGGATTTGACCCATTGAGTCAAATCCTGTAACCATTTCAATAATACTTTTACTTTCTTCACTGTTAAGTTCTGAAGAAAGTTTATTTTTCATTTCAGCTAAAATCATTTGATAATATCACTACCGTCATCAGGAATAACATTTTTAATAGCCTCAATAGCAACTTCAATCATACTATCGTCAGGTTCTTTAGTTGTAATTCTCTGAGCCCACATACCTGGAGCTGAAATAATGTGGGTAATTGTGTTGTCGTATCTGCCACAAACCTTAATAAGTTCATAACCGATACCACAAGTAATAGGAATAAGTAAAATCTTAATAACAGGTCTAAGCCAGTTAATACCAAATGGTGCAACCGGTACAAACAGACCGATTAAGATACCCAGAATAAGCATAATTACAAGGAAACTTGTACCACATCTTGGGTGGAAACGCTTATGCTTTCTAACATTTTCTACAGTTAATTCTTCATCATTTTCGTAACAGAAAATTGTTTTATGTTCTGCACCATGGTACATAAACACTCTCTTCATTTCCTGCATACGGCTACAAATAACAATGTAACCTAAGAACAATACAATCTTTAGCACACCTTCAAAAACTGACTTAAACAGTCTGCTTTCACCAACATCTGTTACCTTACAAACAAGGTCATATAGAAATGACGGTACAAAGAAGAACAATGCAACTGCAAAGGCAACACCGATAATTGATGCAAATATCATTAAGATTTTTACCAGCTTATCACCAAATTTATCATCAAGCCACTTTTCAAACTTTGATGGTTCTTCCTCCTCAATTTCACCGGCTTCAATAGCCTTATCGGCAGAAATCATCAAACTTTTATAGCTTAATCTCATTGAGTCAACAAGACCACAAACACCACGAATTAGTGGTAATCTACAAAATTTATGTTTCTGAGTTAAACCTGTAAAGGAAACATCCTCAGTATAAATATCATCTTTACCCATTCTAACTGCAACAGTAGTTTTCTTAGGTCCACGCATCATAATACCTTCAATTAGGGCTGAACCACCGATTGAAGTAATTTTCTTAGTTTTTTCTCGAGACATTAATTTTCTCCCTTATCTTCCTTGCTTTGACTTTCGTCATAAACAGGAATAGAAATTTTCACAGTAGTTCCCACACCGATACCACTTTCAATATCAAGTGTACCACCGTGCATTTGTACAATTTCATCAGCAACAGCAAGACCAATACCACTGCCACCAACATTCTGATTAGCTTTATAGAACTTATCCTTAACCTTTGGCAAATCTTCCGGTGCAATACCACAACCGGTATCGGAAATAAGCACCTCAATATTAGTTTCTTTATTAAGAATTTGTACTATAACATTACCACCCTCAGGTGTATATTTTAGAGCATTGTCTATAATATTCAAGAACACTTGTCTTAGTCTGTTCTTGTCACCCATAACAGCTGGGAATGGTTCTATCGGAGAATCGAACATAAGGTGCTTTCTCTCTTGAATTGACCGTTCCTTTAGCATATAAACTGCCTCATCAAGTTCTGCAACTAAGTCGATTTTCTCAGTCATTAGTTTCATTCTGCCACTTTGGATACGGCTAATATCAAGCAGTTCTTCAACAATACTTGTAAGTCTGCCTGACTCCTTAAGGATAATAGTCATACCTTTCTTAAAAGTACCTTGGTCAATATCTGTACCGGTAAGTAGCATTGTTTCTGACCAACCCTTAATGGCAGTTAGTGGAGTTCTCAGTTCGTGACTGACTCTACTGATAAAGTCATTCTTTAGTTGTTCGGTTTGCTTAAGTTCATGAGCCATATAGTTTATAGACTCAGCAAGGTCACCGATTTCATCATCATATTTACTTGTAATTTTTGTTGTTTCAAAGTCACCTGACGCAATGTTCCTTGCAGTCTGGGACATTTCCTTGATAGGACCAACAATAGAGCGAACAAAGAACCTACCGGATATAAGTACGGCAAAAATAATTATTGCACCTATCAGTGAAAAAATTACTATGTAAGCAATAATAGTAAAGTTAATGTCACTTAAAGAAGTAACATATCTGATAGCACCAAGCACTGTACCGTCTTGACTTGTAATAATCTTAGTACCGGCAAAAACTTTTTCACCGGAAGTAAGTGTACTTCTGCATACTGCATAGCCGTTTGGACTTTTTAACGCTTCATCAAAGTCAGGCATTTCTTCCTTTTCGTCAGGTAAGAAACCTGTAGAAGTAAGGGTTACTCTGCCTACTGAATTAAGTGACTGAAGTTCAAGTTGCTTTTTATCTGGAAAATCCTCAATATACTGTTGAGCAGTTGTGAGAAAGTCTGTTGTTGTATCGGAATCAACTTCATCAAAAACCTTGGTCAGTTCGTTACATCTAACAGAAATAGACTGTTCAACACTATCGTAGTAGTAAGCCCTAATCATAAAGGAAAGACACAGCACAATAGCTACAATAATAAGTGCAACAACACTTAGTATGTTAAGTAGCCACCTCTTTGTAATACCACTTGTCATAATTTCTCCTACCTATATGATTTTTAAGCGTCCCACTTGTAACCAAGACCCCAAACAGTAACAATGTACTTAGGGTTTGATGGTTCATCCTCTACTTTCATTCTTAACCTACGAATGTTAACATCAACAATCTTTTCTTCACCAACATACTGTTCACCCCAAACATGATTTAGAATATCGGTTCTGTCTAGGGCAGTACCCGGTTTGCTAAAGAAGTATTCCATAATTTGGAATTCAACCTGAGTAAGTTCAATAATAGTACCATTCTTTGTTAACGAACGGTTTCTTAAGTTAAGAGTAAAGATACCACTCTTTAGTTCTTCTTTAAAGTTGTTTTCACTGTTAGCCTCAGACATTACAACCCTTCTGTAAAGAGAGTCAACTCTGGCAGTTAGTTCTGATGGTGAAAATGGCTTTGTAATATAGTCATCAGCACCAAGCATCAGACCTGTTACCTTATCCATTTCTTGAGTTCTGGCTGATAGCATAATAATACCGATACCACTGTTCATATTACGAAGTTCCTTACAAACCTGTAAACCGTCAATACCCGGCATCATAATATCAAGAATAGCAACATCAAAGTCACCGTTAAATTCATCATACTTTTGAAGTGCTTCTTCACCGTTAGTAGCTTCTGTTACTTCATAACCTGCTCTTGTAAGGTTAATAACCACAAAATCACGAATTGCGTCTTCGTCTTCACATACTAAAATCTTTTTCATTGTGTTTACCTCCGAAAAATTTATATAAAAATTCTTTTACTTTAAGTTAGATGCTTCTGTTGGAGAAATAGCAATTGACTCGCTATCTTCCTTAGGTACAAAAATATTTGTAGCCTTCTCTTTAGTAAATTTAAATGGAATGTTCTTGTCAATCTTATATCCGTAAGAATACTGACCAATATCACCTATCTTTGTATATCCTTGTTTTGAACCAACATTAGTCCAATCATTAGTTAAGGTAGAAATATATGTTACCATATTTTTACCTAAAGATTGTTTCTTAGTCTTTCTGTCTGTGACTACTTGACGGAAAGCAAGTACAGATGAGTCACTGTTAAAGTAAGCAGTGTAGTTATTTATCCATTCATTAGGAATATTAATTGAATAACCGTAGTTATCATTAATAATTACTGTACTTTTTGTTTTTGCAGAATTACCGTTGTTGTCGTAATTACACCAAGAAGTTTCGTAAGAAACATTACTGTTTCTCAAATTTTCAAGTACAGGTAATTTCTTAACAACAGGTATTTCCATAATACCATCATTATCTATATCTTCACAAGTAGTTGTTGTACTTCTCTGTGTTGAAAGTCTGCCTCTGTTTGCCTTTTTGTAAATAGGATTTTCCAGCCTTTTAGTCTTTTGATTATAGAAAAGCACCTGAGTGTTGTAGTCATTTGATGAAGTTATACCATCAACAAAAACTCCAACTTCCTTTGTACTTAACATACCTAAACTGCAAGAAACAAATTTGCCAACATCTGCATCCATATCAACACTCATTGAAGAAACAGAGTTATCACTGTCAATAGTAACAAGCTTACCGTTAGCAGGAGTATCTGTTGTGGTAAGACTCATTGTCATAATCTCACTTTTAGAGTTATCAATAAAGTTACCTGTTACAAGGCTTGTATAGGTTTCTCCTGTATTGATTTCTTTCATTTCTTTCTTGCCATTCATATAACAGTAAAGGTTATTCTGATTTACAGTATATGTATTCCAACCAACTATAATATCAGTTAAACCGTCACCGTTTAAATCACTAAACTCCAGACAATCAATATCATTGTTCTTGTTTGTAAAGTCACCCACAATCTTCCACTTTTCATCTTCAGCTTCATCAATCACATACATATGAGTTGTTGCATCGGTAGTATCGGGTTTAACAGTTAAGAAAACAACTGCCTCCTCAATCTCATCACCGTCAAGGTCATACATAGTAATTGCACTGCGATTGTTGCCACTTTTTGGGTAATCAAGAACATAATCCTCCCCTGCATTTTCTTCGATTACTTCTTGAATCTCAGCCTTAGTGCCTGTTGCTTTAGGTGGATGCATCATACTGTCCATTGAGGTAAACCCGGGAAAACTACAACCACTTGACATTGCAACTGAGACAATCAGCCCTAGCAGAAGAAAGAATTTAGTCTTTCTCTTCATATATATTCTTCCTTACTTTTTAACAGCAGTCAAATACTTAATCTTTATACCTTCATCAGAAAACATTTTTTCATGTTCTGTCATAGGACCACCATCAATATCACTATTATGTAGGTCATATGTAATCTCTGTAATTTCAAAGTTACATTCCTTAAAGTACTCAATGCTTTCTTCAAAAAGTTCATCATCATCGGTTTTAAAGTGAATTTCACCATTATCAGGTAGAAACTCTCTATACTGAACTAACTTTCTAGGGAAAGTTAATCTTCTTTTCTTATGTTTTTCTCTAGGCCAAGGGTTACAGAAGTTAATGTACATTCTTTCGATGTTATCTTCTGAGGAGAAAGTGTCACCGATTTGCTCACAGTTTTTCTGTACTAGCACAAGGTTATTTACTTCCTGTTCACCAAAGATTTTTACAACATTTCTTCTTGCAACACCAAGCATATCTTCCTTAATATCAACTGCAATATAGTTAATATCAGGGTGGTTCTTTGCCATAGTACCGGCAAATGTACCTTTGCCACAACCGACTTCAAGGTGAATAGGCTGTTCTTTCTTGAACCAACTCATCCATTTACCTTTGTATTGGTCAGGTTCTTTAGTATAAAAAGGACATTCTGCCAGTTCAGGAGCTGCCCACTTTTTCTTTCTTATTCTCATAAATATAATAATTTCCTTTTGTAATATAGTGTTTCAAAATATTAATAAAGTTTTTACTATAATATAACTTTTGTCAGCTTATTTGACAATAAGGTAACAATATGTAGTTACCATTACATCATTATAACAGATTATATTGGTGTTTGCAATTAATATTTACAAAAAAATAGCAAAGGTATTATATACTATTTATATGGTTTCTTTATTCTGCAAATTCCCCTTATATAATAGAAAAGAAAAAGTTTTATTTTGTCGCATTTTCTGTTATAATAATAGAAAGCGATTTTAAAGGATTGGTACGAAATGGAGATTAAGGCTTACGATAAATTACCAAAAGAAGCAAAGAATATTCGCCAAGAGGTTTTTATTGATGAACAAGGCTTTAAAAATGAATTTGATAATATTGATAATACTGCAATTCATTTAGTATGTTATGACAAGGAAAAGCCTATCGGAACTGCCAGAATTTTTTATGATGAAGAATTAAAAGGTTATCACTTTGGCAGAATTGCAGTTATTAAAAGTTACAGAGGTAAGGGTATAGGCAGAGAATTACTTAACTTTGCTGAGAAAATTGTTAAAGAAAAGGGTGGTTCTTCCCTATCACTTTCAGCACAAGAAAGGGTATCGGAATTTTACCTAAAGCAAGGTTACGAAAAACAAGGTGAACCTTATTTAGATGAATATTGCCCTCACATATTTATGACAAAAAATCTATAAACATAAGCAAAGCACCACTACTCAATGAGTAATGGTGCTATTTTAATACAGAAATTTCTTATATAAATCAGGTCGTCTGTCTTTATTGGTATTTAGTTTTTCCCTATATTCAGCCACATCATTGTTGATATTTACAACTAACAAATCTTGAATGTTGCTGACACATTTAATAACCTCACCAAAAGGATTAATTGCCATAGTGTCACCACTATAATATGTATCGTCATGTACACCAACACAATTTATCCCAAGCACATAACATTCCGTTTCAATTGCTCTGGCTTTTAAAAGGGTTTTGAAGTGTTCACTTCTACTTCTAGGCCAATTAGCAGGTACAACAATAATGTCACTGTCCTCCCTAACTGCTTGGAAAATTTCAGGAAAACGAAGGTCATAACAAATAAAGGTGGAAAAATTCATACCGTTAATTTTATATTTTGTAAGTTCACTGCCACCAACAAAATATTTACTTTCATATCCGGCAGAAAATGGATGAATTTTAGCATAATCGCTGATAACTTCACCGTTACTGTCAACTACTGCATAGTGGTTTTCACATTTATCACCTAAGTCCTTTACATAACCAAAACCAACTGCAATATTATTTTTCTTTGCAAGTGGCTTTATATATTCAATAGTTTCATTATTTTTTTCTTTACTGACATCTATATTCATAGTAAAACCGGTAAAGCTCATTTCAGGAAAAAATATAACTTCACAACCTAAAGCAGAAGCCTCACTGATTTTCTTCTTAGCTACAACATAATTTTCTTTCTTGTTGCACCAATCAATATCACTTTGAAAGAGAGCAATTTTCATAATATCACCTCAAGGAAATTATAACCTATTATATTAGTATATGCAATTATTCTACATTTTATTTCTTACTTTTCCAAGAATATTCACCTATTTACCATTTACACAATTAAACTTTTGTGATATTCTCTAAATAAGGATGGTTATATTATGAAACATGGACAAACTAAAAAGAAAAGAAAAACAAAGAAGAAAAATAATAAGTCAAAAAAAACTTTAATAATTGTTATTGTTTCTATTCTACTGGCTATTTGTTTATTCCTAGGTGGTGGCTTTGTCACTTGGAAATTCTTTATTAAGGAAGAAGATAACAGCAAAGCTCATAGCCAAGTTTCTACAGACTCAGTCGGTACTAATGAGAAAATTGCTATTCGTACAGAGGCAGGACAAGACCCTGTTTACATAAATGCAATCCCCGGCTTGTCACGAAATCCTTATGATGATAATAACTTTTACACCAACAAAAACGGATTTATAGAATATAAACACAATGGCAAAAACATTTCAACAGTAGGTATTGATGTTAGCTATGCTCAAGGTGATATTGATTGGACTAAGGTGAAGAACGCCGGTGTTGACTTTGCTATGATTCGTTGTGGTGGCAGAGGTTACGGCACTAAGGGTATCTTATATACTGATGAAAAGTTTAAGCAGAATATTGAAGGTGCTACAAGTGCAGGTATCAAGGTGGGTGTGTATTTCTACAGTCAGGCTATCACAGATAAAGAGGCTAAGGAAGAAGCAGACTACACACTAAAGCTGATTAAGGACTACAACATTCAGTACCCTGTAGCATACGACTGGGAACATTACGAAAACGAAGAAGCCAGAACTGATGAACTGGACAGAGAAACATTGACAAATTGTGCAAAGACATATTGCAGTGAAATAGAAAAGTCAGGTTATATACCTGTTATTTATGCAAACAGAAGTTTACTGTACTACGAATATGACCTTGCAAAAATTAACAATTATGAAGTATGGCTTGCATCATATGAAGATTTGCCTGATTACTATTATGAATTTGGTATGTGGCAATATTCTACCGATGGCACAATAGACGGCATTGAGGGTACAGTTGACCTTAATGTTTGTATGTACAAATATTGATTGGAGATTATTATGGAAAGAATTACATCTTTTTCTGTTGACCACAACAAACTTGAACCGGGAGTATATATTTCACGAATTGACGGTGATATTACAACATACGACCTAAGATTTATTAAGCCAAACACCCCACCATTTCTTGACATTAACGCAATGCACACTATTGAGCATCTATTCGCAACATATGCAAGAAACGGTAAACTAAAGGACAATGTAATTTACTTTGGACCTATGGGTTGTTGTACAGGTTTCTATCTACTAATGAGAGATACAAGCAATGAGGATGCACTTGCTTACATTAAAGAAGTAATGAAGGATTGTATGAATCATCAGGGTAAAATTCCCGGTACAGACAAAATTGAATGTGGCAACTACCTTGCACATGATGCTGAAAAAGCACATAATTCCCTAGTGGAATATTACAATGTAATAAAAGACTTAACTACAGAGGACTTATACTATTAACAAAACTTGACAAGTTTTATCGTGCAAACTAAACAAAAAAAATACCCAACTCCTTATGTTGTATTGATATAGTTACAAACATCTATCAAAGTTATTGCAAAATTGTAACAGTTTGTTATAATTAATACTGTTGTTTGTTACAAAATCGTTACAAATGAGGAGTTTTTTATTTGAGTACAAAGTTTATTAGTGTAAACGGATATGAAAAAATTGAGCGAATAAAA
Source organism: uncultured Ruminococcus sp. (assembly GCA_934476515.1). Classification (GTDB taxonomy): domain Bacteria; phylum Bacillota; class Clostridia; order Oscillospirales; family Acutalibacteraceae; genus Ruminococcoides; species Ruminococcoides intestinihominis. The sequence continues at coordinate 21,018 of CAKSNZ010000006.1, read as the reverse complement.
GGAAGTAAAAAAGTTCGTAAGCAACTTGCAGTAAAGACAAGTGAGAAGAAAACAAAAAGAATGGACAATATTCTATCTATGCTTTACTACATAGTAGTTGTTCCGGCAACATTCTTTTCAGGAATAGTAAAATTTATTACACCTTCTAAGAAAAACAAAAGAAAGAGTTTTTCAAGAAAGAAATTTATGTATAACAGAGTAGCCCCTACTTTAGCAATCATCTTACTTGTACTAACAGTTGGCTACTGGACAAACTGGATTGACTTTGGTCTAAATGTTCAACTTGACGGACAGACAGTTGCTTCTGTTTCAGACTCAGGTGTAATCCAACACGCAAAAGAAATTACAAATGATAAACTAAATAAAGACACAGATGCTTCTTTCACACCTGTATATCAAATCGGTGTTGTTAATCAGAATGAAACATCTACTAATGCACAGACGGTTTCAAATGCAATGGTAGAAACAGACACAAACGTTACTGATGATGTAGCCGGTCTTTATGTAAATGATGAGCTAATCGGTGTTTGTTCTTCAGCAACAGAACTACAGAATAAGCTTGATGAAATAATTAACAAAGCTAAGAAAAAATATAAGGATAATACAGAAATCAACTTCTATAATGAAGTGAAAGTTGAAAGTGGTATTTTCAGCAGTAACTCAGTTGAGGACACAGACTCATTAATCAAGAAAGCTGAAAAGAAAGAATTACTACAAGTCCTAGTTAAGGCTGACCAAGTAGTAACAGAAAATCTACCATATTCAACAAAAGTTAAATATGATAAAAGCAAAGATTCTTCTTACAAAAAGGTAATCAAAAAGGGTGTTACCGGTAAGCAAGAAACAACATACAAGGTTTCTTTCCTAGATGGTGTACAGATTGATGCAGCGATTATGAATGTAAAAACTGTAAAGAAATCAAGCGACCAAGTTATTGTAAAGGGTAACGGAAAGAAAAAAGCTAATGTAAGCAACAAAGGCTTTATGTGGCCTGCTCCATCAGTACATTCAATCTCATCAAGCTACGGCTACAGAGAAGGTGGAGAGTTCCACACAGGTCTTGATATAGCTGACGGTAACTGCTATGGTGCAACAGTTGTTGCCTCAAAGTCAGGTACAGTTGAATGGGCAGGTTATGATGATAGTGGTTATGGCAACTATGTTATTATTAATCATGGTGATGGTTACAAAACACTATACGGTCACTGTTCTTCAGTAAGTGTTAGCCAAGGTCAAAAGGTAACACAAGGACAGACAATTGCAGCTATCGGTTCAACAGGTCAGTCAACAGGTAATCACCTACACTTTGAAGTTAGAACAGGTGATGAACGCTCAGACAGACAGAACCCACTAAACTATGTTTCATATTGATAACAAGTAAAAAACTCTATATATCTAAAAAAGTCACTCTGGTAAAACAGGGTGGCTTTTTTATTCCGTTCTTTTGCACAAAAGATCTTATCATTTTTCATAACATCTCACAAAATTGCATTTTGTTCGAATTTTATTAATAATTATACACAATTTATCCATATTTAGTGATATAATTATCGTGATTATACGAAAGGTAATATTATTATGAAAAGAAGAATTTTTTCAAAAATGATTTTGTCTGTACTTTTAGTTTGTACTTTGTTTACAACAGTCGCCTGTTCAAACAGTGATGAATACATCACCAAAGGCACAAACCTAAACCAAGAAGAACTAAACAGTAGTGACAGAGTTACAATCTACACTTATGTTGACCCGAACAATAAGGATTTACATTATGACCAAGACACTAAATTCTACTATCCCCTACTTGATATGGTACATATGTATAACAACTACTGTTCCTTAAACAAAATGGGTGAATACAGTGTAAAGGTTGTTTCTTTCTCGTCACGAGATAGAATGATACAACAAATGTCAACAGAAATAATGGCAGGTGGTGGCCCTGATATTATTATTTTGGATAATGAACTACCAGTCTCAAAGCTGATTAATCAAGGTGCTTTTGCTGATATGAACATACTTTTAAAGAATGATAAAAGTGAAAGAAAAATTAGCCTTGATGATTATGACAATACACTTATGGATACAGGTGTTTTCAAAGGCAAAAGGTATATGATGCCTATGCTGATTGAACCCGATATTTATATCTCAAACTCAGCTTTATTTAAAGACTATGACCTTGCTACCAACACAAGGCTAACCTATAGCAATATTAACAACAAGCTAAAGAAATTTGCTAACAATAGCAATAACCTTAGCTTAACAGATAGCTATTCCAGTTCAAAAGAAATTATCTTGCAGTACATTAATGACAACATTAACAAAGAGGACTATACAACTGATTTTGAAACTAAAAAATTTAAAAGCACTATAGAGTCTCTTAAAAAGTTAGTAAAGAAATCTATTGCAGATACTAAAACTACTAAAGACCTAAGCAAAAGTGAATGTTTACTTTCTAAGGGTACTACCGATAAAGAAACAGGTATCTACACACCATACAACTTTAGCTTATCCCATATGTCAGGTTATAGCTCAACCCAAACAACATTTACCAGTGGTATTACAGAAAAGGAAAATCAATCAAGAGCTACTATCAGTTGTGGCTTTATGATAAACAATAATAGTAACAAAAAAGAAAAAGCCTTTGAATTTATCAAATACTCTTTAGGTGAAAGAATGCAAAGATTCATTACCTTTGATTCAACCTACGGTGACACATACAATATAACAGTTAACAAAGATGCGCTAAATAATTCCTTAAGTAGTTTTGCTTATGGTGATACATATAACATTACCGTTAACAAAGATGCGATAAATAATTCCTTAAGTAGTTCTGCTTATGGTGGTACCGATTTTGATGAAATTAAGGAACAAGATAGTTTTATGGATAAATACGCATCCTACATTAACAGTATCAACACCTATGAAATCAGAGACGGTTACTACAATGACAAGGTAATCGGCTCATTAGTTGATGATTATTTGCAGGACAAAATCTCTATTGACAATTTTATTGCAAACCTAAACAGTAAAACAAAAATCTATTTATATGAATAAGGTGTACTATGAAATTTGAGAAAAAACAAACGGTATGGGCATATTTATTTTTGTTGCCATCATTAATAGGTATTACAGTTTTTTATGCTATTCCATACTTAATGTGTATATACAACAGCTTAATGTCAGGTGGGCATTTTGTAGGACCGGATAACTACATAGCGATTTTTAAGAACAAAGCATTTCTGTATGCACTAAAGAATACTATGATTTTTACAGTTGTAGCAATTCCGCTACTGATGATTATTTCTTTCTTGATTGCTCAATTTTTAAATAGTTTTGAGAAAATAACTTCTTTCTTTAGAAGTGCATATTTAATGCCCATTGTAATTCCGGCAGCATCCCTAATTTATATTTGGCAAATGCTATTTAACGATTATGGTGTAATCAACAATATTCTAAATTCACTTGGTTTTGATACAGTACATTTCTTTAGCAGTGGATTTTCTATGGTAATGATTATCCTGATTTACATATGGAAAAACTGTGGTTTCTGTGTAATACTCTTTACTGCAGGACTTGCCAATCTACCAAAGTCAGTTCACGAAAGTGCTTATCTTGAGGGTGCAAGTAGCTTTAAAACAACAGTAAAAATCACTTTACCACTTATCACTCCAACAACATTCTTTGTATTCTTAATGGCAGTTATCAATTCATTTAGAATGTTCAGAGAGTCATTCTCACTGTTTGGTACATACCCAAATGAGAATGTTTACTTTCTACAGAACTTTATAAACAACAACTACAACAACTTTAACTACTCTCAGCTATCTTCATCAGCCATTGTAATGTCAATTATTTTCATTGGTATTATGTTAGCATTCTTTATGTATGAGAGAAAGTCAGATTATTTAGAATGAGGATAAAATGAAAAAGAAATTTACAGTAAAAAAATCGTTAAAATATTTGTTGCTAATTGTGCTGACACTTATTTTCTTAATGCCGGTTGTGTTTATGGTTATAAGCTCATTTATGTCAAGTAAAGAGGTTTCCTCTATGCTTGACTTTACAACCGGTCAATATGCATCCTTTAAACTGATACCGGAACATTTTTCACTTGAACAATTCTACAAGGTGTTCTTTAGAAACGGTGACTACTTAAAGGAATTTTGGAACTCTGTATTAATTACAGTACCTACAGTTGTAGGTCAGTTAATTGTATCTTCCCTAGCTGCCTTTGCTTTCGGTAAGCTAAAATTTCCCGGTAGAGATAAGCTATTCTTTGTATATATGATATTCCTTATCTTACCTATTCAGGTAACACTTGTGCCTAGCTACTTTATGTATCAAAAGTTAGATTTACTTAACAATGTTATGAGCATTATTCTTCCGGGTACATTCTCAGCATTTGGAATTTGCTTACTAAGACAAAGTGTAAGATATATTTCCGACTCATCAATAGAAGCTGCAAGAGTTGACGGTGCATCATATTTTAGAATATTCTTCCAGATTATTCTACCTCAAATACGAGGTGGCTTAGTATCCCTTGCACTACTGACATTTGTAGATACATGGGGTGTTGTTGAACAACCGTTGATTTACTTTACAGACAAAGCAAAGTACCCACTATCAGTTTCACTTTCTGTTGATACTGCTGATGTAAATATTATTTTTGCTTGTGGTGTAATGTTTATGATACCGGCTTTAATCATCTACTTCTTAGGTGAAAAAGATGTAAGAAGTTCATTTTCGAGGATATAACTATGGAAAAGAAAAATATGCGTGTAAAATTTCAAAAAGGTATTGTGGCTTTTGCAATAATCTTTTTCCTTGTAATTGGTGGGTTAACTTATCTGTCAACTAAGATAGATGCTTTACTTTACCCTACTGTTACAGTAGCAACAACCAATACAGGATACTTAATTGATGATGATGACGATACCTACTACGACCCACAAGGTGGTAATACATTAATACCAACTTCTTCAGTACATAATGGTGAAGTTTATTATGTAATCAAAAACACAGATGGCAACTACATTGTAGCCAAAAAGCCGGTTGACATACTTAAACAAAACGGTTTATATACTGAAATAACTAGAGAAGACACCGGCTTTTTGGCAATTATAGATAGTGACAAAGATTTAAAAATAGGCGAACAAGTTTTAGTAAAGGCAGATGTATTATGAGTAAAACAAAAATTATATCTTTCATAGTTGTTGCTTTACTATTGCTTACTTCTATCTCAACATTTACATATGTAATCAACAACTATAAAAGCCAAAACAAAAACACAGTTATCAGTATTCAAAATGTAGCATCAAAGGGCAAAAGCAAGGCTACTATTAAGGACTATGAAAAACTAGTAAAAAAGTATGAAGATTTTAAGGATACTTCATTTTGCAGTGAGCTTAGTACAACTACTGTAAATAACACAAAAATTACACCGGTACTAATCAATCACAACTACCTAAAGTACAATAACATTTCTTATACTGATGAGGGTATCACAAATGTTATGGAAAAGGAAAAAAGCAAAACTGCAGTAGTCAGCAAAACCTTCGGTAAAAAAATTGCTGAGGGCAAGTCACCCATAGGTAAAACCTTTATAATGAATGATGAAAGATACCGTATCACAGGTGTTTTTGATGATAAAAAGGGAACTGTTAATGACTTTTTTAAGGACAATAAAGAGAGAGTTTATATTAACTACACCTCTGTAAGTAATTATGAAAAAGAAAAGCTAACTGCTGTAAGCTGTATTGACGGTAGTGACTCCAGAAGACAATTCTACTTCTTAAGTTTTGATAATTTTCAGAGAGTTAATTTTGATGAAAAGAATTTAGCAGTTAATGATTTCACTGCAATTATTTCATTAATCTTAACTATTATTACATCAGTATATTTAATCAGATTATGGCTCAATAACCTAGGCTCTACTTATAGATTTATTAAGGGAAAGCATAGTGAAAATTATTTAGGGAAATTCATAACAAGCAACTTACCGTCACTAATAATCAGGTTAATAATTTTCTTAATTTTACCTTTAGCTATTTTTGTATTGTGCTACATAGCTTTAAAAGATTTCCACCTTGTATATAACTATATTGATAAGGAAAACTTATTTAGCATTTCACATATGTTAAATACATTGTCCTCTACTATACAGACAGAAACTTCAACATTAATGGGTGGCAATCCATACTTCTTAAATCTATATAACGGTACATTGGTTTTAGGTGTGATTTTCTTACCGATTATCCTACTACTGTTCTTCTTTACCTACTACCTATTTAATCAAGTAGGAAAAGAAAGTAAAGTTGCTATGTATCTTATCACTGCATCATTTATTGTAATCACAATTATTTCTTTAATTGTAGCTTTCATAAGTGACAGTAGCTTTACATTCTTACAGATAATCTTCTTTATTACTGCATTATTTATTGCAAAATGTTTGAAAGATTATTTCATTAGAAAAGACTAAAATTTATCCCACAACTAAGTAAAAATAGTTGTGGGATTTTTTTATTTAAACATATATGATGCTGTATCCACCATTTCTTCCATTGCGTGAATAGCCTTGTTCATTTTCTTTTTCATAGGCTTTTTGATTTTGGTATTGTCCATCATTTTTTCACCAATCATTCCTACTGCAATACCGGACATTAAACCAACACAAATACCTTTCATCATTCCACCGTTATTCATTTAATCACCTCCTATCAGTATTTTTACCTAAATACAAAATTATATAAAAGTGAATGAAAACCAATTTAGGAATGTTGTACTATTTTTCAATTTAGTATATAATTAAGAATAGAGGTGATTATTTTGGCAACACTGAATATTGTGCTGGTTGAACCGGAAATTCCACAAAATACAGGCAACATTGCTCGTACCTGTGCTGCAACAGGTGCAAGGTTACATCTTGTACGACCACTTGGCTTTCAGATTACAGACAAAACAGTAAAGAGAGCCGGTCTTGATTATTGGGATTTACTAGATATAACTTACTACGATAGTCTTGATGATTTTTTAGAGAAAACTAAAGGTGCAAAGTACTTTATGTACACCACTAAAGCACTGTATAAACATACAGAAGTAGAGTATCCTGACAACTGTTACTTGCTTTTCGGCAAGGAAACAAGAGGACTGCCTGAACATTTATTAATGGAGCACAAAGAAAGTTGTGTTCGTATTCCTATGGTTAAAGATGCAAGAAGTCTAAACCTTAGCAACTCAGTTGCTATTGCTGCCTATGAAGTGCTGAGACAATGGGACTACCCTGCACTTCTCACTCATGGTCAGCTACACAGACATCACTGGGAATAAGAACATATAATTTTCTTTTATTTTACATAAATTTATGCATAATTTTATTATCCCAAAAATAACTGAAAAATATCTAAAAATTTCTGAAAAAAGTAGGGATAAAATCATTATATCTATTGAAACCATTACAAAATTGTTATATAATTAACTATATCTGGGAACAGATTTTAATAAGTAATTTATTTGAAAGGATGTTTAAATATGGGTTTAAACAAAGTTACAGTTGATGATGTAAATTACGCTGGCAAAAAAGTTCTTTGCCGTTGCGACTTTAACGTACCTCTAAAGGATGGCGTTATCACAAACGACAACAGAATTACAGCTGCTTTACCAACAATCAAAAAGATTATGAATGACGGTGGCAAGGTTATCCTTTGCTCTCACCTTGGTAAGCCAAAGAACGGTCCTGAAGAAAAGTTCTCTCTAGCACCTGTTGCAGTTAGACTTTCTGAACTACTAGGCAAGGAAGTTGTATTTGCTGCTGATGACGAAGTTGTTGGCGAAAATGCAAAGAACGCTGTTGCAAATATGAAGGACGGCGATGTTGTTCTACTACAGAACACAAGATTTAGAAAAGAAGAAACAAAGAATGAAGAACCATTCTCAACAGAACTAGCTTCACTAGCTGATTGTTTCGTTATGGATGCTTTCGGTTCAGCTCACAGAGCTCACTGCTCAACTGCCGGTGTTACAAAGCACATTAAAGATACTGCTGTTGGTTACCTAATGCAGAAGGAAATCAACTACCTAGGTAACGCAGTTGAAAACCCAGTAAGACCTTTCGTTGCTATCCTTGGTGGTGCAAAGGTTGCTGATAAGCTAAATGTTATCTCTAACCTACTAGAAAAGTGTGACACACTTATCATCGGTGGTGGTATGGCTTACACATTTCTAAAGGCTAAGGGTTATGAAGTTGGTCTTTCTCTTGTTGACGATAGCAAGATTGACTACTGTAAGGAAATGATGGAAAAGGCTGAAAAGCTAGGCAAGAAACTTCTTCTTCCTGTTGACACAACAATCGGTGACGGTTTCCCTGACCCAATTGATGCTCCAATCGAAGTTAAGGTTGTTCCTGCTACAGAAATTCCTGCTGATAAGGAAGGTCTGGACATCGGTACAGAAACTCAGAAGCTATTTGCCGAAGCTGTTAAGTCTGCTAAGACAGTTGTATGGAACGGTCCTATGGGCGTATTCGAAAACCCAACTCTTGCAAAGGGTACAATCGCAGTTGCTAAGGCTCTTGCAGAAACAGACGCTACAACAATCATCGGTGGCGGTGACTCAGCTGCTGCTGTAATTCAGCTAGGTTTCGCTGACAAAATGAGCCACATCTCAACAGGTGGTGGTGCTTCTCTAGAATATCTAGAAGGCAAGGTTCTTCCTGGTATTGATGTAATCGCTGACAAATAATTTTAGATTATAAAGGGGGCAGACAACAGTCTGCCCTTACATAAATATTTTTAATATTTTATTTTGAAAGGAATTATTCATAATGGATAAGAGTAAAAGAAAGGCAATTATTGCCGGTAACTGGAAAATGAACAAAACTCCATCAGAAGCTAAGGCTCTACTAACAGAACTAGCTCCTATGGTTAAAGATGCTGACTGTGAAGTTATCGCTTGTGTACCATTCGTTGACCTAACAGTTGCACTAGAAACTACAGAAGGCACAAACATTCAGATTGGTGCAGAAAACTGTCACTGGGAAGAAAGTGGTGCTTTCACAGGCGAAATCTCAGCTAAGATGCTAGCTGAAATGGGTGTTCCTTATGTTGTTCTAGGTCATAGCGAAAGAAGACAGTACTTTGGCGAAACAGATGAAACTGTTAACAAGAGAACAAAGGCTGCTCTAGCTCATGGTCTAAAGCCAATCGTATGTGTTGGTGAACTTCTATGGGAAAGAGAATGTGACATTACTGAAGAAGTTATCGCAAGACAGATTAAGCTTGACCTATTCGGTGTTTCTGCTGAAGATGTTAAGAAGACTGTTATCGCTTACGAACCTGTATGGGCTATTGGTACAGGTAAAACTGCTACTGCTGATCAGGCTGAAGAAGTTTGTGCTTTCATTCGTGCAACACTTGCTAAGCTATATGGTCAGGAAGTTGCTGACGCAGTTACAATTCAGTACGGTGGTTCTATGAACGCAGGTAACTGTGAAGAACTACTTTCAAAGACTGATGTTGACGGTGGTCTAATCGGTGGTGCTTCTCTAGTTGCTGAAAAGTTCCAGCCAATCGTTGCTGCTGCATCTAAGTAATTTTGATTTAAATATAAGGAATTGATTATTATGAAAAAACCATTAATCCTAATGATTTTAGACGGTTTCGGTATTTCTCTTGACGCAGGTAACGCTATCGTTTCTGCCAAGACTCCAAACCTAGGCAAAATCTTTGGTGAAAACCCTATTACAAAAATCGGTGCATCAGGTATGGATGTTGGTCTTCCTGATGGTCAGATGGGTAACTCAGAAGTTGGTCATACAAACATTGGTGCCGGTAGAGTTGTATATCAGGAACTAACAAGAATCACTAAGTCTATTGAAGACGGTGACTTCTTCCAGAATGAAGCTCTAACTAAGGCTATTGAAAATGCTAAGAACAATGATTCTTCACTACACCTAATGGGTCTGCTATCTAACGGTGGTGTTCACTCACACAACACTCACCTATACGGCCTACTAGAACTAGCTAAGAAGGCAGGTCTTAAGAAGGTTTATGTTCACGCATTCCTAGACGGTAGAGATGTTCCACCATCATCTGCTAAGGACTTTGTTGTTGAATGTGAAGAAGAAATGGCTAAGATTGGCGTAGGTAAAATTGCTACTGTTATGGGTAGATACTACGCTATGGATAGAGATAACCGTTGGGATAGAGTTGAAAAGGCTTATTCTGCTATGGTATATGGTGAAGGTGAAAAGGCTGATACTGCTCCTAATGCAGTACAGAATTCTTACGACAAAGACACTACTGATGAATTCGTACTACCTACAGTTATTGAAGGTGGCGATACAATCAAGGCTAACGACTCTGTTGTATTCTTTAACTTTAGACCTGACAGAGCAAGAGAAATCACAAGAACACTTGTTGACGAAAGCTTTGACGGTTTTGAAAGAAAGAACGGTTTCTTCCCACTAACATTTGTATGTATGACTCAGTATGATGCAACAATGCCTAATGTAGAAGTTGCATTTAAACCTGAGGCACTTGTAAACACACTAGGTGAATATGTAGCTAACAACGGTATGACTCAGCTAAGAATTGCTGAAACAGAAAAGTACGCTCATGTAACATTCTTCTTTAACGGTGGTGTTGAAAAGCAGTACGAAAATGAAGACAGAATTCTTGTTAAGTCACCAAAGGTTGCAACTTATGACCTACAGCCTGAAATGTCTGCATATGAAGTATGTGACAAGTGCTGTGACGCTATCAAGAGTGGCAAGTACGATATGATTATCCTTAACTTTGCTAACTGTGATATGGTTGGTCATACAGGTATCTTCCCTGCTGCTTGTAGTGCAGTAGAAGCAGTTGATACTTGTGCAGGTAAAGTTGTTGACGCAATTAAGGAAATGGACGGTGTGGCTCTTATCACTGCTGACCATGGTAATGCTGATAAGATGTATGAAAAAGATGGTTCTCCATTTACTGCTCATACAACAAACCCTGTTCCATTCTGTGTTGTTAATTATCCTTGTACTCTTCGTGAAGGTGGCAAGCTAGCTGACATTGCTCCAACAATGTTAAAAATTCTTGGCCTACCTCAGCCTGAAGAAATGACAGGTACATCAATTATTGAATAATTAACCCATATTTTCAATACTTTATACACCCACCGATTTTGGTGGGTGTTTTTTTATCTATTATCACCAAAAACATAGTATAAATTTAGTCAATAGAAATATTGCAATAATCCTTTTAAACATTTATAATTGATAAAGGAGGCGATATAGTAATGAAAAAAATTATTTCATCAATGCTAACAGTTATTATCCTTTCAACTATGTTTATTGTTGGTTTCCCTGCAAGTGCAAAGGCAACTACACTTAACGGTAAAGCAGTAAGCAAGGGACAGATTGTAACTGTTACATACAGAATTAAAGCACCAAAATTAATGGAAGATATTCAAGCTCACGTTAACTATTCAAGTGGTCTTTCACTAAAATCTGTATCTTACAGTTCAGAAATGAAGAAAGGTTCTTTCATTTATAATTCTAACCTTACAAGACAAATCAGATTTAACGCAGTTTGCGTTATGAAACCTATGAACTTCAAGAAAACAACTAACCTTATTTCTATGAAGTTTAAGATTACAGGCAAAGGTTCTATGAAAACTTCACTTAACCTAATTTGTCTTGACGCTACTGATGGCACTAACTATGGCAGAACAGGTGCTCACAGTCATTACAAAGACTTAAAAATTTCTACTGTAACAAAGAGATTGGCTTCTTCTGTTAAGCTAAACAGAAATACACTAGCACTAAAGAGAAACAAGACTTATAAGTTTAAGGCTACTGTTTCTCCGGCAACAACAGATAACAAAAGTGTTAAGTGGTCTGTTTCTAACAGAAAGATTCTAAAAATTTCTAACGGCAAGGTTAAAGCTGTTAGAAAAGGTACAAGCTATGTATATTGCAAAACTACCGATGGTAGTAAAAAAACTGCAAAATGCAAAGTTGTTGTAAGATAATTACATATTAAGTTTTAAGGCACTTCATTTGAAGTGCCTTTTCTTATGCCTATTTACTTTTCCACATATAGAAAGGAAATGTTAGTAACTATACATTATTATAAGTTATTCTTTATAAAATAAATTTGTTTTTTCAATTTTGTCTGTTGGTTAAAATAAATCAGTTCTTCAAATTAGGGTTTGTGGGTGTGAATTATAACAAAATTTTGGCTCACAGTCGTAGGGGCTTCACTACAAAAGTTTTTTATTCAAAAACTTTTGCATAAGTTCACATTAGCAAATCAAACTTCGCCTATGGCTCGTTTTCTTTGATGTTCACTTAATTGTTCGCCCGTAATGAAAGTGTAACACCTATGGGATTTTTGTCCTATTTGCAGACTATAAATTTATAATATCTACAAAGGACAAAATACAAATAGAAAGGTTAATTTTCAAACGGGACATCAATGATGTCCCCTACACCTGTGAGTCATAGTTTCATATGATTTTATGGTATATATTCTTACTACAAATTTTCCTTTACCCACAAACAAAATTGAAAAACCCTAATTTATCTAACTAGCAAACAAAATATATAAATTTATAAAGTTGCTCATAACAAAAATGACCACTTACAACTGTAAGTGGTCATAATTTTATTAAGTTAAATACTGATTAAAAATAGAAAGTAATAACCAAAACTAAAATTACTTTTCAAAAACAGCACCCTGAGATGCAGAAGTAACAAGCTTTGAATATCTCTTTAGGTAACCTGAAAGTTCCTTTTCAGGCATCTTGAAGTTCTTCTTTCTTTCAGCAAGAACATCATCAGCAACATTTAGGGTTAGAGTTCTGTTTGTAATATCAACTGTGATTGAGTCGCCCTCTTCAACAAGACCGATAAGTCCACCGGCAGCAGCCTCAGGACAAATATGACCGATTGATGCACCTCTTGTAGCACCTGAGAAACGACCATCAGTAATAAGAGCAACTTCCTTATCTAGACCTGCACCGGCAATAGCAGATGTAGGAGAAAGCATTTCTCTCATACCAGGACCACCCTTAGGACCTTCGTAACGGATAACAACAACATCACCGGCAACAATCTTACCTGCTAGAATAGCGTCATTTGCTTCTTCTTCACTGTTGAATACTCTTGCAGGACCTGTGTGTTGCATCATTTCAGGAGCAACTGCACCTTGTTTAACAACTGCACCTTCAGGAGCAAGGTTGCCCTTAAGGATAGCAATACCACCGTCTTGACGAAGTGGATTATCTACTGTGTGGATAATTTCACCGTCAGCATCCTTTGCATTGGCAATTCTGTCACCAACAGTACCCATAACAGTTAAGCAATCTGTGTTGATGATACCCTTCTTAGAAAGTTCCTTCATAACTGCAGGGATACCACCCTTTTCGTTAAGGTCAGTAATGAAGATTTTACCTGCTGGGTTTAGCTTACAAATCTGAGGAGTTTTCTTAGAAATCTCATCAATTACTTCAATGTTTACAGGAATATCAGCCTCATAAGCAATAGCTAGTAGGTGTAGAACTGTATTTGAAGAACAACCAAGAGCCATTTCACAAGTTAGAGCATTTTCAAAACTCTTCTTTGTGATAATATCCTTTGGTCTAATGTCATTTTCAAGTAGGTACATTACTCTTTCACCGGCAGTCTTAGCAAGTCTTCTACGACCGGCATATACTGCTGGGATTGTACCGTTAAATGGTAGACCCATACCGATAGCTTCTGTTAGGCAGTTCATTGAGTTGGCTGTGTACATACCTGAACAAGAACCACAAGTTGGACAACAACTGTCTTCATATTCAGCAAGTTCTTTTTCTGTAATCTTACCACTTGCACAAGCACCAACATACTCGAACATTTCGGATAGACCATATCTAACACCGTCTTTTTCACCGGGTAGCATTGGACCACCACTAACGAAAACTGATGGTAGATTCATTCTACAAGCAGCAATAAGCATACCGGGAACAATCTTGTCACAGTTAGGGATAAATACAACTGCGTCAAGTGGATGAGCAGTTAACATAATTTCAATTGAGTCAGCAATGATTTCTCTTGAGCATAGAGAATACTTCATACCCTTATGGTTCATTGCAATACCGTCACAAACACCGATTGTGTTAAATTCAAATGGAACACCACCGGCATTACGAATACCTGCCTTTACTTCTTCAGCAATATCATCTAAGTGCTTGTGACCAGGGATATAGTCACTCTTAGCTGAAACAACTGCAACGAAAGGCTTTTTCATTTCACTTTCTGTAATACCCATAGCCTTTAAAAGAGAACGGTGAGGTGCTCTTGTAGGGCCTTTCTTAATTAAATCTGAACGCATAATATACCTTCTTTATATAAAAATTTATCTTTATGTACATCTAAAGTTTTGTATGAATATTTTGCTTTTCTGATCAAAAGCCACACTCTGTCTAACAATAGTTACTATACATATGTATTCTATCATATTATGAATACAATTTCAATTATCTTCTTTTTCCAAAATGAGATTTTTATTAAAATATCAACTGATAAATGTCAACATTAAGGTCATGGTTAAATTTTACACCGGCTTTTTTGATTTTGCCACAAAACCGAAAGCCATACTTCTTATGCAAATGGATACTTTCCTTATTTTCATCTGTAATCAGGGAAACTATTGTATATATGTCATTACATTCTTTTGCAAAATTAATTGCAAACTCCATTAATTCTGTGGCAATATGCTGATGTCTATAATCTTTATTAACATAAACAGAAAGTTCTACTGTTGTATCATAGGCATCTCTATGACTGAATTTTGAAAGTGTAACATAGGCAACTGCTTTGTTATCTTTTTCATAAACATAAAAAATTCTTTTGCCACTATGCTCATCAAACATAGTCCTAAAAAAGTCATCACCTTTTTCTGTAATGTCAAATGTTGCAGTTGAATTTCGAACTGCATCATTATAAATTTCCTTAATATAAGGCAAATCCTCTACTACTGCTTTTCTAATCATAACAACCTCTTTATAAAATAAAGGATAATTCATAACCGAACTACCCATTTCAATTACATATTCATTTTACACATTTGATTTAATAAATCAATATATAATTAAAACCCTCTGAAAATTTTAATTCTTCAAAGGGTGATTGAATATAATTATTATATCATATTGATAATGCTATTAAGTTTTTCAAAATCAACGAAATCTACTTTTTGATTATAAGTTTCAATCATTGCTTTTACCTCTGCTGTTTTCTTTTCTTCCGATAACCCTACTGCTTTCTTATACAATAGTCTCATCATATTTTTGTGTACAAAACCCAGTTTAGAATAATCAATTCCACCCCTCAAATGAATAATATGAGCATTTTCATATAATTTTTTAGGCAACTGTTTCTTTACACTATTTCTAATATTATTTATATTTTCTATATTTGTTGGATCAGATAGTCCAACAGTTCCAATTATAATTTTTTTGTTTTCACATTGTTGCATTTTAGAGAAAATCTTTTTCATTCCTAAAACACCACCGGCATATAAAGCACCAAGGTATATGATTGTTTCATAGTTATTTATGTCATTTATATATTTATAACTTTTCACTTCAAAACCTGTTCTTTTTGCAAGTTCATCTGCATATTTTTTTGTAGTTCCATATTGTGAGCCGTAAATAATTATATTCATTAATTCTCTCCAATTTTGATATATTATTGTTTAGATAATAGGCAATCTAACTAACAAATATAATTATATATTTAGCATATAAAGCACTTGCAAATTGCACCATTTCTAACACATTTGATTTGATTATATTATAAATATTCATATATAAAAAGTCAAATTTAATATAGTAAAACCCTTTGAGAATTTTACTTTTCTCAAAGGGCTATTTTTAACTAAAAATTATCTTCTTTTATATGTGAATACAATTCCGATTACAGATGCAATAAAAGCAAATGGTGCAATCCTTACGAATACAAATTCAAAGCCATGCAACAAAGTACCGGCAACTGCCAATTCAGGATTATTAAAATTCCAACCTAAATAATCACTTTGCATAATTCCAAAAGCAATAAAAACTGCAACAATAACAATGCACAACAAAATAAGTATCCAACGAACTAACTTAATCTTCATTTCACTTCTTCTTGCTAGTTGTAGGTTAATCACTTCAAGTCTTTCAGCTATAGTTTTTATATCTACATCATCTTTTAAAGTTTTATCCTCTACACTTTCACCAAGCAAAACATTTACGGAAGTACCCAACTCCTCAGCCAAAGAAATCAGCATACTTGAGTCCGGTACCGAAAGACCTCTTTCCCACTTTGATACAGTTTGCCTTACCACATTTAGCTTTATTGCAAGTTCTTCTTGTGAAAGTCCTTTTTCTTTTCGTAAATTTTTAATGTTGTCTTTTAGCATAACTTGTGCCTCCTTGAGTTTGATACTATCATTAAACACCAAAACCCCTGTTGCCACAAGCAACACAAATTAACATCTGGCATTTTCACAATATTTTTCGCTATTTTTTATTTTTATTTTAAAAAATGGGCAATTCAAATAACTGCCATAATTATAAATTTTTACTTATATAAAGTCAAATTGATTATAGAATATAGCAAAACCCTTTGAAGAATAAAAATTTCTCAAAGGGTTTTTATTATTTGTTCTATTCTGTCATTTTTTTAATATCGTCATAGGAATAAGTTTTCACTGTTTTGTGGGAACTATCGGTAATCGTTTGAACAAATTCTTTGTTGCTCTCGGCATATAACTGCCCTGAATAAGAAACTCGCTCATATGCACCCTTTGGTAATGGACTATCCTTAGGAGTTTTAACTACACACAATATCAAATCATCAGACTTTTTAATTGGTTTTTCACCGTCAATTGTTTCTTTAAGGAAAGTTGTTTTAATTTTCTTTGCACTTAAATCTTTAAAACGAAATGCGTCATTGTGTCCTTTAATATGCTCACTAAGTGGAATATATCCACCCAAAGTAAACACTGATATTACATCTCCTTTTTTCAAATTACCTTTAAATGTATCTGTTATCAAGACATCAGATTTTGTCCAAGCGACACCTTCATAGCTTGTATAAGCCACATTTTGAACTTTTCCACGAATCACATCATCTGATACTGATATTAGTTCATTTAGGTCATTCTGATAAACTTCATCAGCTTTTGAAACAACTTCTAACACATTACTGTCAGAATTAGGAATACTATACTTCCTTTCCAAATCCACGGATAAGTCCCTTATCATTCCAACATTTGCATTTTTTGAACTACTTGAAGTAATTGTATTACTTGAATTGTTTGCACCACTTGAAGAACTTGTGTTATTTGAAGAATCTTTACAACCCGTTATAGTAACACAAGTTATTATCAACACAAGGAATAATAAAAATGCTTTTTTCATAATTAATTGCCTCCTTTATCACCCTTTATTTTCATTAATTATTTCATAATGTAATCTCCATTGTTATGGGTTTTCTGTGTAACACACTTTATTCATAAAATATCGTTTTAGTTCACATTTAGAGCTTTGTATTATTTTTACATTTTTATGGTAACATATACATTAAATTTTGTCAATAAATATTTTTTCACAGTAATATTAATTTCAAAAATTGAACTTTCGAAGTATATCAACACTTAATCAATGTCAATTAAATATGAAAGATATAAGAAAGCCCTTTGAGAAAAGGATTTCTCCTCTCTCAAAGGGTAAGTTGAAAAACTGGAAGTTAACTAATGGATGCCATTTTATCAGTCGGCCATGATCTCCTGAGAGCCACATAGGAGATTAAAAAGTTTGCAAGCCAACCAGCTGGTACAGCAAGCCAGACAAAGGCAATGCCGAAACGCGGTGCACAGATTAGGGCAACGGACAGACGAATCGCAAGGTTCACCATGTTTGCAACGAGGAACGGACGCATAATTCCGAGACCGCGAAGGACTCCATCGGTTGCCATCTTGATACCCATGAAGATGAAAAAGTAACCAATCCACCTCATATAATCACCGGACACCTGATAGGCCAACGCCGTTCCGTCTTTTCCTAAGAACAGCGAGGAGATCTGCGTGTGCAGCGCTTCAATGACCACAAACGCAATGGCTGCAAAGCACAGATCCAGCACCAGTGCAGCGTGGTAGCCTTTTTTGATACGATCAATTTTCTTTGCGCCAAGATTCTGGGAAACATACGGCGAAACCGCATTGCCGATGGATACAAAGATCAATGAAAAAACATTTTCCACCCTCATCGTTGCTGTATACCCGGCGAGTGCCTGTGTACCGAAAGGATTTACCACTGCCTGCACAATCATCATACCGATGGACACTGTGGACTGCTGTAAAACCGACGGCACCGCAATGCGAAGCATGGAATACAGCTCCTGCCGTTCAAACCTATTAAAGTGGCTTTTATATTGCCGCATCCGTGCAAAGAAAATCAAAAACGAAAACACTGCGGAAATTCCCTGTGCAATCAGGGTTGCAATAGCCGCACCGAACACACCGAGACCTAGCCCGGCTACCATCCAAAGATCCATTAAAATATTCAGGATGGACGAAAAAATCAGCAGTCCTAGCGGAATTTTGGATTCGCCGATTGAGGTGAACATGGTAGAAAGAATGTTATACATAAACAGAAACGGAAAGCCCACAAAATAGACCCGCAGATACAGTACTGCATCATCCAATATGTCGGCAGGGGTTTGCAGTCCACTCATCATTGAGCTGGCGAAGAAAAAGCCAAAAACACCAAGGACTATACTTAGAAGCAAAAAGCTAATCAAGGAGGTTGACACGATTGTTTTCATTTTGCCATACTCCCTGGCTCCGAAATAACGGCTCACAAGCACACCGGCTCCGACACCGGCTCCCAGTGCCACACAAATGAACACATTGGTCAATGCTGCACATGCACCGACAGCTGCAAGTGCGGAAGAACCAACAAACTGGCCGACAATAATAGAGTCGGCCATATTGTATATTTGCTGAAAAAAACTTCCAAGAATCATTGGCATTGCAAAAACCGTCAACGCTTTGAGGGGCGTATCGGTCATCAAATACTCATCTTTTGACATTATCATATTCCTCCATGGTATCTTGTATCGTGGTATCCCATTCACTTACCTTCTCAAATTCAGATTTATCTTTTTCTTTCTGAAAATGGGCAATCCCGATTGGAATTGCCCACTCATTGCACTAATTATGCGATTTTTTCTCACTTGCACCGATTTCTGCATCAAATGATGTAAGTCGAACTATGAAACCCGGCAATTCTCCACTGATACTTATTATATTCATCTACCGCCTGATAGTCAACCGGCAAACCAAATTCCATTATAAATGTATATAAATAAAGAGAGCATACTTTCCGAAACGGATTGTATGCTCTCTGTCTATTCGATTGTTAATGTGCCTTGAAATAATTATCAAGTCCTTTGAACTCTGCCGCTTTCATTTCTTTTGTAACATCAGCATAGACGTTCAGTGTAGTTGAAATATCCGTATGTCCGAGTGCGTCTTGAATGACCTTTATATTTACTCCAACTTCACACATTCTTGTTGTAAATGTATGTCTAAGCGAGTGACAGCTAAAATGAGGAAGTAACACATCAGGTTCATCACTGCGCAAAAACTGCTCATCATTGCAATCACGGATAATTCTTCGGATTGCTTTGTTGAGTGTGGCTTGGTGCTGTGCCTGCCACTCAACAGACGCAAACATCTGAGCCAGTTTCTCTTTGGAATAACTACGCTCACTGTCATACTCTGCATGAAAGCGTCCTTCACTCGGCATTGCATACATCTTACTCAAGATATGATGTGATGCTTCGTGTGCCATTGTAAACCTGCGACGTCCCTGCTTCTTTTCGGCAAGAAGAAATTTATCAAGTACGAGGGATTTCATGTATCGGGTTGCATAAATCTCGTTACCATTATACTCCATTATGAGGCAGATATGTAATCTGTCTTTTTGTCATACACAAAAAATGATTTGAACTCATCATACACCTGCTTTCTACGCATTAGTGCACCTAAAAAATACAGCATTTCTTAACTGAACAGTATTTTCAATACATAACCGCATATGATATACTGTTTTCATCATAAAAAACCTTATCTAGGGACCGTAATAATTCTATTCAAATTTTCTTCCTGATTCACTTCACTCTGCATGTACGGTCTCCTCACTTTCCTTTTTTTTAGACATAAACCAATAAAATATAACACAAAATGCTAAAGCAAACACAACACCAAAAACATTTTGAATCACTCTAAGACTAACCGCTCCTTGTAGTCCATAAGTCTCTGCAGCAATGGCCAAAGCACCAAATGTGTTAAATACTGCCTGCCAGCCATATTGTGCTGAAAATCCTACACCGATTCCACCAAGAATTCCTATATATGCATAGATTGACGAAGGAAGCAGAAAATATAATACTGTAAAACATATAACACCTGCAATATTTCCGACAATCCTTTTACGGACTCTGTAGTGCATATCGTCCATAGACGGCAAAATCACGGACATGGCCGCAATACCAGCCCACATTGCACGTGGCATATTACAAAGTTCTGCAATGCAAAGGACAATCGGTACGCATAAAATCTGACATATCTGCCATTTTGTTCTGGAAGAAGTGATATCAAATTCTTGTATCAGATCTTTCAGATTTCTTTTATAAGTTCTGTTTTTATGATTTCGATAAAATACGAAGCAGGTAAGTGCTGCACCTAAAGCCATTCCGACTAATCGCATCTGATAGCTTTTTCCCGTAACATCATAACCATATAGCAGCAGATACCCAAGAACCAATGTAGATTGATTAAACATGAATGGATTATGGCATCCGAACAGAATCAACACAGCCAGTGCCGCAATATTTAACAGCATTCCCAATACCGGTGAAAACTGATTTGCTAAATGCGGACATACAGTCATAATTACAAAGAACAAAGCCAAAAGCATCGTAGATTGTCCGGTGTGGATCCC
>CAKSNZ010000005.1 GCA_934476515.1 uncultured Ruminococcus sp. | reverse complement strand
GTCAGCACCTTTCCGACATTATGAGAGAGCAGACACAAAAGCTTGTATTCAATCGGGGTCAGGTGCAATTCCTCCCCGTTTAAATAAGCGCAGCCGGCGGCATAATCAATTTTAAGCTCGCCGTTTTGGAAAATGGGTGAGTCGGTGTCGCTGTTTGCCTGCAAAAGCAAAAGTCTTCTTTGCGTGACACGAAGCCGTGCCAAAAGCTCCTCTACGGAAAATGGCTTTGTCAGATAGTCGTCCGCCCCAGCATCCAGTGCCGTGATTTTGTCTTTATCCTCGCTGCGCGCACTGATCACAATAATGGGCATATTTGACCATGAGCGGATGCTATCGATCACCTGTGTGCCGTCGATATCCGGCAGACCCAGATCCAGCAGAACGATATCCGGGTTATGGGAGGTCACCTCCATAATGGCACCGCGTCCGTTCTCTGCAGTCAGATAGCGGTAATCGTGCGCCTTTAATGTTGTTACGATCAGATTGCGGACAGGACGGTCGTCCTCCACAACGAGAACAAGGGGTTTATTCATTCAGAGTCACCTCGCTAAGTGGTAAAGTAAAGGTAAATACACAGCCGTGCGGTACATTGTCGGCAAGCGTCAGCGTCCCGCCGTGCAGCTCGACGATCGCTTTGCACAAGGTAAGCCCGATTCCAAAGCTTCTGCGGCTGTCTGCGACTGTGTTTTTTCCGGTGTAAAACATTTCAAAAATGTGCGGTTTCACATCGTCTGCAATTCCGTTTCCGTCATCGGCGACACGGATCACGGCATTCCCACCCTGTTTTTCGACACTTACGCAGATCTCGGAGCCTTGTTCGGTATATTTCAAGGCGTTGTCAATAAGATTGACGACGACCTGCACGATAAGCTGTGCGTCCATACGGGCAAGGATCAGATCGTCGCACTTTACCGTCACCTTGTGTCCGACGGATTTTTTCTTCAAATGCGAAACGGCTTCGTTGACCACTTCGTCCACAAGCTGGTCGGTAAGCTCCAGCTTTAGGCGTCCGTCATTCAGTCTTGTGACATACAAAAGATTTTCCACTACGCCGATCAACCATTCGGAATCGTCATAAATATCTTTATAGATCTGCTGTTTGGTTGCTTCGTCCAGGCAGCTTCCGTTATGCAAAAGCGTGTCCGCATTACCAGAAACGGAGCAAAGCGGCGTGCGCAGATCGTGTGAGATTGACCGCAAAAGGTCTGCACGCAGCTGTTCGCTTTTTGCAAGATCTGCCACCCGTTCCTTTTCGGCGGCGTTGTGAGCATTATCCATTGCCAGAGCACATTCGTTCACAACCGAAAGTACGATGCTGCCTTCAAATGAATCAGGCTTCTTGGGTTTCATCGGTATTCCGATCACCCCGTAGACTCTGCCGCCTGCACGGATCGCAAGATAAAGACATTCGGATTTTCTAAACTGTGTGGTCGTTGCTCCTGCACGGCAACCGTTTTGAAGCACCCATTCTGCGGTCTGCCGCTCTGCATCGTTTAGCAGCTTTTCAGCGTGTGTATCCTTTTTTTCGGCATACAGCCGACCGGACAACATTCCGTTTTCGCCTTTCATATAGGCAACAATGCTTCGGTCAAGCAGTCGTGAGAGCTGCATACAGGTCACGCTTAAAACATCATCGTTGCTTTTTGCTTTTTGCAGCAGACGGTCAGTGTCAAACAGCACCTGCACACGGAACGCGGAGCGAGCCGAGAGCCTTGCTTGATCTTTCAGCTTCGAGGCAAGCGTGCCGGTGAGAATGGAAGATGCCAGCATGACTGCAAAGGTAACGGGATAGCCTACGGCATAGGTCTGAAAGGACAACCTGGGTTCGGTAAGGAAAAATCCGAACAATACAACACTTAGAAGTGAGCCTGCCATACTGCAAAGGTATCCTTTGGTCAAAACGGAGATCATCAGCACACCTAGAATGTATACCGTAACGATATTGGTATCGGAAAAGCCGAGATGATCGAACAGAAACCCGATCGCCGTGCATACGGCAAGCACCAGGACGGTCACGGCAATATTCCGCAGCGAAGGTATCTCTGCACCAAAGAACAGACGGCGTCTGTGCGGCTTTGTGTAGTTCAGTGCGTCTGGAATAATATGAATGTCAACATCAGGGGCGGAGAAAATCAGCTTTTCGGTGAGAGTTGGTATCCCAAACAGACATCTTCGTCTGGCGCTGCTTTGACCGATCACGATTTTTGTGACATCGGAAAGCTTGACATATTCCGAGATCTGCAGTGGTACATCCTCGCCGTGCGTCATAACGATCTCGGCGCCGAGCTTTTGCGCGAGCTGTATGTTCTGCGAAAGTCGGGACTGATCCTCATCATTTATGACCGTATCCGTCTGCACATAGATGGCGGTAAATCTTGCATGAAGGACCTTAGCCATCTTTGAGGCGGTGTGTATGATCTTTGCATTGGACGGCGAAGAGGATAGGCAGACAAGGATATGCTCGTCTGCGCTTTTTGTTGACTGCTCGGTTTGTGTTTTCATCTGGTTCACCGTCCTTTTGTTTCATTATACATCAAAATCGTGAAATAATCTACCGCAAACTAAAATGTATTCTCTTTGCTGTCGGAAAGAATAATATCGACCTTTCCGTGCGTTTCCCAAAAACGGTGGATCTCGCTTAATATCTCACTGTCGGACAGCCCATGTGACAGCAGAACTTCGGAAGGCTCGCAGGATTCCGTTTTCCCTTAACAGTGCCTTTCTGTTTTCTTCAAGAAATCGATCCAGCCTGATCATAAGATAAAATCCGAAAGCAAATATGCCAAGCAGACAGACAATCAGCAATAACTCAGCCAATTCCGTTCACCTCTGTCAAATGTGAAAACACTTTTGCAGTTTTTTGTAAGAACCGAGAACCAAAAGGGTAATCTTGTCCGTAAGAACGGTTTCCGGCGTAACTGCCATATTGATTTTTCCGTTCTCCTTAGTCGCCATAATATTGATGCTGTATTTTCTGCGGATATCCAGCTCCCCGACGGATTTGCCGACCCATCCCTCCGGCACCTCTACCTCAAAAATGGCATGAGCCTCATCAACCTCAATGTAATCCCGAATGTGGTCGGCGGTGTACCGAATAGCAGCCCAATTTGCTACCTGTTTTTCTGGGGAAACGACCTCGTCCGCTCCGTTGCGCAGAAGAAATTTTGCCTGCACATCACGCTCGGCGCGGGATACAACTAATTTTGCACCGAGCTCCTTCAGCAAAGAAGTGGTTTCCAGCGAGTTTTGAAAATCTCCACCGATGGTGACGATGCACACATCAAAGTTTCTGATGCCGAGCGACTTTAAAAACTCCGTGTTTGTGCTGTCGCCGATCTGCGCATTGGTAACGATCGGCAGAATCTCATTGACTCTTTCTTCGTTGTTGTCTACTGCCATCACCTCGTGTCCTAACTTGTTAAGCTGCAAAGCGATATTCTTTCCGAATCTGCCGAGGCCTATTAACAATATGTTTTTCATAATATATTAACTCCTTTATCCAACTGTGATCTTTTCGAGCGGCAGCTTTGCGACGCTCTGATTTTTATTTGAGATCGCCGCATAAACCAGGGTGAGTCCGCCGACTCTACCGAGATACATTAAGACGATTAAAATAAGCTGAGATAGAATGCCGAGCTGCGGTGTGATCCCGAGCGTAAGCCCAACCGTTCCGACAGCGGATGCCGTTTCATAAAGACAAGTGCTAAGTGGCAGACCCTCTGCCGTGCTGATAACAATGCCACCGATAAAAAACAGCAAGAAATACATTACGGCAACGGTTACGGCGTTTTTCACTGTCGAACCATCAATGCGCCTGCCGTAGACTTCGGCATCATTCTTTTTGCGACAGACGGAGAATGCACTCAAAATCAGAACAGCAAACGTGGTCGTTTTCATACCGCCTGCCGTGGAGCCGGGCGATCCTCCGACGAGCATCAGCAGAATCATAATTGCCTTAGAGGAACCGGTCATAGTGGGAAGATCGGCGGTATTGAAACCGGCGGTTCTCGGTGTGACAGACTGAAAAAGCGACGCAAGAATCCTTTCGCCGAGTGGCAGCCCCATAAAATCACAGAAGAAAAAGAATACTGCGGGAGCGATAATGAGGATTGCCGTTGTTACCAATATGACTTTACTTTGCATACGGTATTTTTTGAAATGCCACTTGTTTGTGTAAATATCGTCCCAGGTCAAAAATCCAATACCACCCACAATAATTAAAAGCATAATTGCAATGTTTATTGTAGGCTCTCCGATGTATCCCGTAAGAGACGGGTATTTGTTTTCTGCGGTGCCGAGTATGTCAAAGCCGGCGTTGCAAAAGGCGGAAATCGAATGAAATGCCGCCATCCAAATTCCCTTGATACCGAATTTTCCGCAAAATGTCGGCAGCATGACGATCATTCCGATAAGCTCGATCAAAAAAGTTCCCCGTACAATAAAGCGGGTCAGGCGGACGATCCCGCCGACCTTCGGGGCAGAGATGGCGTCCTGCATGGTACTGCGCTGCATCAGAGATATTTTTCTGCCGGACAGCATAGCGAAAAATGCCGCAACTGTCACAACACCGAGCCCGCCTATCTGGATCATCAGCAGTATTACCGTCTGCCCGAAAGCGGACCAATAGCTACCTGTATCCTGCACGACCAGCCCCGTAACGCAAACGGCGGAGGTCGATGTGAACAGCGCCTCATGAAACGGCGTAACAACTCCGGCAGTCGATGAAAACGGCAGCATCAATATCAGCGCTCCAAGCACTATGACACTGGCAAAGCCTAAAACGATCAGCTTAAAGGATGACAGCCTCTTTTTTCTATGTGTAATTTTAGACATATATACTTCTCCTATTTCTTCTTGTTTATAAAGAGTATACCGTGAAACATAATAAAACAGTGTAATGATTCAGCGCTCTGTATTAAGATTGCATTAAGACGCTCATTCTTTCAAAAAACAGTGCAGAGTATAGCAAAAAGGCACAGACAAAGGCGGATCGTTTGTAACCGTTGTGCGGCTTGAAACGGAACTCAGAGCCACTCTCACAGAACAGCAAAAGGTTCCGTTCGAACAAATTAAAAAACGGATGTAGAAATTATGACCGGCATGAGCTACAAGCGTTCACAAACGTATTTCGATTTACATCGCGGCTGATGATGGAAGTGTGCAAGCCGACACCTGAATTAGAACCGTAACAAAGTAAGATAATCGGAAACGAGATCGCACGATTCTGTTTCTGTTTCGAAAATATATACTGCAACAGGCAGAGGATCTCACAGTCCTTTACCTGTTTTCTTTTTGCGGATAGCCCTCGGGATTTTGAACATTTTGTAAATTCTCAATTTTTAAGGTGTTAGAACACCCGATTTTCGGCATGAAAAGTGAGGGGATAAAATTTTCATACTGCAATGCCATATTCTCATTAGCTTTTAGATAATCTCTAAAATGAATATAATTCTTCCACTCAGTTCCGTTCCATTTTACAATATGAATATGATATGTCCTGATATCCGCCTCCATATCACCCATTACATAGAGCAATTGACACTCTACATCTGAATCTTGATAAAATATTCCCTCTTGTTACTTCTGATTTATCTATTCTGGCCATCCCTTATAAATGGTTTCTTGATTTCTTTACTTAACAACTGACTGTATGCTTCTACCTTACGAAATGTGTTTCCTAACATTTCCCGATTCCTATATTCTCTAATAGCTTCCATATCAAACTCCGCATATAAAATTCCCTCTGCCTTATTGTCAGCCAGCAAAACTGTGTTATCAACACATTTCCCATTTCTATCCCAGCAAATGGGACTAAATGCACAGGAACATCCAGCATTATCTCCATTCGGATTTGCCATAGCAACTGCAACCATATTTTCATATGCTCTTGTAGAAAGCGCTCTGATTCTTGGTTGCATAGAACCGCAATCATTCGGTACAAGAATAACTTCTGCACCTTTTAGCATCAGTATTCTTGCGCTTTCCGGGTACACTCTGTCATAACAAATCATAATACCTAATTGTATTCCTTCAAAATCGCACACCTTAAACTCTTTCCCTGATTCAACATTTCTTTCATCTGCAAAGTCGCAAGTATGAACCTTAGAGTATTTCATTAATATATCGCCTAATTTACTGATAACAAATGCTGAGTTCTGCGGTTGCTTATTATTACCTTTTGTAAATGCAGTAAGCACTACGCCTATTTTATATTTTTTAGCATTCTCACATATTTTTGCAATTCTTATATCATCGTCTGCAATGCTTTTTTCATATAACATAGGCAAATCATATCCTGTAATAAAGCATTCCGGCAGCAATAGAATATCTGCATGGTTCTCCGAAGCTTCTTTCATTGCCATAATGATACTTTCAATATTCTTATCTATTTGTGCATGAATGGCACGTTTTTGTAATATTGCAACCTTAAACATTTTTATTCCCTCCTATGCTAATTCTCAACACACATTTTTTATATTACTCTCCCCACAAAAAGAGTCAAACTAGAGCCATTTAATAAAACAAATGCCGGAAACCCGCATAAATACAGGCTCTCGGCATTTTTATACGTTACTCCCACTCGATTGTTCCAGGGGGTTTTGATGTAATATCATAAACTACACGATTGATATGTTCGCACTCATTAACGATACGGTTAGAGACTCTTGCAAGGACATCATAAGGGATTCTTGCAAAGTCGGCAGTCATAAAGTCATCGGTAGTAACTGCACGGATTGCTACAAGGTGGTCATATGTTCTATGGTCACCCATAACACCAACTGTTCTAACATCCGGTAGTACGCAGAAGAACTGGCTCAAATCCTGAGCGATACCACTCTTTGCAATTTCATCTCTGAAAACTGCATCGGCATCTTGAAGAATTTTAATCTTTTCTTCTGTGATTTCGCCAATAATTCTAACACCTAGACCGGGACCCGGGAATGGTTGTCTCCAA
The DNA here is from genome assembly GCA_934476515.1 of uncultured Ruminococcus sp. Classification (GTDB taxonomy): domain Bacteria; phylum Bacillota; class Clostridia; order Oscillospirales; family Acutalibacteraceae; genus Ruminococcoides; species Ruminococcoides intestinihominis. Next base: position 115,145 of record CAKSNZ010000005.1, on the reverse strand, counting down.
ACTAATTCCTTAGGGATACCCAGCTTTTCGCCAACAACTCTAACTTCATCCTTAAACAGGTCACAAAGTGGTTCAACAACATCATCAAACTTAATGTCTTCAGGCATTGCAACCTTATTGTGGTGAGTTTTGATTTTATCTGCGTTACCCTTACCACTTTCGATACAGTCAGGATAAATTGTACCTTGAGCAAAGAAACCACCATCAGCTTCTTCTCTGATTTTATCCCAGAATACTTTATAGAATTCTGTACCGATAATCTTTCTCTTGTCTTCAGGGTCTGTTGCACCCTTTAACTTAGAGATAAATTCGTGGCCACAATTTACACGAACAAAGTTCATATCAAATAACTTTGTGAAAGTTTCTTCTACAAAGTCACCTTCGTTTTTACGCATTAAACCTTGGTCAACAAATACACAAGTTAATTGCTTACCTACTGCCTTACTTAGAAGTGCAGCTGCAACAGAACTGTCAACACCACCGGAAAGACCTAGGACAACCTTTTTGTCACCAATCTTTTCTCTTAGTGCGTTAACTGTATTGTCGATAAAGCTATCCATCTGCCAATCACCTGAACAATGGCAAACATCATAAAGAAAGTTCTTTAGAATTACATTACCATATTCTGAGTGAGTAACTTCCGGATGAAACTGTACTGCGTATAGGTTCTTATCTACATTTTCAAAAGCTGCACAAGGGCAATCCTTTGATGATGCAGTTACTTCAAAACCTTTTGGAATTTCACTAACATAGTCAGTGTGACTCATCCAAACAATATTTTCCTTAGGAACATCCTTAAATAGTTTGCTATCAGGCTTTGAAATATCAATTTGAATTTTACCATATTCGCTATTAATAGCTGATTCAACCTTACCGTCACACATCCATGTGATTAGCTGACAGCCATAACAAATGCCAAGAACCGGAATACCAAGTTCAAGGATTTCTTTTGAATAATGTGGTGAACTCATATCATAAACTGAGTTTGGTCCACCTGTAAAAATAATGCCCTTATAATTTTCGGCCTTAATTTCTTCTATATCTGTAGTGTACTGCTTAATTTCAGCATATACATGGTGATCACGAACTCGTCTTGCAATAAGCTGGTTGTACTGACCACCAAAGTCAAGAACAAGAACTTTTTCTTTTGCTTTCGCCATTACACACCTCAAAATTATCTGTAAATAATATCTTCTCTTGCAGGACCGTTAGAAACCATAGTAATTGGCACACCGATTTCTTTTTCTGCAAATTCAATATAGTTACGGCAGTTCTCAGGTAGGTCTTCATAATTCTTAATACCACTAATGTCGCACTTCCAACCAGGAAGTTTCTTAAGAATTGGCTTACATCTCTTTAGCTTTGTTGTTGATGGGAAGTAGTCGATTTCTTCACCGTCTAGTTCGTATCCAACACAAACAGGGATTTCATCAAGATAACCAAGAACATCAAGAACAGTAAATGCAACCTGAGTAGCACCCTGTACACGACAACCGTATCTTGTAGCAACTAAATCTAACCAACCCATTCTACGAGGACGACCTGTTGTAGCACCAAATTCGCCACCATCGCCACCTCTTCTACGAAGTTCGTCAGCTTCTTCACCGAAGATTTCAGAAACAAATTCACCTGCACCAACTGCACTTGAATATGCTTTAACAACTGTAACAATATCCTTGATTTCGTAAGGAGGAATACCACCTGCACCAACTGCACCATAACCTGCAATTGTGTTACTGGAAGTAACCATTGGATAGATACCAAAGTCAGTATCTTTTAGTGAGCCTAGCTGACCCTCTAATAGAATATTCTTGCCATCCTTACAAGCATCATGCAAGAAAGTAAATGTATCTGCAACATATGGAGCAAGAGCATCTCTGTATTCCATTAGCTTGTTGAAAATTTCGTCAACTGAAATTGGAGGTTTGTTGTATAGATTCTTAAGTGTTGCATTCTTAACTTCAAGAGTTCTTGCAATCTTTTCCTTTAGATAATCAATATCATCATAAAGTTCATTAATCTGGAAACCAATTTTGCTATACTTATCTGAATAGAAAGGAGCAATACCACTCTTTGTTGAACCAAAAGAGTTCTTGCCTAGTCTTTCTTCTTCATAGCAGTCAAATGCAACATGATAAGGCATTACGATTTGAGCTCTGTCAGAAATTAAAATCTTTGGTTCAGGAACACCTCTGTCCTTTAATTCCTTCATTTCTTTTACAAAATTCTCTACTGAGAATGCAACGCCATTACCGATAATATTTGTAACATTGCCATTAAATACACCTGATGGTAACTGGTGAAGTGCAAACTTACCGTATTCATTTACGATAGTATGTCCTGCATTAGCACCACCCTGAAAACGAATTACTACATCAGAGTTCTGAGCTAATACATCAGTAATTTTACCCTTACCTTCATCGCCCCAGTTAGCACCAACTATAGCTTTAACCATTTGTTTGACATCCTTTCAAAATGCAAATAATTTGCATCATTTGTTTATACTGTGATTTCTGCCTTTTCGTCCTCAATATTTTCGTAAGGAGCAATAGCAGGATATACAACTTCGTTTAAGAAGTCTGTTGTCTGCTGTGGAGCACGACCAACATATTTTGAAGGCTGAAGAATAGCCTCTAGTTCTTCAAGAGTAACACCAAATGACTTATCATTTGCAATTCTTTCAAGAAGATCATTTTCACCACCCTCTTCTTTGACTACTCTGGAAGCAGCCATAGAGTGTTGTCTGATTTTTTCGTGAAGTTCCTGTCTGTCACCACCACGCTTTACGGCATCCATCATAATATTTTCTGTAGCCATAAATGGTAGTTCTTTTCTTAGACGCTGTTCAATAACCTTTGGATAAACAACAAGACCATCTGTAACATTAGCATATAGGTTAAGAATTCCGTCAATAGCTAGGAATGCTTCAGGAATGCTTAATCTCTTGTTTGCAGAGTCATCAAGTGTTCTTTCAAACCACTGTGTAGCAGTGGTAAATGCACCGTTAAGTACATCAACCATAACATATCTTGATAGAGAACCGATTCTTTCTGAACGCATAGGGTTTCTCTTGTATGCCATAGCAGAAGAACCGATTTGGTTCTTTTCAAATGGTTCTTCAACTTCCTTTAGGTGTTGAAGTAGTCTAATATCGTTAGAGAACTTAGCAGCACTCTGAGCAATACCGGAAAGAACATTTAGAACCTGTGTATCAAGCTTTCTTGAATAAGTCTGACCTGACACTGCAAAACAAGCACTATAGCCCATTTTCTTTGCAATTCTTCTGTCAAGTTCCTTACACTTTTCGTGGTCACCTTCAAATAATTCAAGGAAACTAGCCTGTGTACCTGTTGTACCCTTACAACCTAGTAACTTTGCCTTACTTAACTGATATTCAACATCTTCAAGATCCATTAATAATTCCTGTAACCATAGAGATGCTCTCTTACCTACTGTTGTAGGCTGTGCAGGTTGGAAATGTGTAAAAGCAAGTGTAGGTAAATCCTTGTACTTATCGGCAAACTTAGCAAGTTCACGAATAACAGTAACAAGCTTATTTCTAACTAACTTTAGACCTTCTGTCATAATGATAACATCTGTGTTATCACCAACATAACAAGAAGTAGCACCTAGGTGAATGATACCTTTAGCCTTTGGGCATTGCTGACCATAAGCATAAACATGGCTCATTACATCGTGACGAACAAGCTTTTCTCTAGCTTCTGCTACTTCATAATTAATGTTATCGGCATTAGCCTTTAGTTCATCAATCTGTTCCTGTGTAATAGGAAGTCCTAGTTCCATTTCACTTTCTGCAAGAGCAATCCAAAGTTTTCTCCATGTACGGAACTTCATATCCGGACTGAAGATATACTTCATTTCTTTACTTGCATATCTTGAAGACAATGGGGATTCGTAACAATCTTTACTCATTATACTTTCTCCTTGATTTTTGTATTTTTAAAATTCATACCACCACGCTTTTTACCCTCAAGCTGGTTGTGGGTAATGTCTGCTGGGTACTGTCCTGTGAAACAACCGTCACAGTAACATACATCATCAGAGAAAGTAAGTTCTCTAAGATGTTCAACCGGCAAATATCCAAAGGAATCTGCACCACTAATTTGTCTGATTTCTTCTATAGTATGGTTACAAGCAATAAGCTCACCTTTTGAAGGAATATCTGTACCATAATAACAAGGCCACATAAAAGGTGGAGAAGAAATTCTCATATGTACTTCACTTGCACCTGCTTCTCTAAGCATGGTAACAATTCTATCAACAGTAGTACCTCTAACAACTGAGTCATCAATTACAACAACTCTCTTACCCTTAATAGAACTTAGCGGGTTAAGTTTAATCTTAACACTCTTCATTCTTTCACCCTGGGTTGGTTTAATAAAGGTTCTACCAATATAGTTATTCTTAACGATACCCTTTTCATAAGGAATACCTGATTCTTCACTATAACCGATTGCTGCGTCAATACCGGACTCAGGAACACCAATAACAAGGTCAGCCTCTACAGGATGACATCTTGCAAGGATTCTACCGGCTTCTTTTCTTGATTCGTAAACAGAAATACCGTCAATATTACTATCGCTACGAGCAAAATAAATATACTCAAATATACAAATTGACTTTTTCTTGCCACAATGGGTTTTATCACTTCTGATACCGTCTTCATCAACAATAACGATTTCACCCGGTTCTACATCTCTGACAAAATCAGCACCTACTGCGTCAAGGGCACAAGACTCACTGGCAAAACAATATGAATTGTTGATTTTACCAATACAAAGTGGTCTAAATCCGTTAGGGTCTCTGGCAGCAATAAGCTTTCTAGGACTCATAACAAGCAAGCAATAAGCACCTTTGATTGTATTCATAGTGTTTCTTACTGCTTCTTCAACGGAATGAACCTTTTGTCTTTCACGAGCAATAACATAAGCAATAGCCTCAGAGTCAATAGTTGTTTGGAAAATAGCACCTCTGTGTTCAAGAGTATGCTTAATTTCGGCAGCATTGGTAAGGTTACCATTATGTGCAATTGCAAGTGTGCCTTTTTTATAACGCATAACAAGCGGCTGTGAGTTTTCACGCACAGAGCCGCCTGCAGTTGAATAACGGACATGACTAAGTGCAATCTGTCCGTCAAGTTTGTCTAATATTTTATTGTTGAATACTTCGGTAACAAGTCCCATATCTTTGTGGTAATCAATAACACCACAATCACTTACAGCAATACCACAACTTTCCTGTCCACGGTGTTGAAGTGCAAGAAGTCCGTTATAACAAGCATACGATGGCTTGATTGCATCGTTGCCATAAATACCAAATACACCACATTCTTCGTGAAGACCTTCACTGTGATAATTGTTAAAATTTATGCTCAAGGGAGTCACCATCCATTAATAAATTAAAAATTAAGCAAGACCAATTCTCTTCATCATTTCAGCGTATGCTTCTTCAACGCCACCCATATCACGACGGAAACGGTCTTTGTCTAGTTTTTCATGAGTATCTAGATCCCAGAAACGGCATGTATCAGGAGAAATTTCGTCAGCAAGAACGATTTCACCATGAAAACGACCGAATTCCAGCTTAAAGTCAACTAGTTCAACATTACACTTCTTGAAGAAGTCAATCATAAGCTGGTCAATCTTTAGAGCCATTGAAGCAATAGTATCAATTTCTTCCTGAGTAGCTAGGCCAAGAGCAAGAATATGATAGTTATTAACCAGTGGGTCATCCAAAGGATCACTCTTATAGTCAAATTCAAGAATAGGAGAAGCAAGGTCTGAACCTTCAGGAACGCCATACTTCTTTGAGAAAGAACCAGCTGCTCTATTTCTTACGATAACTTCTAGTGGAACAATTTCAACCTTTTTAACAACAGTATCTCTGTCATTTAGTTCTTCAACATAGTGAGTATGAATACCGTTCTCTTCTAGCATTTTGAACATAAAGTTACTCATTCTGTTGTTTACTACACCTTTACCAACGATAGTACCCTTTTTCTTACCGTTAAAAGCAGTAGCATCATCCTTATAAGATACTACACATAGATCAGGGTCATCTGTAGCAAAAACTTTCTTTGCCTTACCTTCGTAAAGTTGTTCTTTAATTTCCATCCTTTATTCCTCCTATAGGTTTTTAAACATAGATTAACAAATTAAGTGTTTCGTAAAAACACAGATATATTATATAATAAAAATGCTCCATAATCAACAAAAAACATCATAAAACTTAAAATTTCTGAAAAAAAACAGTATTTCACTAGTATAAAAATATAGTTTTGTCCTTAAATAATAAAAAAATTAAAAAAATTCTTGCTTTTTATCCATACTTATTATATAATAACATACGGTTGATTTGCCGGTGTGACGGAATTGGCAGACGTAGTGGACTCAAAATCCACCGATAGCGATATCGTACCGGTTCGAGTCCGGTCACCGGCACCAAATTTAATAATATTGGGGGAAGTTGTCATGAAACATAGACATGTCATTGATCTTGAGGATTTAACTTTTACACAGCTTCAGCAAACTATTGAGTTGGCTGGAAAGATAAAGGCAGATCCGGTAAAGTATAGCCATGTTTGTGATGGTAAAATCATGGCAACTCTTTTTTATGAGCCATCAACTCGTACACAGATGTCTTTCCAAACTGCTATGATGAGATTAGGTGGTAAAATTATCGGTTTTGATAATCCACAAAACTCTTCAGTTTCTAAAGGTGAAAGCCTAAAAGATACTATTACTATTGTTAGTGGTTATGCTGATATTATTGCAATGAGAAATCCTGTTGAGGGTTCTGCAAAGGCAGCTTCACTTTACAGTCGCGTACCTGTTATTAATGCAGGTGATGGTGGCCACCTGCACCCTACTCAGACACTTACAGACTTAGTTACCCTTTCTAATGAAAAGGGCAGATTAAACCACCTTAAGATTGGTCTTTGTGGTGACTTAAAGAATGGCAGAACTGTTCATTCACTTATCAAGACAATGAGCCACTTTGAGGGTAATTCATTTGTACTTATCTCAACTAAGGAACTAAGTATTCCTGACTATATTAAGGATATTATGGATAATGCCGGTTGTCCTTATGAAGAAGTTGATGACTTACAGAGCAATATTGCAGACCTTGATGTTCTTTATATGACAAGAATTCAAAGGGAAAGATTTGCCAGTGAAGAAGATTATCAAGCACAAAAAGGTCAATACATTCTTGATACAGAAAAAATGTCATATGCTAAAAAGGATATGATTGTACTTCACCCACTACCTAGAGTTGATGAAATTACTGTTGAAGTTGATGATGACCCAAGAGCTTGTTACTTCAAACAAGCTGTTTATGGTATGTACGGCAGGATGGCACTGATTATGCTACTACTTGAAGACAAAGACTACTTCTTCCATAGCAATGACAAAAAGTTTATTTCTGATGTTAAGTGTAAAAACCCTAGATGTATTGTTAATCAAGAGGCTTACCTACCTAAGAAATATTACTTAAAGGATAATCATAAAATTTGTGATTACTGTGATAATGAAATCGAATAATTCTTTTACAGAATAAAGCTACACCCACACTTAATTGTGTGGGTGTTTTTGTATATATGATTATATTAAAAGAAAAGTCGGTACATTTATGGTGTACCGACTGATTTTTATTAAGTTTAAAATTTACAATACAGATTACTTTGTACCGAAAATTCTGTCACCTGCGTCACCTAGACCGGGCATAATGTAGCAGTTTTCATTTAGGCCTTCATCCTTAGCTGCACAAAATACCTGAACATCAGGGTGAGCCTCAGTTAATGCCTTAATGCCTTCAGGAGCTGCAATAATGCAAAGGAACTTAATTGAATGAGGATGGCTCTTCTTAATAATGTTGATAGCATCCACTGCACTACCACCTGTAGCTAGCATTGGGTCAAGAACAAATACATCTCTTTCTTCAATGTCTGATGGTAACTTGTTGTAATATTCAACAGGTTCATGAGTTTCTTCATCTCTATAAAGACCGATATGACCAACCTTTGCAGCCGGTACCATCTCTAGCATTGCATCCAGCATACCAAGACCTGCTCTAAGAATAGGAACAAATGCTAGTTTACGACCTGCAATAACCTTTGACTTTGTCTTTACTAGAGGAGTTTGTACTTCGACTTCCTTTAGTGGTAAATCTCTAGTAGCTTCATAGCACATTAACATTGAAACTTCTGATACTAATTCTCTAAATAGTTTACTACCTGTTTTTTCATCTCTCATATGAGTCAACTTATGTTGAATTAGAGGATGGTCAAAAACTGTAACTTGATTTTCCATATTAATCCTGCTTTCTAATAATTATTTATCTTCATAAGTACCGTTTTCGATAGCACTTACCATATCCAATCTTCTGTTGTGTCTGTCACCTTCAAATGGTGTGTTTAAGAAAATATCAGCAAATTTAACTGCCTGTTCTTCGTTAATAACTCTGCCACCCATACATAGGATATTTGCATCGTTATGACGGCGAGTCATTTCTGCACAGAATTCGTTACTAACAACTGCTGCTCTGATGCCCTTAACCTTGTTTGCTGCAATAGAGATACCGATACCTGTACCACAACATAGGATACCCAGTTCAGCTTCTTTATTTGCTACTGCTGTAGCTACTTTATAAGCATACTTAGGGTAATCAACACTTTCTGATGTATAACAACCGTAATCCTTGTATTCAATACCATTCTTCTTTAGGTATTCGATTACTGCATTTTTAATATCTAGTCCACCGTGATCGCAACCAATAGCTATCATTACTTTTCCCTCTTCTTTCTTAATTCTTGTTCAGCTTGAGTTAGCTTTAGGTACTGAGGCAAAATATCCTTACCTTTCTTCTTACCAGACTGATTATTATAAGCAATCATAGCAGTATTAGTACCTCTCTGAACATTTTCTAAATATTCCGGAAACTTAAAGTTCTCTTTAAGCATATCATTTTCTGAGAAATAATCAAGTACTTTATCTTGACCATCACCGACAAAATAAATATTTTCTTCTACATCTTTAAGTTCTTCGTACAAATCCTTAATAAGTATTGAACGGTCATTAACTTCTTTTGTAAGTTTGCCCTTTGATACAGAATAAACTGCGTTAAAGACCTGGTTTCTTCTTGCATCAATACAAGAAACAACTGTACCATCTTTATCAATACAGTTATAAGCAATAGAGTCAAGTGTAGAAACTTCATAACAATCTTTGTTATCCTTAAAAGCCATACCCTTAACTACTGCAACACCTATTCTGACACCGGTAAAAGAACCCGGACCGTTATTAACTGCATAGGCATCTATATCATCAACACTTATGTTATTTTGTTTTAGTAATTTGTCAATCATAGGCATTATTGTTTCACTATGAGTTAAACCCTCATTGACAAAAACTTCATCTACTACCTTACCATCTTCAACAATACCTACTGAGGATGTTTTGGCTGAAGTATCAATACCTAAAATTTTCATTAAAGTTCAATTCCTTCAATTTTAATAATTCTGTCATCATCATTTTCGCCTTTTTTGATTTCAACACTGATATAGTCATCAGGTAAAGCATTTTCTATATTTTCGCTCCACTCAATAACAAGAATACCTGTGTCTAGATAATCAAAAAATCCTGTACTGTACAAATCGTCGTAAGTGTTTATACGGTACATATCAAAGTGGTAAACAGTATAATCTGCATTATACTGGTTTACCAATGAAAATGTTGGACTTTGTACACCGTCAAAGTAATTTAACCCTTTACAAAGACCTCTGGTAAAGGCAGTTTTGCCCATACCTAAGCCACCAAAGAATGCAATTACTTCTGTACCCTTTAGTTTCTTGGCTAATTTACTTGCTAGATTCTCTGTTTCTTCAACAGAATGAGTTATATATTCCATATTAGAACAATCCACTAATTACATTATTTTCGTCAACATCAATGTTGTTTGCTGCAGGTACTTTTGGTAGTCCCGGCATTGTCATAATGTTGCCTGTATAAACAACTACAAAACCTGCACCGTTAGAAATTCTAACATCTCTAACTGTAATATCAAAGCCCTTTGGTGCACCTAGTAGTGCCGGATTATCAGATAGAGAATACTGAGTCTTAGCTACACAAACAGGAAGTTTGTCACCACCTAAAGCAACAACATCCTTTAGAGCTTTTTCAGCCTGTGGTGTGTAGTTAACTTTATCTGCACCGTAAATTTCTGTTGCAATACGGTTCATCTTTTCTTTAATTGTTAAGTCGTTATCGTATAGTAACTTAAAGTCTGATGGCTTTTCACAAGCTTCAACAACCTTTTTAGCTAGGTCAACACCACCGTTACCACCTTCACAGAATACATCAGAAAGTGCAAACTCTGCACCTCTTTGGTGGCAATAGTCTTCAATATACTTTAATTCTTCATCTGAGTCAGTATAGAAACGGTTAATAGCAACTACTACAGGTACACCGTACTTGTTCATATTATCAATATGAACACCTAGGTTTACAATACCATCCTTTAGTGCATCTAGGTTAGGTTCAGAAACTTCTGCCTTTGGCACACCACCGTTATACTTTAATGCTCTACAAGTAGCAACAATAACAATACATGATGGAGCAATACCGGCATATCTACACTTAATGTCTAGGAACTTTTCAGCACCTAAGTCAGAACCGAAACCTGCTTCTGTTATACAATAGTCACCTAGCTTTAGTGCAAGTTTTGTTGCTCTTACTGAGTTACAACCATGAGCAATATTTGCAAAAGGACCACCATGCATAATAGCAGGTGTACCCTCTAGTGTCTGTACTAGGTTAGGCTTTAGAGCATCCTTTAATAGTGCAGTCATAGCACCGTCAGCCTTAATATCCTTACAAAATACAGGATTGCCGTCATATGTATAAGCAACAAGAATGTTGCCCAATCTTTTCTTTAAATCAGAAATATCATTTGCTAAACATAGGATAGCCATAACTTCTGATGCAACAGTAATGATGAAACCGTCTTCTCTTGGTACACCGTTAACCTTGCCACCTAAACCGATAACAACATTTCTAAGTGCTCTATCGTTCATATCAAGACATCTCTTAAATAGAATTCTTCTTGGGTCAATACCAAGAACATTGCCTTGTTGCATATGGTTATCAAGCATAGCACATAGTAGGTTGTTAGCTGAAGTGATAGCGTGCATATCACCTGTAAAATGTAGGTTAATTTCTTCCATAGGTAGAACCTGTGAATAACCACCACCTGCTGCACCACCCTTGATACCAAATACAGGACCTAGGGAAGGTTCTCTTAATGCAATAATTGCCTTCTTGCCGATTTTAGCCATAGCCTGACCTAAACCTGCTGAAGTAGTTGTTTTACCTTCACCGGCAGGTGTTGGGTTAATAGCAGTTACAAGAACAAGTTTACCGTCTTTATTCTTGCTAACTCTTTCTGAAAGTTCATCAGAAAGTTTAGCTTTATATTTACCATAAAATTCCAGTTCATCTTCATTAATATCAATGTCAGATGCAACATCTTTAATAAGTCTTAGTTTAGCCTGTTGTGCAATTTCAATATCTGTTAGCATAACAACTCTCCTTATATCAAATTTGAATACTAAATTAACATTTTGATTATATCATAGAAGTAGTAATAATAAATTGTCTTAAAAGAAATATAAATCAGTTATTTCAATAATTTCTTGATTATGACATATTTTTTTATTATAATATTTTAGAAAGGTGGTGGCACAGATAAAAAACTTAATACACTCTGTTAAAGATTACATAGCAAATACAGACAAGTTGTTATGGCTTTTAACACTAAGTGCTACCGTATATAGCTTTATTTTGATTTATAGTTTGCAGAGGGCTACTGACTCAAACTACTTACAATCTCAGATTATTGCAGTAGGTATTGGTATTTTAGGAGCAATAATTTTTTCTGTTATTGATTACATTAATCTTTTGAAATACTGGTACATTTGGACTATTGTTGGGATACTACTTGCAGTATCTGTATTTTTATTCGGTATTACAGTTACCGGTACTGATGATACTGCTTGGATTAGGCTACCGGGTGGTATGACATTTCAGCCATCGGAATTAATGAAAATTTGCTTTATTATCACTTTTTCTAAGCACCTTGCTTATACTGTGGAAAATGGTCTTATTAAGAATATAAAAGGTGTGTTACTTTTATTTATTCATGCTATGATACCTATTGTTATTATTCACTTTCAAGGTGATGACGGTTCTGCATTAATTTTCTTAATGATGTTTGCTATTATGGCATTTACTGCCGGTGTACAGTTAAGATACTTTGCTATTGCTTTAGGTGCAGTGGTCATCTGTATTCCGTTTATTTGGAGCTTTGTAATGAATGATGAACACAGAAACAGAATACTTGCACTGTTTGACCTTGACGGTAATGCACTAACTGACTATGGTTGGCAACAATATCAAGGTAAGGTTTCTATTGCATCAGGCGGAATATTCGGTTCAGGAATAGGTAAGGGTACTAGAGTACAGAACAACATTGTGCCTGAACAACAGAACGACTTTATCTTTACTGTAGCAGGTGAAGAATTGGGATTTGTTGGGTGCATTGTGCTTATACTAATTCTGATTTTACTGATGGTTAAGATTATTGTAATTGCCATAAAGTCAAAGGATATTGCCGGTAGGTGCATTTGTTATGGTCTTTTCGGTATGCTGACAACTCAAACAATCATTAACCTTGGAATGGTACTTGGATTCTTGCCTGTTGTAGGTATTACACTTCCATTCTTCTCACAAGGTGGTACATCTGTAATGTCAATGTTCTTTGGTGTTGGACTTGTACAAAGTGTTTATCTTCATAACAAAATGGAAATTGACGATAAACTTTCAGGCAAATATAAATTGCTACTAAAAAATGAATTTTTTGATTAAGAAAACCTCCCTATTGTTAAAACATTAGGGAGGTTTTCTTATGAATACTGCTCAATTAGTTTAATTGCATTATCTGTTGACATAGTCTTGGCAAAGTTCATTTCCATATCAAACAAATTCCAATACACTGCACCGGGTATTCTATCGGCTATTGCATCTTTTACTACAATAACATTATAACCTCTACAGTGGGCATCCATTACAGTATATCTAATTGCACCTGAGGCAGTTACACCTGCAATCATTATAGTATCTACTTCCATAGCTTGAAGATACTTTTCAAATTCAGGTTTACCAAAGCAACTCATACAATACTTTGTCATTACCATTTCACAATCTTGAACATCAAGAATATCATCAATTTCTGTCCAATAATTTTCCACTTCAAGATTTTCTGCCGGAATTTTTCTGCCATTAAGTTTTAATTTTTCTTTACCTTTTTTGTGGAAACAAGTTTTTGTAAACATTAACGGAAGTTTATTTGTTTTTCGTATTGCGTCACAAATTTTCCTTGCATTTACAACTGTATTGCCTATATCACAAGCAAATGGATGACCCGGTTTTGTCCAACCATTTGCCATATCCACAATTACCACACAAATGTTCTTGACAGGCTTTCTATGGGTATAAATTCTGCCACTTTCTATGTACTTTTGTTCATAGGCTTTAAAGTAATTTTTAAGTTGTTTATCAACAGAGATAAATAGCTTTTCTGAGATAAGGTGTCTTTGTTCCATCTTCTCCTTTAGGACTTTTCTACTTCTGGAAAGTAACATTTTTACTGCACTTTCAGTTTTGTTTTCGTTAAGTGCAATTTGTCTTATGCTCATATCTTTGTAATAAAAATCCCACAGTACATTTCTGTTTGAGTCCGGTAATGTTTTGATTATATCATAAATATCATCTTCAACAACATAGTTGTCTTCATAGGAAAAGTTAGAATTTGCACCCTCCATAGCACCAAGAAGTTCATCTGTCATATAGGTTGTGTTTTTGTTCCAACCTGATGAAATCTGATGTAAATAGGTATTGATTGTAACCCTAATTAGCCAATTCTTAATATGGTCATCACTATCAAACTTTTTGTCTGACTGAAGATATTTTAAAAATACTTCTTGTGTTAAATCGTCAGCATCATTAACATTTTGAGTTTTGCTATAAGCAATTTTATGAACCATATCGTAATACTGATTGATAACATTCTTTATATCCATACAAATACCTCCATTACTTTGCTTTTTTTATATTTATATTTAAAAGTATGATTGCAAATAAAATTAAAACCATACCTATAATTTTTTCTACCGTTATACTTTCGCTAAATACTGTTACACCAATTATTGCAGCTACAAATGGTTCTACTGTTGCAAGGATAGATGCTTTACCTGCCTCAATCTTCAGTAGGCCTTTTGTATATAAAATAAAAGGTAAAATTGTACATACTAAAGCTAGACCCAGTGACCACAGAAGGCTTTCTGTATTTAGCATTAAATTATAGTCTTTAATTATTCCTGAAAACGGAATTACTGCTACAGATGCTACAACAAATGTATATGTTGTAATAGTCATAGAGTCATATTTTTTCAATAAGAACTTTCCGAAAATACTGTAAAGTGCATAACCAAAACCTGCACCTAAACCATACAAAAAACCTTCTAATGTAATGGTTTCTTTACCGGAAAACACACCTGTCAAAAAACACATTCCAAGAATAGTTACTAAAAGTGAAATAACTTTCTTTACTGTTATATTTTCTTTAAATAAAAACAGTGACATAAACATAACAAATATAGGAGCAGTATAAAGCAACAATGCCGGAATTGCTGCACCACCAATAATTTCTATTGACTGAAAATAACAAAAATTAAAGAATACTATACTGCAAATACCTGTACCACAAAATAGAGGTATATCCTTTAGCTTTATTTTCAATTTACTTCTATCAATAACAAGTAGGTATATTAATAAAATAATTGCTGAAAAGATAACTCTTAGGGCTACTACTTCCATTGAAGAAAAACCTATTGACTTTAGAGATGTGACAAATACTGAGATTATACCCCACAATATACCTGCAATAATTATAAAAATTGAACTCATAATAATTCCTCTATTTTCATTTTATTTATGATATGGCTATAAGGAGAACCTTCCTATAGAAAATTCTCCTTAGCCTTTATATCTATTACTTTTTTCCAATATGATTACTTATATTCGTATTAATATAGGATTCTACATGATCAACCAAATCATCTAAGTCCATACTACTTGTATTTACACACAAGTCATAATACTGAGGTTTACCCCATTCATAGGAAGTATAGTAATTGAAATATGATTCTCTGCACTTTTCCTTTTTGATTAAGTGGTTCTTTGCCTTTTCATGGGACAAGTGCTTTCGTTTCATTATATTCTTGATTCTGTCTTCAAGATTTGCTGCAACAAACACATCTATTGTTGGTATCTTGGCATTTTCAAGAACATAGTTTGAACATCTGCCAACAATAATACAAGGTGATTTCTTAGCCAATTCCAAAATAATCTGGGACTGTACCATAAACATTTTATCTACATTTGAACCTTCATATTCTTTAGCTGCAAACATACCACCTTTTGTAAGAGCTGTCTTAAGTTCGCTACGAGGTGTTTCTTCTTCCTCTGCTAAAACAGTTTCGGAAACATTAAGTTTTTGTGCTGCAAGTTTAATCATATCTTCATCGTAATAGGGTATATCCAGCCGTTTAGCAAGTAAAGCTGCAAAATCTTTACCTCTACTGCCATATTCTCTACCAAATGTAATTACAAGTTTATGACCTGTAGCATTTTCGTAATCTTTACCACCATGATAAGAAGAAACATTTACATTTTCTACCAAAGAAGAATCAATATCAGGAATAACACCGGCAAACTTTTCGTAACCCGGTACTACCCAATCGTGACCTACTGACATTCCAAGAAATTCTTCTGAATAATCGGAAGTAACTTCAGCTTGAGGGAATTTCTTTAGATACCAAGTTTTCATTAGCAGTAAATAAACTAAGAAACCTGTTGGTAGTCCAAACAAATAACCATAGTCAGAAAATACATTTGCTATTATTGTACCTGCTATCCAAGCTATAAGGCCTGCAATATTGAAACCTTTGTGGTAACGATACTGACCATCTGACTTAAACATATCAAGTACATTTAATCTTCTGTGACGAATTACATAATAATCACAAAGCATAATACCTGCTAAGGCTGATAGGAATGAACCAAAGTAACCTAGGTAAGTATAAAGCTGATCTAAGATTTCCCAAGGCATTACACAAACACCGATTAAACCTGCAATTAATACTGCTACTTTATATGGTAAGTTCCACTTTGCTCCGGCATTTGTAAAGCACATTGCCGGTGGTACTAGGTTAGCTGCTGTATTAGTTGACCACTGTGCTAAGATAACCATTACTAGTAAGATAATAAGTGTTACACCTTTAGCTTGTGACTGAATAACTTCTACAGGGTTCCAGTTGCCTGTTGTTAGGTAGGAAATAGCACCAATAGCTGCAATAAAAGTTTCAATAATAGGTAAGGTTGCAAACTGTGGAATCCAGTTATTACGGTTACGCTTTAGCCAATTTCGCTCACCCATAGTGGATTTTAGACTTCGTGTAAAGTTTGGAATATCAGCTGCAAGTGCTGCCCACATACCGATATTGGCACACATTGTTGTAATCCAACAAGTTGCTGATGGGTGTGGAGGCTTATAACCAAAGATTGAAACATTGTTAATTACTGCAATGTTGTTGACCTTATAGAACATCCAACAAGTAATTAGAATAATACAAGGTGCTGCAAATGATGCAAACTTATCAATACCTTTTAGGCCAAGCATTGTGTTACCAATCTGAACTATTGCAAAAATAATAAACCACAAGAACCAGTTGTCTATTCCAAACAGAGCAAGTGTAAAGTAGTTAATTGCTGTTGAACCAATGTAGGTGTTAATACCAAACCAACAAGAAGCAACAATACCTCTTGCAATTGCCGGTAGATGAACACCAACTGTACCAAATGGGGCTCTTAGATAAATAGCAAAGGAAATACCATGTTCAACACCAATATCACCGGTTAAGCTACCAACTACTGCAATGATTATATTCGCTACTAATGTAGCAGACATAACACCCCAAATATTCATTCCATCAATACCACTAGCACCAAAACTGAAAACTGAAATTACAATTGCCATACCAATCCAAATATTAGCAAAACCAAGTCCACCTAAGGTTCTTTTGCTAGAAGTTATTGGAAGTATATCTTCAGAAATAAGAGAAGACTTTCCCATTTCTTTTACTTTTTCTCTTTCCTTTGACATTTCTCTCACTCCCCAATAAACAAAAACAAGGGTGAATACCAATGTAAACACCCTTGTTCATAAAAATTATTTCATTGAGTTTCTTAGAGCTGTTGTTTTTTCAACATCAACTGTCATTGTAGATGCATCAATTACAACACCATAAGATTTTTCAGCATCCTCTACTGTTGTAAAGTCGTCAAGAACATCTCCAAGCACCATTTCAGGATCTCTTTCAAGTGGGTTGCCGTAGCCACCACCACAAGGAGTACAAATCTGCAAAACATCGTTGGCTGCAAATTCTTCATCAGATAGTTTTGATTCCAATGACTTAGGATTATCTGAATCAGGGTTCTTAGTCATACTTGCTGATGTACCATCATAACCACCAAAGATACCCTTAGGAGCTTCTTTGTGACGGTCACCTTCACAAGTAACTGTACCTTCTTGTAAAAATCTTGTTTCTCTTACGATACCAAGACCACCTCTCCACTTACCGGGTGCAACCTTTGCAGGGTTTAGTTCATATCTTTCAACTCTTAGTGGATAGTGCCACTCAATTTCCTCAATAGGAACATTTCTTGTATTGGCTACAAGTGCATCACATGAGTCAATGGCATCTTTGCCATAACGACCACCATATGAACCTTCATCAACTTCAAGATAAACCCAATATTCACCTTTAGACTTATTAAAGCCGTTGTAACTTACAAAGTGAATATGTGCTGATGTACCGGCTGAAACTCTTTCCGGCATAACACCTGCTAATGAACGCATTACACAGTCAGCAAGTAAATTAGCTTGGTTAAATCTTGAGAAACTTGCTCTTGGAAAGTTAGGATTAAAGATACAACCCTTAGGAGCAATAATTGTTACAGGTCTAGCCATACCATCATTCTGAGGAATGTACTGTTCATAAATATCATCATCAAGGAACAGTGCATGCATAATGTAGTTAATTGAAGTTTTTGTTGTACCTTCAAAAGATGCGTTAAATGCTGTATAAACTTCATCTGCACTACCTGTTAGGTCGATTGTTACTGAGTCACCCTTGATAGTAGTTGTTGTACAAACTTTAAGCATTTTATCAAGATGCTTACCGTCATTATCCAACCAACCTTCTGCATAATATGTGCCATCAGGTACTTTGCTAATTGCACTACGCAACATTCTCTCGGAATAATCCATCCAATCTTCAATAGCAGAAAATACAACTTCTACACTATATTTATCAAGTAGTTCTGTAAAACGTTTAATACCGTGTTTAGCAGAAGCAATCATAGCCTTTAAGTCGTTTTCGTTCATTGACGGAGTACGAACATTATCAAGAATCATCTGCCATAACTGGTCATTTCTCTTGCCCTTTTCATATAGCTTTAAGCCATAATAAATTCTTGTTTCAGCATATACATCTCTGGCAAATACATCCATACCCGGTGTATGAGAACCATTATCAAGCAAGTGAGCCTGAACACAAGAGAAACTGATTAATTTTCCTTTATAGAAAATAGGAATACAAATATGAATATCAGGTGAATGAGAAGTACCATGGAATGGGTGGTTATGGATGAAAATATCACCTTCATGAATATCTTCAAGTTTCCATCTTGTTAAGATACCTTTAACATTACCACCGATTGAACCAACATGCATTGGTGTACTTTCACTTTCACAAAGCTGACGACCAACTGTATCAACAATACCTGCACCAATATCTTCTGATTCACGAATGATACTTGAATATGACATTCTATATAGAACCATACCCATTTCCTGTGCAATCATCTTAAATGAACCACCAAGAACCTGCAAAGTAACCGGATCAACTTTTACTCTAGGAATATTTAAACCTTCAATAACATTTTTCATAAAAAATCTTCCTTTCCTGTTATTTATCAATGCTTATTCTTCAACATTAATATCAATAACAATAATACCGTAATCGTTTACACGACCTACACAGCCCGGTTCAACAACAATAGTTGTATCCATCTGATTGATAATAGCCGGACCGTTAATAACATCACCGGCACCAAACTTTGTTCTGTCATAAACCTTAGTTGACATTTTAACCGGCTTTTCG
This sequence comes from uncultured Ruminococcus sp., assembly GCA_934476515.1. Classification (GTDB taxonomy): domain Bacteria; phylum Bacillota; class Clostridia; order Oscillospirales; family Acutalibacteraceae; genus Ruminococcoides; species Ruminococcoides intestinihominis. The sequence goes on along the minus strand of CAKSNZ010000005.1, from coordinate 95,785 downwards.
TCAACCTTGAATGTAACCATTCTTTCGTCAACAACTGCATCTTCAATATTGCCGGAACTCTTCTGAATTTTAATTGGTTCTAGGTCTTCGATTTCACCTGTACCAATTACACGGATATTAACAATTTCAATATCAACCTGTCTATATGAACGACCAAACTGCTTTTTGTGGGCAATATGGAAAGATTCTTTCATTTTTTCAATTGTTTCTTCTGTTACTTCACCACCGATAACAGGTACACGCATTTCATAACCTTGACCTTCATATCTACAGTCAGCAACTCTCTGAATAACAATTTCGTCTTCAGACATATTATCTTCAATAAGTCTATCGTGAGCTTTCTTTTCAAGGGAAGCATAGTCTTTCTTTAGTGATTCTAAATCAACATTTGATGCAAGTTGCATTTCTGTCTTAGAGAAGTCATACATCAAATCAGTATTAACAAGACCAACTGCACACAAAGCACCTGGGTTTAGAGGTACAACAACCTGTTTCATACCAAGCTCTCTGGCTACACTACAGGCATGAAGTGAACCTGCACCACCACAAGCAAATAGAGCAAATTCTCTTGGGTCAAAACCTCTACGAACACTTTCCTTTTCAATTTCTTGAATCATATTATTGTTCATAATATCAATAATACCAAGTGCAGCCTCATCAAGGCTTTTGTCCAGTGGTTCACCGATACGGCTCATAATAGCTTTTTCAGCCAGTTCAGGCTTGATTTCCATTCTACCACCAAGTAGCTTTGTACCTAATCTGCCAAGGATAATATTGGCATCAGAAACTGTTGGTTCTTCACCACCACGATTATAACAAGCCGGACCCGGTACAGCACCTGCTGATTGTGGACCTACTCTAAAGAATCCACCTTCATCAATATATGCCATTGAACCACCACCGGCACCGATTGTACCAACATCAATCATAGGTACCATAGCAGCATAGCCACCAACCTTAGTGTCTAACAAGTGTTTCATACTTGGTTTTAGGTCAGCAAGAACAGAAATATCAGCTGATGTACCACCAATGTCAAGAGTGATAACATTGTTGATGTCTGTTAATTTAGTTGTCCAGATAGCACCAAGAACACCACCAACCGGTCCGGATAAAAGAAGATTAACCGGCTTTTTCTGGGCAGCTTCTGCTGATGCAACACCACCAAATGATTGCATTAGGTGCACATTAGCTGTATATCCCTGTTCAACAAGAGTCTTTCGGAGCTGTTTAATATATCGTGAAGTCGTAGGTCCGATATATGCATTAAGACCGGTTGTAGTAAATCTTTCATATTCTCTAAACTGAGGGAGAACTTCAGAGCTTAATGAAATATATACTTCCGGGTATTCTTCCTTAATAATTTCTTTAACCCTTTGTTCATGGGCAGGATTTAAGAAAGAGAACAAGAAACATACTGCAATAGCTTCCACTTTATCTTTCTTCATCTTTCTAACAGCTTGTCTTACTTCTTCTTCATTTAGAGGAATAAGTTCGTCACCATTAGGAGAAACAACTCTTTCTTCTACACCATATCTATCTCTTCTCTGACATACCGGGTATTTCTGCCATGGAATGTCTTCTACAATTGAAAAGTTAGTAGGTCTCTTGTGTCTAGCAATATGGATAATATCTCTATATCCTTTTGTTGTAATCATACCGGCTCTTGCACCTTTATGTTCAAGAACCATATTTGTTGCAATAGTTGTGCCATGGAATATTTCATCAATTTCGCTATGTTCAATTCCAAGTTTGTCACAAACTGCATTAATACCTTCCATCATACCGATTGATGGGTCATGAGGTGTTGTAGAAGTTTTGTACACCTCGATTTTACCGTCATCATCAACATAGATAAAGTCAGTAAATGTACCACCAACGTCAACGCCGATTCTCTTCATAACTCAATCACTCCATTTCAAAAACAAAAAAGCAGAGGCAACAAAGTTCTAAATAGAAACCTCATTGTCTCTGCTAATATTTCATATTATAAGAATTTTTTATTATTTGTCAAACTTTCTAGCATGTTTAGTATAAACTGATGGGTCAATACCTTCAAGATACTTAACAACCTCATCTACCGGAACAACATCAGCAAATTTTGCTTCCATATCAAATAGGTTCCATTCAACAACACCGGGAACTCTATCACCAACTGTTCCTTCAGGAACGATTGTTCTGAAACCATAGCCTGTTGAATCCATTACTGTGTGTCTAACACAAGCACAAGCTGTAGCACCCATAACAATTACTGTATCAACACCTAAGTAGTTAAGTGTCTGTGCTAAATGAGTACCAAAGAAATTAGAAGCAAATTTCTTATGAATAACAGGTTCTTCAGGTCTTGGCTTTAGCTTAGGGTCAATGTCCATCCAATCACTGTTAATATCTAGTGTACTAACCGGAATTTTTTCATCCCATCTTGGAAGGTCCCACTGTTCTTTACCAACAAAACCTGTTGTTGTGTGGAAAATTGGAACACCAACTTTACGAGCTGCTTCAAGAACTTTTAAGGCTTCAGCACAAACTTCTTCTGAATGGTCACAAGTGAATGGATGACCTTCTGACATCCAAGCCTTTGCCATATCAACTGTTGTAATTGCAGGTGCTTTACCAAAGCCCATCTTTCTCATAAAACCACGTTCTTTGTACACTTCTCTAGCTTCTGCAAAAGCTTTCTTTAGAAGGTCCTCATCGAATGAATAATGGTCCACAAACTTATAATCCTTGTTTGACATAAAAATCTTCCTTTCTTACTCTTCCTTTATCTTTCTTTTTTGAAGGACTCTTGTTTTGTCCTTTCACAAGCTAATACCCTTTAAGAGCATAAAAGGTAACAGAAAATAACACAAAAAATTCTTTTCTCGCATTATGTATAATACATCTTAACAAACTGACAAATTTTAGTGCATAATAAATTATAGGTGTTTTATTTATAAAATAAACAAGGCAAAAAAATTGCTGATGCAAAATACATCAGCAACTTTGAGAAACAATTATTCTATTTAATTGAAAATAATTTTAATTATTAGATAATCATTTTCAGATAATCCATTTTAGATAATTTGAATTTTTGTTACAGAAAAACTTACTTTACGCTGAAAACAACCTTACGGTATGTATCAAAGTCTAGCCACTTAGTAAAGAAGTCATTATTGTTATCTTTTTCGTAAGCCTTATATTCTGCTAAGAAAGACTTAATATCTTCATCAGAAGATGCATTTACTTCAAAACCTCTGCCGTTAACTACAGGTACATTACCATACTGATATTCAGAAGTTGGGATAATCTCTGTAATCTTCTTATCTCTAACCTTAACAGCAACACTATCTCTTAGTATGATAATATCAAAGCTTTCAGGGTAATTATAAGAGTCACCAACAGTAGGAATAGTATCACCAACAGAATAAGTGTTGTTAACAGGCTGATACTTTAGAACATTCTGACTAGCTGAGTCATAATAGAATTCTTCAAAAATATCGCCTCTGGCTTCAACTTCACCTTTCTTAAATGATGCTTTATGTGAGCCGTAATCAGCCTTTTCAAGAGTTTCTTCTACAACACCACAAGCTGATGTCATATTTGTAACTCTGTCAATAAGGATAAGTTCACCTAAAGTTTTGTGGTTATCAAACTTATCTACAACAATAGGTTCAGTTAGAAGAATGTCACATAGAGCAATTTCGTTCTTGTTTAGTTCATCCTTCTGAATATGTTCACCTGTGTTTACATCTACTGCATATTCAATTTTTGTAACAATAGCAGGAATAGTCTTTGTACCTAGCTTTACAAGGTAGTCAGTACCCTCTGTTAGTGTATTATCATCCATCCATAGAAGTGAAGCCTTTAACTTCTTATAAACACCGATTTCAGAATCTTTAGTTAGTACACAGCCTCTTGATACATCCACTTCCTTATCAAGTGTAATTGTAGCAGGTTGACCAACCTTTGCAGTTTTGCTGTCTTTATCAACAACAAGAATCTGCTTAACCTTAGCTTTTTCGTTACTTGGTAAAGTTGTGATTTCATCACCGACAGAAATTTCACCGGACTCAATCTGTCCCTGGAAGCCTCTGAATGTATGGTCAGGACGGCATACTCTCTGTACAGGCATATAGAAACCTTTTTCGTTATCAGATGACTTAATATCAACAGTTTCTAGGTAATCAAGAAGTGTCTTACCATCATACCAAGGAATGTTGTCTGACTTAACAGTAACATTGTCACCCTCAGTAGCTGATAGTGGGATAATAACAACATTCTCAAGGTTAAGTTCAGCCTTTAGTTCGTTAATTTGGTCTGTAATTTTATCAAAAGTAGCCTTGTCATACTTTACAAGGTCCATCTTGTTTACTGCAAAAACAAAATACTTAATACCCATTAGTGAGCAAATTCTTGCATGTCTTCTTGTCTGTACAAGAACACCTTGTGAAGCGTCAATTAGAATAACTGCAAGGTCGGCAAATGATGCACCAACTGCCATATTACGAGTATATTCTTCGTGACCCGGAGTATCAGCAACAATGAAAGAACGGTTATCTGTTGTAAAGTAACGGTATGCTACGTCAATAGTAATACCCTGTTCTCTTTCAGCCATAAGGCCGTCAAGAAGAAGTGAATAGTCAATTTTACCGTTTCTTGAACCAACCTTACTGTCTAGTTCAAGGGCTTTTTCTTGGTCTGCATATAGTAGCTTTGAGTCATAAAGAATATGACCGATTAGAGTGGACTTACCGTCATCAACACTACCACAAGTAATAAATTTTAGTAAACCTTTCATTAGAAATATCCCTCTCTCTTTCTTCTTTCCATACTACCGGCAGCCTCATTGTCAATAACTCTGGAAGTTCTTTCTGATGATACTGCACTTAATGTTTCGTCAATAATTTCGTCAAGAGTATGAGCAGTAGATTCTACACCACCTGTTAGTGGATAACAGCCAAGTGTTCTGAATCTAACTGACTTCATCATTGGCTTTTCGCCTTCTTTTAGACGCATACGGTCATCATCAACCATAATTAGGTTGCCATCTCTCTCAACAACAGGACGAACATCAGCAAAGTAAAGAGGAACAATCTCAATATTTTCTCTCTTAATATACTGCCAAATATCTTTTTCTGTCCAGTTTGAAATTGGGAATACACGGATTGATTCGCCTTTTTCAATCTTTGTGTTGTAAAGTTTCCACATTTCAGGACGCTGATTCTTAGGGTCCCAAGCCTGTGCCTTGTTACGGAATGAGAAAATTCTTTCCTTAGCACGTGACTTTTCTTCATCTCTACGACCACCACCAAAAGCAGCAGTAAAGCCGTATTTATTTAGGGCTTGTTTTAGAGCCTGAGTTTTCATAATATCTGTATAAGATGAACCATGGTCAAATGGGTTAATACCCTGTTTTACACCATCTTGGTTAGTATAAACCAGCATATCAATGCCATACTCCTTAGCAATTCTATCACGGAACTCAATCATTTCCTTAAACTTCCATGTTGTATCAACATGTAGGAATGGGAATGGTGGTTTCTCAGGATAGAAAGCTTTCATAGCAAGGTGTAGCATAACTGAGCTATCCTTACCGATTGAGTAAAGCATTACCGGTTTTTCACACTCTGCTGCAACCTCTCTCATTATGTAAATTGCTTCTGCTTCAAGAGCATCAAGATGTGAATCATAACTCATAATCTTTCCTTCTTTCCTCTTTAATACTTATTAGACTCTTTCTGATTAATATCTATGTTTATTGTTTTGCCATCAGGTTTATTGATTATCCAATGGAGAATATCTCCTTCTTTTTCTGTATGGACATTACTACCCATACCACCAATATCGGCACCTAAGAAAAAGTTAATTGCATAGACAGGACACTCCTTAATACAGGAAGTACATCCCCAACAATCTTTTGGATACTTTATATATGCTTTTTTATTTTCATCCACTTTGATTAGTGTACCGGGACAAACATTTCTACACTTACCACAACCGATACATTTATCCTTATCAATTGAAATGCTCATAGTTTGTACCCTCCTCCACTAATTCTCTTGTAATAATCTTAATTTCACCATCTTCAAGAATAGAGTTAACATACTTGTTCCAATGTTCATTATCCTTTTCAGGGTAATCAAGATTTTCTGCAAAGCTATGCCAACGAGTTTCTTTTCTTGCTTTTAGGTGAGCAATTACACTTCTGCAAACAGTAAGTCTTTCTCTCAGTTCGTAAATATACATAAGTTCTTGGAAATCTTCTGCATATAAATCCTTTGAAAGTTCCATTAACTGCTTGATTTTGTAATCTGCTATTTCAAGTTGCTTTTCATTAAAACGATAATTTGTTTTGATACCACCGGCATAAGAGTCCATTACTGTCTGCATAGCCTCTTCCAGTTGTTCGGTAGTAAACTTACAATGTTTATCCTTTAGGAAGTTTTCTACTTCGTCAATATGATTATTAACTACCTTATCGTCAATAGTAGCAACATTTTTATCTTTGATATATTCAACTACAGAAAGTGCTGCAATTTCGCCTTCGGCTAATGCACCTGTAACATACTTTTGAGGACAACCACCTGCAACATCACCTGCTGCATAAAGTCCGTCAATAGTAGTCTTTCTGTTAGTATCTACCCAATAGCCACTTGCTGTATGACCACCAACTATGTAAGGTTCTGTACCCTCAATTTCAACATTCTGCTGACTAGGGTTCTTGCCACTTTCAATCCACTTAATGGTTTGAGATGGTGCCATATTTAAATAAGCCTTTAACAAAGATTCGTCTTGTTCTTCTGTTATGCCCTCTGTCTGTAAATAACAAGGACCTCTACCGTTTAGGTTTTCGTTTACTGTACCGTAAACTCTCTGAGATGTTGTAATACCGTACTTAGTTTCATACACTTCACCAAGTGAATTAATCTGTTTAGCACCAACACCCTGAGCTAATGTACCTGTAGGAGCGATTGTATCTTTACATCTTAGTGCAATGAAACGCATTTCAAATGTTGTCATTTCTGCACCGGCATTGATACCCATTGCAAAACCTGCACCGGTATTAAATGGTGGATACCACATTTTGTGACGTGAGAAACCCGGGTTGTTAGGCTTATATAAACCTGCTGCACCACCGGTAGCAATAATAACTGCTTTTGCTTTGATAACATAGAATGTATCGTTCTCGATACCAATACCAAAAGCACCGTTAATGTGGTTATTTTCTACTGCATAATCAGTAATGTTAACTCTGTTAAGAACAGTAACATTATCTAATTCATTTACAGCATCAGCCAAAATAGGCTTAATGTTTTCACCATTAATTTTTAGGTTTCTGTTACCTCTTGTAACATACTTACCATCTTTATCTTTTAGAATAACAAGACCAAGCTTTTCCAGTCTTTCTGTTACGCTGTTTAGTCTTTCTGACATTGTAAGAAGCAAGTCACCTCTTACGATACCGTCAGCATCTTTTCTGGCATAATCAACGTAGTCCTGAGGAGTTCTGCCCTCTACAATGTAGGCGTTAAGTGCATTAACACCGGCTGCAAGGCAACCACTCCTCTTTATATGTGCCTTTTCACAAATAAGCACTTTTGCATCACTATGTTCTGAGATAGTCAGTGCTGCATAACATCCGGCAGTGCCACCACCAATTATCAGAACATCAGTTTGTAATCTTTCTATCTTCATTATAAACCAACTCTTTTTCCTTTTAGTGTTTACAAGTTATTTTTTAACAAATAGTCCTCAGCAGACATTACTGCATTTGCACCGTCTGATACTGCTGTAACTACTTGTCGTAACCTCTTAGTGCGAACATCTCCGGCAACAAAAATACCTTTTGTTGAAGTGACACCCTCTTCAGAGGCTACAACATATCCGTTATCATCTAACTTCACTAGATTTTTCAATAAATCTGAATTTGGAACACTGCCAACTGCAACAAATACACCTGACACAATGATTTCTCTATCGCTGTTATTTTTAGTAACAATGATTTTTTCTACTTGCTTATCCCCTACAATTTCTTTTGGTGTAGAAGAAAGTACAAGTTCAATATTTTCTGTATTCTTCACCTTTTCAGAGAGAATTTTGTTTCCACGAAATTCATCTCTTCTATGGATTAAATACACCTTGGAGGCAATTTTTGAAAGTAAAAGTGCATCCTGTAAAGCAGTATCTCCTCCACCTACTACTGCAACCGGCAAGTCCTTATAAAAAGCACCGTCACATATTGCACAGTAAGTAACACCTTTACCGGTAAGTTCCTTTTCACCTTTAATCCCCAACTTTCTACGGCTTGTACCGGTAGCCAAAATAATAGTTTTTGTTTCTATATTTTCGCCATTTGAAAGTTTTAGGTTATAGTGATTATCGTGTTTAAGGATACTTTCCACTTTACCTTCAACAAACTCTGTACCCAGCTTTATGGCATGGTCACGAAACTTTTCTCCAAGGTCATAACCACTTTCGCCATAAAGACCTATATAGTTATCTACTCGGTCACTTTCTGCAATTTGACCTGTGCCCATAAATTCCTTTTCTATTACTATTGAATTGAGCATTTCTCTTTTTGCATATACAGAAGCAGATAATCCTGCAGGTCCACTACCTATAATAACTATATCGTACATAAGTCCTCCAATTATTCTATCACAAGTTCTTCCTTTTGTGAAGTATTATTTTCAATATGAAAAGAATTTAATACTGGATTATCTCTATCCATCAATGAAAGTATCATATAACTAGCCTTACTATCATAAGCAAGACGCTTGTCCTCTTCAGAAGGTCTTGAAGGTGACTCAGGATGACTGTGCCAATTGCCTAGTGGCACAAATCCGTTCTGACGCATATCCTTAACTGCCATTAACTGCTCCTTAGGATCAAGAGAGAAATGTTCGTTGGAATGGTCAATATTTGTTAGAAGATAAACCTTCTTGATGATTTTGTCTTCACCTTCAACTGTACCGGCTATTAAGCCACAAGCCTCATCAGGCAAGTCCTTAATAGCATGGTCTAGTATTTTATTATAATCTGATTTTGATAGTTTAATCATAATAACCTCAATTTTTATAAATTATAATACACCATCACATTCAGCTTGTTCGTAGTCGATTAATTCTGTGATAGTTGGGTGGTCACCACATACTGCACAAGAATGAGTATCCTGTGGTAGCTTAACCTTTCTAAATTCCATCTTTAGTGCATCGTAAGTTAGTAGATAACCTGTTAACAAATCACCAACACCTAGTAGATACTTAACTGCTTCCATAGCCTGTAGGCTACCGATAACACCACCCATTGCACCGATAACACCGGCTTGTTTACAAGTTGGAACTGCATCCTTTGGTGGTGGATTCTTGAATACACATCTGTAGCAAGGACCTTCACCGGGTACATAAGTCATTAGCTGACCTTTGAAACGAATGATACCGGCATGAGAGAAAGGCTTCTTAGCCATTACACAAGCATCGTTAATTAAGAATTTTGCCGGGAAGTTATCTGTACCGTCAATGATAAAGTCATAGTCCTTAATAAGGTCCATAATGTTTTCACTTGTAACAAATGTATGGTAAGTGATAACCTTTACATCAGGGTTCATTTCTTCCATTGTTTCTTTAGCTGACTGAACCTTTGGTTTGCCAACATCCTTAGTTGCGTGGATAATCTGTCTTTGTAGGTTAGATAGATCAACTTCATCAGCATCAGCAATACCGATTGTACCTACACCGGCAGCTGCTAGGTACATTGCTACAGGAGCACCTAAGCCACCTGCACCGATAATCAACACCTTACCATTAAGAAGTTTCTTCTGGCCTTTTGCACCAACTTCTTTTAGGATGATATGGCGTGAATAACGTTCAATCTGTTCGTTAGTAAACGCCATTACTGTCCACCTCCCATGAAGTATAGGAATTCAACTGTGTCACCGTCTTTTAGAACAGTTGTTTCAAATGTGCCACTTTCAACAAATTCATCGTTGATTGTTACAGTTACATACTCAGGTGTTTCTACCTTTTCATCAATAACTAACTGTGCAACTGTTAGGCCGTCTTTTACTTCTTTCTTGTTTCCTGCTACTGTAATAACCATTATATTGTTCTCCTTTATACTAATGTATCAATAATTTCTGTTAATGAGTCTTTAGGTTGTAGACCGTTTAGTCTTTCAACTTCTTCACCCTTATCAAAGAATACTACTGTTGGTACTGAAAGCACACCGTATTCTTTAGCTAACTCGGCATCAAAGTTAATGTTAACTTTTACTACCTTTAGGCTATCACCATACTGACTTTCAATCTGTGAAAGTAATGGTGACATTCGCTTACAAGGAATACAACTGTCAGAATAAAATTCTGTCAGTACCGGTGTTTCTGATAAAAGCACCTGTGTTTCAAAATCGTCACTGCTAATTCTTGTTGCCAAGTTAATCACCAACCTTTTTAACAATTAAGTTATAAGTACCATCCTCGTTATCAATTAGCTTTAGAATCTGATGACCTTCTTCTTTGATACTTCTTGGTACATTCTGTACAGGTTCACCGTCATTCATCTTAACTGAAAGGATTTCTCCTTCTTCCAGTTCTTCAAGGGCAATCTTTGCCTTTACAAATGTTGTTGGGCAAACAACATCAGTAATATCTACTGTATCATCAATCTTAAAATCAGCCATTATAAACCTCCAAAATCTTATCTACAAATTTTTCTCTGCCTACTCTGTCAAGAGTAAACTTAAATCTTTCTCCAGGGTTTGCATTTTCGTTAAAGAAATTAATTGTTGTGTCACAAATTTCAAGTAACTTTTCTTTGTTATCAATAAAAGGAATGATTGTTTCACCCTTATTGATTGAGTTACCGAAAAGACCACCAAATGAAACAATGTAACCTTCCACTGTATCATAAGCATCTGTTGGACAAGACTTAACACATCTGCCACAGAAGTTACACTTTGACTTATCAATCTTGATTTCATCATTTTCAATTGTGATAGCTTTACTTCTACAAACCTTTTCACAAAGTCCACAATGAATACAGTCGCTTTCTCTCCAGCTTACATTCATACCACCCTTGATACCAAGGTCGTTTTCTTCTGTCTTTAGACAGTTGTTCTGGCAACCTGTAATACCAAACTTAAACTTATGAGGTAGTTCCTTTGCGAAATATCTTTCATCAAGTTCTTTAGCTAAAGCGTATGTATCAATACAACCACTTGGACAAATCTCTTTACCCTGACAAGCTGTGATTGTTCTGACTCTTGGTCCACAAACACCGGGTTCAACATTGCCTTCTGCTAAAGCATTCTTTACATCTTCAATATCATCAATCTTTATGAAAGGAATTTCAACACTTTGACGAGAAGTTAGGTGAACATAACCGTCACCGTACTTTTCGGCAACTTCTGCAACCTTTGCAAGTTGAGTTGCAGTTAAGTTACCACCAACTACTCTTAGTCTTAGTGAAAAATTATTTTTTTGCTTCTGTCTCATAAAGCCACCCTTTTTTAGGGTTTTGTAATCTACTGCCATACCTTTTCTCCTAATTAATACCTTAAATATTTTTTATAGCTTGACTAAAGTCATCTATAAGATCCTCAATATCTTCAATGCCAACACTAATTCTGATTGTATCATCATACACACCGGCATTTTCCATTTGTTCCGGTGTATTGTGTATATAAATTGTACTGGCCGGATGAATTACCAAGGTTCTTGTATCTCCTATATTAGTCGCTATTGAAGGAATTTGCAAGTTATTCAATAACTTAAATGCTTTTTCCTTGCTTCCGGTACGGATTGTTACAATAGCACCACCCTTGCCGTTAAAGTACTTCTTGGCTAAAGAGTAATAAGGACTACTCTCTAGACCGGGATAGTTAACTTCAAGAGGAGTTTCATCTTCAAAAAACTTTGCAAGTTTATAGGAATTACTACAAAGTCTTTCCATTCTTAAACCTAAAGTTTCAAGGCCTACACTATTCATAAAGGCATTCATTGGTGAAAGACAACAACCTGTGTTTCTCCAAATGCCATTTCTTAATTTTGCTAAATAAGCAAACTTGCCATACTTTGAATATTCCTTTAAGTTAGGATACTTTTCATAATCCCATTTAAAATTACCACTGTCAACAATTACACCACTGATTGAGTTACCACCACCGTTAATGTACTTTGATGATGAATGAATAACTATATCAGCACCATACTTAAATGGATTGATAAGATAAGGTGTTGCTGTTGTACTGTCTAAAATAAGAGGAATACCCTTACTGTGTGCTAAAGAAGCCACACTTTCAATATCTACAATATCAAGTGCAGGATTACCGATTAGCTCAGCAAAAATTGCTTTTGTCTTATCAGTTATTAAAGGCTTTACATCTTCTACTGTAATATGCTTTGCAAATTTAGTATTGATTCCAAAACTACTTAAATCGCCGAACAAATCAATTGTTCCACCAAAAAGTCCTGAACCTGCAATAACTTCATCCCCTGACTGCAAAATGTTTAGTAGTGACATTGTAACTGCTGCCATACCTGAGGCACAAGCAACTGTACCTATACCATTTTCTATTGCAGTTATTCGATTTTCAAAAGAAGAAACTGTAGGGTTACTAATTCTTGTATAAGCAAAACCCGGAGCAGTGTTGTTAAAAACCTTTTCTAGTTTTTCAGGTGACTCATGCTTAAAAGCACTTACCTGATAAATTGGGGTTACTGTTGCTCCGGTTTCTTTGTCGCCATTAAAACCCTTATGAAGTAACTTAGTATTGAACTTCATTATATCACCCACTAATTTTTATTTCCTACGTTTTCAGTAGATTTTGTAGTTATTATAATATAGTAATCCTATTATTTCAATAGGTTTAGTGTATTTTCAGTAATTTATACATAATTTTCTTTATTTCTACAAAATTCTTCGTGATTAATACTGAAAACTACCATATTGAATATAAAAATCAGGTGTGTTATAATACTAGTAAGTTGATATGTATTGTATGTATTGTAAGAAGGGAGGATTTGTATGAAAATCTCTACTAAAGTTGAATTTGGAATTATTGCTCTTGTAGATATTGCTCTTAACTCCGGTAAGAATGAGGCAGTTACAATGTATAGCATTTCTCAAAGACACAACATATCAAGCAAATACCTTGAACAGATAATGACAATTCTCAGACAAGGTAATTTGATTAGAGGTATCAAAGGTTCTCGTGGTGGATATAACATTGCAAGACCAAGTGATGAAATCACATTAAAAGAAATTATTGATACACTTGATATTTCTGTACTTGAAAATGTAAACTTCTATAATGTTAATGAAGACTCTGTCATTGTAAAAACCTTAAAGTCAGAAGTTTGGGATAACATTACTGCTTTTCTTCAGAATTTTACAGAAAAAATTACTCTTGCTGATATTACAGAAATGTGTAAACAAAAGAGTGGTAAAAAAGAATCTGAGTTTATGTATTATATTTAATCTACTATTATACTCCTAAAAATGGGGACTGCTTAAATTAATAAGTAGTCCCCACTTTTTTGTTATATAAAATTCATTATAGCTTAAATGATTTAATTACATCACAAGTGTAATCAATATCTTCATCGGAATGAGCCATTGAAACAAACATTGCTTCAAACTGTGATGGTGCTGAATAGATACCGTTACTTTGCATATGGTTAAAAAACTTTGCAAAATTTTCTGTATTTGAAGTTACTGCTGTATCGTAGTCAATAACCATTTTGTCAGTAAAGAATGGTGTCATAATTGAACCTACTCTGTTAACATTAAGACCTATTTCTTTCATAGCCTTTTCAATCTTTGCTGACTTTTCATTTAGTACATCATACTCAGATACATTACTTTCAAGAATCTTGATAGTTTCTATACCGGAAGTAACTGCTACCGGATTACCTGAAAGTGTACCTGCTTGATATACAGAACCAAGTGGTGCAACACACTCCATTACTTCCCTTTTACCACCATAAACTGCAAGTGGCATACCACCACCAACAATTTTACCAAGTGTAGTAAGGTCAGGTGTTATATTGTAATACTTTTGAGCACCACCTATTGAAAGTCTAAAACCTGTAATAACTTCATCAAAAATCAGAAGTGCATTGTTCTTCTTTGTAATATCTCTTAGGAACTGCAAAAAGCCTTCCTTTGGTGGTACAACACCCATATTAGCTGCACAAGGCTCTACAATAACACAAGCAATTTCATCTTTGTTAGCATTGAATAATTCTTCAACAGAATTTTCATCATTGTACTTTGCAAGTAAGGTTGTATCTGTGTAACCCTTTGGTACACCGGCACTATTAGGGATTGAGTTTGTTAAAAGTCCTGAACCGCCCTTTACTAGTAGTCCATCGGAATGGCCATGATAGCAACCCTCAAACTTAATAATCTTGTCCTTGCCTGTATAGCCTCTTGCTGCTCTGATGGCACTCATAACTGCTTCTGTACCGGAATTAACAAGTCGTAACATTTCCATTGATGGGAAGTGCTTTTGAATTAACTTTGCTAAAGTAATTTCTCCCTTATGACAAGCACCGAATGTTAAACCTTTGTCACAAGTTGCTTTAACTGCATTAATAACTTCTTCCCTACAATGACCTAAAATATTAGGACCCCAAGAACAAATGTAATCAATATATTTATTTCCGTCAACATCATAAATATAACTGCCCTTTGCTTTATCAATAAACAGTGGTGTTCTGCCTACTGAACGACAAGCTCTTACAGGACTGTTTACACCACCGGGCATAAACTTTTGTGCTTCATTATATAAATTTTCTGAATTTGTAGTAATCATATTATTCCTCTTCATCAAGCCATTTTGCTACATCTAATGCGTGATATGTAATAATAATATCAGCACCGGCTCTTTTCATTCCAATCATATTTTCCATTACGATTTTCTTTTCATCAATCCAACCATTTTGTGCTGCTGCTTTTACCATTGAATACTCACCACTAACATTGTAAGTAACAATAGGCTTGTTGGTATATTCCTTAGCTTTGGCAATAATATCTAGGAAAGCTAAAGCAGGTTTTACCATTAACATATCAGCACCTTCATAGTCATCGGCTAAAATTTCTCTTAAAGCCTCTCTACCGTTTGCAACATTCATTTGATATGACTTTCTGTCACCAAAATGTGGGCAAGAATCTGCTGCATCTCTAAACGGTGAATAGTATGCTGATGCAAACTTTGCACTATAAGCCATAATTGGTGTGTTTATAAAGCCGTTATGGTCAAGGCTGTCTCTGATAGCCTCTACTCTACCGTCCATCATATCTGACGGTGCAATAATATCTGCACCTGCTTTTGCTAGGCTAACTGACATTTTGCAAAGTAGTGGTAAAGTTGCATCGTTTAGAATTTCATCACCGTCTACTACACCACAATGACCATGAGAAGTGTATTCACATAAACATACATCTGCAACAACAATCATATTAGGATACTTTGACTTAATATATCTAATGGCATTTTGGGTAATACCGTTGTCGTCATAAGCTGATGAACCTACTTCATCCTTATGCTTAGGTACACCGAAAATTAAAAGTCCTGAAATTTTGCTATCATTTATTTCCTTTAAAATTGGGTCAAGGTTATCTATTGAATACTGATAAACACCGGGCATTGAGTCAACAGGTGTTTTGATATTTTCACCTTCAGCAACAAAGATAGGATAGATTAAATCCTTTTTATTTACTCTTGTTTCCTCCACCATATCACGAATTGCCTTTGACTGACGAAGTCTTCTCATTCTTTCCATTTTCTATTCCTCTATTTCCTAAATTTCACATCATTAATTATAGCACTTAAAAGACCATTTGTATCGGCTACTTTTGAAGTTATAAAGTCCTTTATATTATGCTTTAGTAGTGACTTTGAAGTTATGTTACCGATTGAAACAATCTTTGTTCTATCTGATATTGTAAAATTATTTTTGAAAAATTCTTCTACACCGGAAGAACTTGCAAAAGTAATGTAGTCGGTTGTTACTTCCTTTTCCATACTTTTGCTACTGTTAATTACATCATAAGTCTTTATATCATCATAGTCAATATTATTTTTTGACAAAACTTCTGTTAAGTCCTTTGAGCCTTTCTCTGCTCTCAGGATTAGGACTTTTCCTTTTTCATAAGTTTTTGCAATTAAATTGCCCAGTGCCAATGAAGTAAATTCTGCCGGTACCAGGTCAGGAATAATACCATGGTTCTCCATAGTTTTGGCAGTTCCTGAGCCTATTACTGCAAACTTAATGTTGGATAATTTTCGTACATCAATCTTATATTCAATTAACTTTTCAAAGAAAATTTCTGCACCGTTAATACTTGTCAGCACTATTAAAGAATAGTCAGATAAATTCTTTAGTGCATTTTCTAAATTTCTATTTTGATTATACTTTTCTACCTTTAGATAATTTAGGTGGGTTACTGACGCACCTTTTTCATAAAGTTTCTGTTGTAATTTTTCTGAAAATCTCTTAGTACCTGTTACTGTAACTGAGGTGTTATCAAGTGGTAGTTTAATTGTACGAGAAAAGTCATAGGAAGAAGTTTCTCCCACAGTTATAATTGCCGGTGACTTTACATTATTTTCTTTAACTTTTTCTGCGATATTTTCCAGTGTACCTTTTACTACAACTTGATTTTTAGTTGCACCATTTGAAATTACTGCTGATGGTGTAGATTTATCTTTGCCATTTGCAATTAAACTTTGGGTAATTTTCTCAATATTATTTAGTCCCATTAGAAATACTAATGTACCCTTTAACTTTGCAAAATGCTCCATATTCTCAGGTAACAAATCATCCTTTGTATGACCTGTAATTACGGTGAAACTTCTTGCAGTTTTTCTATGAGTTACAGGAATACCTGAAAGCTCCGGTACTGCTACTGAGGAAGTAATTCCGGGTACTACTTCATATGGAATATTATTTTCTTTTAAAGAAATAATTTCTTCTCCACCTCTACCAAAGACAAATGGGTCACCACCCTTAAGTCTTACAACAATTTTATTTTCTTTTCCTTTTGTAACTAGGATATTGTTTATATCTTCTTGCTTTGCACTTTTTTGACCGGCTCTTTTGCCTACCGGAATTTTCTCACAAGTATCCTTTACAAAATCAAGGAATTTACTGTCTATTAGACTATCATAAACCAATACATCACACTTCTTGATTAGTTCATAGCCTCTCATAGTGATTAAGTCATAATCACCACAACCTGCACCTACTAAATATACTACTCCCACTATCTCACCACACTTTCTGCAAGGCTAAATCTATTTTCTATTAAATCACTTTTTGTGATTATCTTTTTACTGCCACTTGTATATACTACATTGATTTTATTATTTTCAACAAAGCTATATGCACCCAGTGGCATTCCACAATCTGCATTAAGAATGTTTAAAATATGTCTTTCGGTTTGGAACGAATAAAAGGTATCTTTATGATTTATTTTAGATAAAATTTCCGTTAAATCATTGTTTCTCGACTCAATAGCAATTATACCTTGGCATGGTGCCGGTACAAAATCTTTATAGTCAAACGGTGTGAAAGTAAATCTACTGTCACTTAACAAATCTAACCTTTCAAGACCTGCCATTGCAAGGATAATACCGTCATACTCACCATTATAAAGTTTATTTAAACGAGTATCTACATTACCTCTAATATCCTTAAAAGTAGCATTTGGATATAAATTTTTAAATGCTAACTTTCTACGGTTACTGCCTGTACCTATTATAATTTCCCTTGAAAAATCTATTTCTTTACTCTTAACAGTTACTAAAGTATCTCTGTAATTTCCTCTTTTCAGAACTGCAGAAATAGTTAAATTATCTTGCAACTGTAAAGGTAAATCCTTAGCACTATGAACTGCTAAATCAATTTCTTTATTTAATAAAGCATCTTCAATTTCTGTTACAAAGACACCTTTACCACCTATATTTATAAGTGGTTTATTAAGGACTTTGTCACCTTTAGTTGTAAAATGTACTACCTCAATATTAATTGAGGGAAAATACTTTTTGATTTCATTTACAACCATATTAGTTTGTGCAAGTGCTAATTTACTTTTTCTTGTTCCTATCTTTATATTCATACTGACAAATCCTTAATTATTTTATCTACTAAATCATCTGTAATACTTTCATTACTTAGAGAATATTCAAGTAGCTTTTCAAATGCTAACTTTCTATTTTCTTCTAAAGAAATTTCATTCTTAATTTTCTCTCTGTATTTGCTTAGGTTATCAACTATACTTTCACTATCTTGGATTAAGTTTTCTATCTTTTTACGAAGATACTTTGCGTATAGAGGGCTTTTTCCTGATGTTGAGATTGCAACAGTTACACCATTATTCCTAGCTAGTGCAGGAAAAATAAAGGAACAATTATCCTTATCATCAACAGTATTTACAGGAATATTATTTTCTTTACAAGAATTATAAATTTCTTTATTGAGGACTTTATCATCAGTTGCAGTAATTACAAATGATTTTTCTTTTAAATCATTAAAATCAAATTTTCTCTTAATTATATTTATATTTTTTATTGATAAAATTTCTTTATGTACTTTAGGAGAAACAACAGTAATGTTTGGGTTAAAAGGCAATAGCTTTTCTATCTTTCTCAAAGCTACCACACCACCACCTACAACAAGGCAATTTTGATTTTCTACATCTACAAAAAATGGAAAATACCCCATACTAACTCTCTTTCTCATATACTGAAATAAATTCTTCAAATGACTTTGAAGATAAATTTGACTTCATCTTATAAATAACTTTCTTCTCTTTATCATCCATATTCTTCATCTTAGGTAAAAATGAATGAAAGATGATATCTTTCTTTAGTTCATCTATTTCACTGCCGATAATTTTCAACGCTGACTCAACACTTGACTCTTTGATTTTATTATTGTAATTTGCTATTTCTTCAAAGTGGTCAATGTTTAAAATTGAAAAACCATTGTAACCGTCAAGTTCACTGTCAATATCAGGTGGTACTGCAAGGTCAATAAGCAGTCTTGACTTTGTATTAATATCACTATTATCAACATCATACTTAGTAATAGTATAATGAGGACTTTTTGTTGCACTTACAATACAATCAGAATTGTTAATATAATTATATCTATCATTATAAGGTACAACCTCAATATTATCATCAACAGTTGACAGTTGCTTATTGTGTTCTCTCATAGTTATTTTTACATTAATATTTTTATGTGAAAGAAGATTTTTTACAACTGTTGTACCGATTTTACCACTTGCACCGATTACAAGTACATTTGTGTTGTCCCCTAATTTTGACACAACATTACCTACTAATGTAGCTACTGAAATTGATGTTGTGGATAAAGGCGTTTCATTCTTAATAATCTTTGCACATTCAAATGACTTTTGGAAAATCATATTGAATTCATAACTTGTAAAGTTATTATTTTTAGAGAACATATATGCACTTCTTGTTTGGCTAAGGATTTCATCCTCACCCATAACCATTGAGTCAATTCCACTTGTTACTTTAAAAAGATGGAAAGTAGCTTTTTCATTTTCAAAGAACATAGCGTACTTTTTGATTGCATCTTTTGACACATTAGAATACTGTGACAATACATTTATTACATAATCAAAGTACTTTTTACTACCGTCAAAATAAACCTCTGTACGGTTACAAGTACATAGTAAAATGCACTGGGTGATTTTGTCACCCAGTGTAAGTTGTTTCATAATATTTAGTTTTACATTATCATCAAAAGCAAATGACTTTCTAATATCAAGCTTTATTTGCTTATAGTTAAGACTAATACAATTCAATATTTTCACCCATTTAAAATTCTAATGTAAATTTTAATACTTGAAATGAATATTGTCAATATTAGATAACCATTGAAACCTCTGTTAGTGCTAGGTTATCTAGGATATGGGCTTTGTTGCCAACTGTTACAATAGTTTTGTATAGGAACACTCTTACTTCCTCACCTACTGAAACTGAAGGTTCATCAAGTCCTCTTGTGGCAACTAGTGTGCTACCGTTACATTCAACAGTAATTTCTATTCTATCGCCCATAAAGGCAGTTTTCGCAACTTTACCGATAGAAGCAGAAGTCTTGTACTTTAGCTTTTCACCATATTTATAAATTTTTACAAATTCAGGTCTTACAATTGCTTTTTCTGCACCTTCAATTCTTTCAAAAGTATTGAACTTTGTGTAATCTTCTAGGAAAGAAGTTTTGCCAAAGAATGTTGCTGAAAAAGCAGTTTCCGGCTTTTGGTAAATTTCAAAAGGTGTTCCCTTTTGTTCAATTCTGCCTTTGTTGGTGATGATAATTTCATCAGCTACTTCAATTGCCTCATCCTGGTCATGAGTTACAAAAATACTTGTAACACCAAGCTTTTGAATCATCTCTTTTAGCCATGAACGAAGTTCCTGTCTAACCTTTGCATCAATAGCTGCAAAAGGTTCATCAAGTAAAAGTAAATGTGGGTTTGGCGCTAATGCTCTTGCAAAAGCTACTCTCTGTCTTTGACCTCCTGAAAGCTGACTTGGATAACGATTATCAAGACCTTCAAGACCGATTAACTTAATAAGTTCTTTTACTCTTTCTCTAATATACTTCTTACTTTTTTTCTGAATTTTCAGACCGAAAGCAATATTATCAAAAACAGTCATATATCTAAACAGTGCATAGTTTTGGAATACAAAGCCTATACCTCTTTTACTTGCAGGAATATTGTTAACAACTTCACCGTCAATAATAATTTCACCACTGTCGGGATTTTCAAGTCCTGCAATCATACGAAGGATTGTAGTTTTGCCACTACCGGAAGGACCTAGTAAGCCGATAAGTTTGCCTTTTTCTATGCCGAAGTTTACATCACTTGATGCTTTGTAATCTCCATATGTTTTGTTAATATTCTTTAATTCAACATACATCTTATAGTTCCTTCTTTCCTCTATATTCTACAACACTTCTTATTACAAGTATTGCCACAGCCATTAGTACAAGTATTGCTGAAACTGCAAATGCCGGTACATACTTAAATTCGTTAAACAAAATTTCTACATGTAATGGTAGGGTGTTTGTTCTTCCTCGTAAGTGACCAGAAAGAACTGATACTGCACCAAATTCACCCATTGCTCTTGCTGCACAAAGTACAACACCATATAGGAATGCCCACTTAATATGAGGGAAAGTAATCTTTCTAAAGATTGTAAAGCCATTAGCACCCATCAAAGCTGCTGCCTCTTCTTCATCACTGCCTTGTGACTCAAGAACAGGAATAAGCTCTCTTGAAATAAATGGGAAGGTAACAAATACTGTTGCTAAAATAATACCCGGTACTGCAAAGATAACCTTAATATGCAGTGCGTCAAGTATTGGATAAATAGGACTTTGCCTACCGTATGTTAATACGAAAATCAAACCTGCAATAACAGGAGAAACTGTTACCGGTAAGTCGATTAATGTAGTTAAAATTTTCTTACCTTTAAACTGAAACTTAGTAATTGACCATGATGCAAAGATACCGAAAAGAGTATTTACAATTACTGCAATACCTGTTGCTTCAAGTGTTAAGACTATTGCATCTACTGTGTATTTATCTGTTACTGCTTGGTAAAAGACTTTTATGCCATCTTTAAAAGCCTCTGTCAGTACAGTAATCAAAGGTAGAATAAGCATAATTGCTATGAAAAGAAAGCTAACTCCGATTAGTACCCACTTAACTACTTTTGAGCCTTTTGAACTGTTTTCCATTTTATCTACCTCCCTTTAGAATTTTTGTGTTATGAATTTGAACTAGGTTAACTAAGAATAGTACTAAGAATGAAACTATCAGCATTACAAGTGCAATTGCAGTTGCTGACGAATAGTCAAATTCTTGTAACTTTGACATAATAATAAGTGGTGTGATTTCTGTTTCAAATGGTTTATTACCGGCAATGAAAACGATACTACCATATTCACCAAGGCATCTGCCAAATGCTAAACCAAAGCCTGTTAGCACTGATGGGAAAATTTCCGGAAAAATAATTTTCCAAAATATTTTTACTCTACTAGCACCAAGTACACCGGCTGCTTCTTCATAAGTTGAGTCCAGCTTTTCGAGAATAGGCTGAACTGCTCTTACTACAAATGGAATACCTATAAAAACTAAAGCTACTGTAATACCAACTTTAGTATAAGCAATACTGATACCGAACTTAGCAAAGAACTTACCTACCAAACCGTTATCGGCAGTTAAACTTGTTAATGCTATACCTGCTACTGCTGTAGGTAAAGCAAATGGCAATTCGATAATACCATCTAAAATTCTTCTACAAGGAAATTTATATCTTATAAGTACCCATGCTAAGATAACACCCATTACTGCATTAATAAGTGAAGCTATGAAAGCAGTTATGAAACTGACCTTATAACTTGCTACAACTCTTGGAGCAGTAATTGTTGCAATAATTTCGCTAAAACTTAATTTTGAAGTATAAATAATTAGGGATGCAAGAGGTATCAGAACAACTAAACTCAGCATTGTTACTGTGACACCCATTGACAATCCAAAAAAAGGAATAACCCTTTTATTTGCCTTTTTCTTCATTTTGTTACACCCAATTCTCCGTTATTTCTTCTATACATTACTTTGCATAAATTTCATCAAAAATTCCACCGTCTGCAAAGTGCTTTTTCTGAACCTTTTCCCAACCACCAAAATCTTTGATAGTTACAAGTTTCATTGATAAATCGAACTTATCGCTAAATTCTTTTAGAATTTTCTTATTAGTAGGTCGGTAATAATTTTTACCGGCTATACGCTGAGCGTCATCACTGTAAATGTACTTTAAATATTCTGTAGCAACATTTCTTGTACCTCTGTCATCAACTACATCATCAACAACTGCTACTGATGGTTGAGCCAAAATACTAATACTTGGTGAAATAATTTCGTATTCATCCTTATAATCCTGTAATGAAAGGTAAGCCTCATTCTCCCAAGCTATAAGCACATCACCTTGACCGTTTTCTATAAATGAAGTTGTTGCACCTCTTGCACCTGAATCTAGAACTAAAACATTCTGATATACCTTTTTGATAAATTCTTTAACTTTGGTTTCATCACCATTATACTTTTCATTTGCATAAGCCCATGCACCTAGGTAATTCCACCTTGCACCACCTGATGTTTTAGGGTTAGGAGTAATTACTCCTACACCTTTCTTTACTAGGTCATCCCAATCGTGAATGTTCTTAGGATTACCCTTACGAACAAGAAAAACTATTGTTGATGTATATGGTGCTGAGTCGTTCTTGAAGTTATTTACCCAACCTTTTTTAATTAAACCGGCATCCTGTATTGAATTTATATCATATTCAAGTGCTAAAGTTACCACATCAGCCTCTAGGCCGTTTGCAACTTCAAGGGCTTGTTTGCCTGAACCACCATGTGACTGAATAACCTCAACATCTTGCTGATGGGTTTTGTACCAATGTTTTGCAAAGATTTTGTTATATTCTTCATAAAATTCTCTTGTAGGGTCATAAGACACATTTACAATAGACACTTCACCGTTCTTTGCTTTTGATGAACTACAACCTGAAAAAACTACTGCTGAAGTGCATAGTAAAGTAATTACTAGAAGCAATGATATTAAGTTTTTTGATAATAATTTTTTCATTTTGTTCACCTCAATAATAATTTAATACATTACCTATCTGTTTAGTATGCTATGTTGTATATTATATTATCACATCTCATAAATGTCAAGAAGTATTCCTATTATTTCGATATGTTTTGTGTATATTCGTAATATTGTATAATATGTGAAAATATCAATATAATAATTTGTAGTTATTGCTAATATTATTAACAAAAGAAAAGAACAGTAGGTTTTCTACTGTTCTTACGAGTTAAATATAATCTTGCAAAGTTTTTGAACCTTGAATAATATTTCTTTCTTCAAAGGTTTTGTTAATTGTGTTTAGCACTACCTTTTTGTTGCCACTCCATAGTGGAGCAACTAATATCTTCTTATCCCCATCACCTGTAAGTCTATGGATTATAACATTCTTAGGAATTATAGAAACTGCATCACATAGAATGTTAATATACTGTTCCATAGTTAGGGCATTGAATTTACTGTCTTCATAATCTTTCAGTAAGTCTGTACCTTTTAGAATATGAAGTAATTGAAGTTTAATACCGTCAGAATATTTACAGGCAAAATCAACTGACCGTAGCATATCAAGTTTACTTTCATTAGGTAAACCTAAAATAATATGGGTTATAACTTCTATACCTATATTTCTAAGTTTTGTTGCTGTATCAACATATACGGAATTTTCATATCCTCTACGGATATAATCAACTGAACTTTCTTTGATAGTTTGAAGTCCAAGCTCCACCCATACAGGCTTGATTTTATTTAGCTTTTCAAGTAACTTAAGTACATTATCATCTACACAATCAGGTCTTGTGGCTACTGACAAGGCTACAATATCCTTATGATTTATAGCCTCAGTAAATTTACTTTCCAGCACATCTATTGGTGCATAAGTATTTGTAAAGGCTTGAAAGTAAGCAATAAAGCTATTGTCTTTAGTTTTACTTCTTACTCTCTCTTTGCCTTGTTCAATTTGCTGGGTTATGGAAAGGGATTTGCTTGTAGCAAAGTCACCTGAACCCTTTGCAGAACAAAATATACAACCACCTGTAGAAATTTTACCGTCACGATTAGGACAAGTAAAACCACCGTCAATGGAAATCTTGTAAACTTTTTTGCCGAATTTATTACGCAAATAGTTGTTTAGAGAATTGTACCTCATCACTTGAAACTTTCACCTTTATCGTTAAATACATCAAGTCTTGTAATACGATAAATTACATCATCATTATACTTTTCGTTATAAGCATTAATAAACAATGTAGGGTTAATGTTGGTTGTGCTACCGGCAGGTAAAAGCATATTGCACTTAACACAATCATCTTCTTTAGCTACATTAACCTTTAAGATATGAGGTTTAATGTCAATTTCTTTCAAACCTTTTTTCTTAGTTTTCTTCATAACTAAAATTTCAGGTTGATTTAGAAGTTCCGTAAAGTTACTGTATAGAGTGTCTAGGTCAACTGTTTCAGGATACAAATTGATTTCAAAAAGTGCCTGAGCAATTTTACCGGCTTTCATAACAGGTTCAGTAACATCATAAACCTTGATGCCGGAAGGTAGGCAATTATTAAGGGCAGAAATAATTTCTTCATTATTATAATCATCATCAAGTAGCTTAATATCCATTGTTTCCTTTACACCTTTAAATCCAAGAGAAAGTGGCAAAGCAAAGGTTACAAATGGGTGTGGGTTAAAGCCCTCAGTATGCCAAATGTTAAGTTTGCTTTTGTGTAATGCACGCATTACAACTCGGTTAAGGTCAAGGTGACTTATATACTTACATTCATTATCT
Source organism: uncultured Ruminococcus sp. (assembly GCA_934476515.1). Lineage (GTDB taxonomy): Bacteria > Bacillota > Clostridia > Oscillospirales > Acutalibacteraceae > Ruminococcoides > Ruminococcoides intestinihominis. Next base: position 70,329 of record CAKSNZ010000005.1, on the reverse strand, counting down.
TTAGTAAACCAAATTCTAACGGGTTTCAAAACAAACACCTCCACCATAACGATTTGCACCACATTTACTACATTCTTGTCTACAGTTTGGTGTAGTTGTAGAACAATATGCCTTGTGACATTCGTCAATTAAAAATTGCTTTTTGATACCATAATCAATATGGTCCCAAGGTAAAACTTCATCAAAACTTCTTCTACGATTAGCATAGAATGATGGGTCAATTCCACATTCTTCAAATAAATCTAACCATTTCTGCAAGTCAAAACATTCATTCCAACCGTCAAAGTGAAACCCTCTTTCACAAGCTAGTTTCATAGCTTTACAAAGTTTTCTGTCACCTCTGGCAAATACACCTTCTAGGAAGCTAGTATCGGCATCGTGGTAGTTAAAATTAATTTTCTTACTTTCAATATGGTCAAGAATACTTTTCTGCTTTTCGTGAATTGTTGGAATAGTATCCTGTGGTTCCCATTGGAATGGAGTAAATGGCTTTGGTACAAAGCTGGATGCTGAAACTGTAACACTAACGGACTTACCCTTTGGTCTATCCTCAGTTTTGTAATATTCGTCAACAACCGTTTTGCCCAGTGCCGGAATAGCATTTACATCATCCATTGTTTCTGTTGGTAAACCAATCATAAAGTATAGCTTTACTCTTGTCCATCCACCTGAGAAAGCAGTTCTGCAAGTTTTTAGTAATTCATCTTCTTTTACATTTTTGTTGATTGCATCTCTTAATCTTTGTGAACCGGCTTCCGGTGCAAAGGTTAAACCACTTTTACGAACTGTCTTAATTTTTGACATAATATCATCGGTAAAGCCATCAACTCTTAATGATGGTAAAGAGATACTGACTTGTTCATCAACTGACCATTTATTTAATTCGGTTAGTAGTGGAACAATCTGAGTATAGTCACTTGAACTAAGGGATGAAAGTGAAACTTCATCATAACCTGTATTGTTACATAGGTCATGGCACTGCTTGTTGATAGTTTCAGGTGACTTTTCTCTAACAGGTCTATAAAGGAAACCGGCTTGACAAAATCTACATCCACGAATACAACCTCTGAAAATTTCTTGCATTGCTCTATCGTGGACAATCTCAGTATTTGGCACAACAAAGTTATCAGGATAATAACATTCATCCATATTCATCATTAATCTTTTTTCAATTTTCTTTGGTGCACCATGGTTTGGTGTTACTGCTTTTACTGTACCGTCTTCGTTATAAGTTACATCATAAAGGGATGGCACATAACAACCCTTAATCTTAGATACTCTGATTAAGAATTCTTCTCTTGAAACATTTTCATCTCTACATTGACGGTAAAGCTCCATAACCTCCATATCAACCTCTTCACCTTCACCGATAAAGAAAATATCTATAAAATCTGCTATTGGTTCCGGATTACAAGCACATGGGCCACCTGCTACTACAATATTCTTAAGACCTAAGTTCATTCTGTCCTTTGAACAAATCGGAATATTACCTAGCTTTAGCATATTGAGAACATTTGTAAATGATAGTTCGTACTGCAAAGTAAAACCGATAAAGTCAAAGTCAGATAGTGGGTCACCACTTTCAAGTGCATACAGTGGAATGTTATGTTCTTTCATAACATCTTCCATATCAATCCAAGGTGCAAAAACTCTTTCACACCAAATATATGGCACACTGTTAAACTGGCTGTAAAGAATTTTCATTCCTAAATGGGACATACCTACTTCGTAAGTATCGGGAAAACAAAATGCAAATCGTACATCTACATCTTCCTTATTCTTTACAACTGCATTAAGTTCACCACCAACATATTTTGCCGGTTTCTGAACTTTTAATAAATATTTTTCTACTTCCTTATTAATCATAGTTACCTCTTGAAATAGCCTTTCTGTTGTAGATAGGTGTTAGGAATAAATACACACCTAAAAGTAAGAAAGAAAAATTATATCCTGTATTAAATAAAACTATTATACCTAAAGTGAAAATAGGTATTGCAAAAATCACTGTAAGTATATTTAAAATTATAACAGATTTTTCTTCAGAAATAAACTTATTTAATATAATATTTATTGCCTGTCCCCCATCTAATGTGGAAACAGGCAATAAGTTGAAAATTCCTATAAATAAATTTGCTAAGGCAAATAGCTTTATTGTTCTTATAAAGAATAAAAATAATATAAGGTTAAAAGCCACACCACTAAGGGTGATGATAAGTTCTTTACTAAAACTAACATAATAGTTAGACTTTATCTTTATATCAAATAATGAAAATTCTATTCTATCTACCTTTTGCTTTAAAACTAAAATGGCAAGAAGATGTCCTATCTCATGAAAGAATGAAGACAAAAAGCAACAGAAAATCCCACCACTTTTATCAAATATAAGGACTATAGTAAGTAAAGCAAAATAGTAAAATTGAAAAGAAATTTCTACACCTAAAAACCGTTTAACCATTATTTACAAAATAATCATTAAGGTTATTACCGTCAACAACCAATGAATCGTTAATCATATCATTGACACTACTCATAATATTGCTGAAAAGGTCAGGTGCATAAGTTCTGGAACAATAAAGGAAAATGCCAAGAAGAATACATATAATCAGCTGACACAAAATAACAGTTGGCAGTGGTTTTTTCTTTTTTTCGGAAAAAACTTTTTCTTCACTACAAAATTCGTCATTATTCTTGTAGTCCTCGGGATTATAATATTCTCTGTTAGTGGTTTCTAAGAATTCTTTGTCATAAGTAATTTCATCATTTCTATCATACTGCATATTATCACCACTAAAATATATGCAGTAAAAGGTTAATTATTCCTTGTGGTCAAGTCTCTTGAAGTCACCCTTTACAAGAGTGATAAAGAAGATAATACCAACAATAAGTGAACCGATTTCAGCTAGAGGGAAAGCATACCACATATCCTTTAGGCTGATACTTGATAGGAAGTAAGCAATAGGAACAATTAAACATAGCTGACGAAGTAGTGACATAATAAGACTTCTGACACCCTTACCTACTGCCTGAAATACACCTGAGAATACAATACCAAGTGCTGCAGGAATAAAGCATAGAGAGATAATTCTCAAAGCTACTGTACCAATATCAAGCATTTCTTCTGTTGGGTTAAACAGACCTAGAAGTACTTCCGGAACAATTTGGAATACAATAAAACCGGCAGTCATAATAATTACTGCAAAGAGAATAGCCCACTTAATAGCACTGTACATCCTCTTTTTATCCCTAGCACCATAGTTAAAACCGATAATAGGTGTTGAACCTTGGTTTAGACCGAATACAGGCATAAATACAAATGACTGAAGTTTGAAATAAACACCAAATACATTTGTTGCTGCATTCTTAGCTGCTACTGTATCATGAGCCAATGAGATAATAAAGTTAATACCCATAACCATAAATGAACCGATAGCTTGCATAACCATTGCAGGTAAAGCAACTACATAAATGTTCTTTACTGTTTCTGCCTTAAATCTAAATCCTTTAACATGGATTTTTACAAGTTGTTTCTTTCCAAATAAGAAGAATAAGCAAAGAACAGCACTAATATGCTGAGCAATAATTGTTGCAATAGCAGCACCGGCTACACCTAAGTCAAATGTGTAAATAAAGATTGGGTCAAGGATAATATTTATAACTGCACCTGTTAGCTGACTAAGCATTGGCATTATCATATTACCTGTTGACTGCAATACCTTTTCAAGCATACAAGTGATATTTGAACCTAATGAACCGATAAGTACAATTCTGATATAGGCTACACTGGCATCCATAATAGCTTGGTCATTTGTATATAGTGAGATAAATGGTTTTGCAAGAAATATACCAATAAGAACAAATATAAACCAGTCAATAAATGTTAAGAAAAATCCATGAGTTGCTGCTGAGTCAGCTTGTTCTTGATGTCTTGCACCAAGTCTTCTGGCTATTAGTGAGTTAACACCAACACCTGAACCAACTGCTACAGAAATAAGAATCATCTGTAACGGATAAGCAATATTAACAGAAAGTAGTGAGTCATTACCGGTTAAAATACTATTGCTATAGTTACTAACAAACATACTATCAACAATGTTGTATAGTGCCTGAATAAGCATACTAAACATAGCAGGTAAACTCATACCTAAAATAAGTCTGAACATTGGGGCAGTACCCATTTTGTTTTGTTTAGTTCCTTCCATTTTTCATTTCCTTTCCTTTTTTATATAGTAAGTAAATCAAAATCAACAAGGTGGATACTATTATACCCGTAACTGCACCTGAAAAATCAAGTAGCACATCTGTTACTTGTCCACTTCTATCGGGTACATTAAGTTGTATTGTTTCGTCAATTACTGCTGTAAAAAGAGTAACAAACAATTTTATGAAAATTCCACCGGTTGGTTTCTTGAAGAAAGAATATACAGTAAAAGAGGTTAAAAAGCCAAGAACTGAATATTCCGTAAAGTGTGCCATTTTTCTGACAATATGGTCTGTTAACTGAAAGGGTATTAAATTAGTTAGCCAGTCAGTAACTGCACCTGACTCCTCAGCACTGAGAGTTGCCGGGGTTAATGAATGCATAAAAATAAAAGCAACAACACATAAAGTCATAATTATGAGTATAATTGCTTTTAATTTATCTTTTTTGCTCATATGTAAAGATTTCATAGCACACTCCTTCACAATACACTATTATTTTACAAAAAATTAAAAACAAAGTCAATGAAATCTATTGATAAATTGAATAAATTAATATATAATATTTTAGTAATAATGACCGATAGGAGAATGTTATGGAATCATTTATTAATATGTTAAACGATACGCTACATATGAACGGACAGTTGTTCTGTTTCTTAGTATCATTGTTCCCTATTTTGGAACTTCGTGGTGGACTGATTGCTGCTGCTCTATGTAAAGTACCACTATGGCAAGCATTGCCAATTTGTATTGTTGGTAACTTCTTACCAATCCCATTCGTAGTACTGTTTATTGAAAAGCTACTAAAGTTCTTGAGAAAAACTAAGTTAAGTCCTGTTGTTAAGTTTGTTGACTTCCTAGAGAATAAAGCAAACACAAGTGCTCCTAAGATTATGAAGTACAAAACCTTCGGTCTTACAGTATTTATCGGTATTCCACTTCCTGTAACAGGTGCTTGGACAGGTGGTCTTGTAGCCGGTTTATTTAACTTTAGTTTAAAGCAAACATTTATTGCTACTATTTTGGGACTATGTATGTCAGCAACTATTATGACAATTATCACTTACGGTATTCCTTGGATTGTAACAACATTTAACATTCCAACAAGTGTTGTTGTAGCTGCTCTTTGTGGTATCGTTGCAGTAGTAATCGGTATCTTTGTTGTAAGACATATTCTAAAGAAGAAAAAGGCAAAATAAAATTATATTAAAATATTAAAATTTTAGATAGTGGGAGCAATCCCACTATTGTTTTTTATGAGGAAATATATGAAGTATGATGTTGTAATAATCGGTGGTGGTGCATCAGGTATTGTAGCAGCTATTGAAGCTAAAAAGCAATACGAAAATGTTGCCATTATTGAAAAGGAAAGTAGAATCGGCAAGAAAATTTTAGCTACAGGTAACGGCAAATGCAATATGACAAATATAGGTGCTAAAATTAAAGATTATCATGGTAGCTTTAGCTATGGGATTAAAAATTTATTTTCCGAATATTCTCCTAAATATATAGTAAATTATTTTAACAGTATGGGTTTATATACCTTTGCAGATAATTGTGGCAGAGTTTATCCTAAATGTAAACAAGCCTCAGCAGTTCTTGATATTCTTAGAAACAGACTTTATCAAGACGATATTGAAATATATACAGACTGTAGGGTAACTGATATTTCAGTTGGTGAGACTTTTGAAATTAAGACTAATTTATATAAATTCAGTTGTGACAAATTAATTATTGCTACAGGTGGCAAAAGCAGTCCTAACCTTGGTAGTGACGGTAGTATGTATTCACTTGTAGAAAACTTAGGCCACACTATTACCAAGCTAAAACCTGCACTTTGCCCTATTAATGTTAAGTCTGATATTCTAAAAACTATCAAAGGTGTTAGAGCTGATGGCAAAGTATCTGTTATGAAAAAAGGTAAAGTAGTTAAAAGTGACAGTGGTGAAATTCAGTTTACAGGTGAAAGTATTTCAGGTATTTGTGCATTTAATCTTAGTTATCTTGACTATGATACAGTAAGAGTTTCCTTAATGCCTGACTACAGTAAAAATGAAATTATTGATATTTTAAAGGAAAGAAGAACTTTGTTTAAAGACAACAGTATTGAGGACTTTTTCCTTGGTATGTTTAACAATAAACTTTCTGTTGCATTATTAAAGGTTGGAAAAATGGGTTCTTTCAACAGAAAGTGCAATGATATTTCTAAAAAAGAAATTGAAAATCTTGCCGGAATAATAAATGAATTTGACTTTGTTACTACCGGTAAAAATGATTATTCAAAAAGTCAGGTTACCTGTGGTGGTGTATCAGGTAAAGAAATTAACACTAATACTCTGGAAAGTCTATATATTCCTAACCTATATTTTTGTGGTGAGATTATTGACATTGACGGCATTTGTGGTGGATACAATTTACAATTTGCTTTTGCCTCAGGAATGAAAGCCGGTGCTTTAGAATGATAAGAATAAATAATTTACGATTATCTCCTAATTACAAGGAAGATGAGTTGATTAAAAAAATAGTTAAGGAACTTAACTGTAAGAAAGATGAAATAGTTAGCTATGAACTTTTCAAGTTATCTATTGATGCCAGAAAGAAAAGTGATGTTCATTTCCTAGCTACTGTTGATGTTAAGGTTAAGAATGAAAATTCTACACTAAAAAGAACTAAAAGCAAAAAGGTTTCTGAAAGTAAAATCTACAAATACGAACAACCTATTTGCAAAAATAACAGTAGCAACACAGTTGTTGTTGGTGCAGGTCCTGCCGGATTATTTGCAAGTTTAATACTTGCAAGGTCAGGTGCTAAGGTTACTCTCATTGAAAGAGGTATGGACATTGACACTAGGACAAGTGATGTTGATACATTTTGGAATGGTGGTAAATTAAACACTAATTCTAATGTACAATTTGGTGAAGGTGGTGCAGGTGCTTTTTCTGACGGTAAGTTAACTACCGGTACTAAGGACAAGAGAGTTAGAAAGTTATTTGAAGAATTTGTCAGTCATGGTGCACCTAAAGACATTATGTACAATGCAAAACCTCACATTGGTACTGACAAATTAAAACCTACTATTAAAAACATTAGAGAAGAAATTAAGTCACTTGGTGGCAAAGTATTATTTGGAACTTGTTTAAGTAAAATTAATCTTAAAGGCAACAAGGTTAAGTCAATTATTGCTACAAGTAATGGTCAAGAAAAAGAAATTTTCTGCGACAATATTATTCTTGCAATCGGTCATTCGGCTAGAGATACATTTAGGATGATTAAGGATATGAACCTTTCTATTGAGGCAAAGCCTTTTGCAGTAGGTGCAAGAATTGAGCATTTACAAGAAAAAATTGACATTGCACAATACGGTGAATTTGCAAAATGCAAAAAACTAACACCATCAATATATAAGCTAAACAGTCACCTTGAAAACGGTAGAGGTGTTTATACATTTTGTATGTGTCCCGGTGGTTTGGTTGTACCGGCACAAAGTACAGAAGAAACTGTTGTTACCAACGGTATGAGTTATTATGCCAGAGATGAAGTAAATTCTAACTCTGCCCTACTTGTTGGGATTAATCCAAATGACTTTGGTGATGATGTACTTTCCGGAATGTACTTTCAAGAAGAAATTGAGAGAAAAGCATTTTTAGTTGGTGGCAGTGACTACAAAGCACCTGTACAAAAGGTTGGAGACTTTCTCAACAATAAAGTTAGTGATAACTTTGGTGAAGTATTGCCATCATATAAAATCGGTACAAAGTTCTGTAAAATGGATGATGTGCTACCGGAATTTATCACTAATTCAATGAGAAGTGGCATTATACAGATGGATAAAAGGCTCAAAGGTTTTGCTGATAATGATGCATTACTAACCGGTGTTGAGTCAAGAAGTTCATCACCTATCAGAATTCTTCGTGACAGAGAAAGCCTTGAAAGTGTTAGTGTTGAGGGACTTTATCCTTGTGGTGAAGGTGCCGGTTATGCCGGTGGTATTGTTTCTGCCGGTGTTGATGGCATCAAATGTGCTGAAAAGATTATTGAAAAGTTGAATAGGTGATTTTGATTTTATTGTGGTGAGTTGTAATTAGCACTATAAATTAGGGTTTGTAGGGCTAAATGTAAAGTGTTAAATTTTAGCAAATAAGGCTCCCTTGTGTAAAGGTATTCCCTTGCTAAGGGACAAAGGGTTTGCCGTTTTCGCTAGAAAAGCTAGTCGCTTGTAAATTGGAAGAATGACAATTTACTCTTAAAGAGCGACTGAGGGATTGTTATGGTATATACTTTTTGCTATATCAATTTTATTCGATAGATATATAATAGGTTTTGTTTTCCTATCTAAATTTTATCTATCTATTACTGCCTACTAAACAATCCCTCTGTCAGCTATCGCTGACATCTCCCTTTACACAAGGGAGACTGGCGAATATGTACAAATTTAGGGTAATTACACAGGACAAAATAACAACAAACAGTCGTAGGGGCTTCACTACAAAAGTTTTTTTACAAAAAACTTTTGCATAAGTTCTCATTAGCAAATCAAACTTCGCCTATGGCTCGTTTTCTTTGATGTTCACTTAATTGTTCGCCCGTTAAAAAGTGTGATACCTATGGGCTTTTTGTCCTATTTGCAGATTATAAATTATAACTTACTACACAGTGGATAATACCGATAAATAGTATAGTTTATAACGGGACATCAATGATGTCCCCTACAACTGTGAGTCATAGTTTTTATATAATTTAGGTACATATTCTCACTATGAATTTTCTTTATAGCCGATTGTATTTAAAAGGAATTTACCTTAACACACAATCAAAATTAAAAAGACAAACTCTAATTTTTCTAACCAGTATTAAGATAAAATTGAAAAATTATAATACAAAGAGGAAAGCTCCCAATTGGGAGCTTTTTGTTTACAAACTATTGCAATTTATGATTAATTATTGAGATTTATGATTAACTATTGTGATTTGGAATTAATTATTATTGCGTTTTGTGATTGGTATTAATTAATCACTACAAATTTAACTTATTGACATACCTAAATTATAGGCATCAAGTAGGGCTTTGTTATCTTTGATAGCACCTTTCTGTCTAACATCTGTTACTAGAACCTTGCCTAAGTCATTAAGTTTAAAGTAACTAAGCACAAGGTTATACTGAACTAGGATTGAGTCAAAAACTTGTGGAAGTGATGCACCGGCTACTAATAGCAAAGCCATATTCTTAACAGAAAAAGTATTTCTCATTGGTGTATGTAGTCTGTCGATTAGTGCTTTCAGTTGGGCAGAAATTCCGTAAAAATACACCGGTGATGCAATAACCAATGTGTCACATTCTTTCAGTTTTTCATAGATAATTTTCATATCATCATTTTGTACACAAACATTACCGTCACTATTTTGGCAATATTCGCAACCTACACAAGGATTAATTTTGTAGTCTGCTACTGAAATAATTTCCACAGAATTGTGTTTTTCTGCCCCTTGTTTAAAGGCATTTGCCAAAAGTTCTGTATTGCTATTTTTTCTAACGCTACCTACTAAAATAAGAATTTTACTCATAAAATCACCTACACTTCTACAAAATCACCTAAAGTGATTGAATAGATTATGCATTTAGAAACTGAATATGGAGTACACTGTTCCATAGCGTTTTTGTAAAGTAAAAGTTGCTGAGAATACAGTTCCTTTAGCTCTGAAACATCTTTAATTCTATCGGTTTTGTAGTCAACAATTACAAGTGAATTATCTTCTACAAATGCTAAGTCAACTGCACCTTGTAGGATAATTTTTTGTTCTGAAAAATTCTCAGGTACATTTTCTAATGCATCTTTTGCTAAGATTTTTGTATAGAACTTAAACTCACGATATACTTTTTCGGAATTTACAATTCTATCTGTTAAAGGTGAATTTACAAGGTTTAGTAGTTTATTACGGTCAAGGACTTCACCTTGTCTTTTAGTGATAAAGCCTTTTGTAACTAATCTTTCTATTTCTTTATCAAAGTCATTTCTTGCATTTTTAAAGTCAATATACTGTAAAGCTGAATGTACTGCTGTACCTCTTTCAGTTGGTGTCATTGACTTTTCTGACATAAAGTCAGGTCGTGCAAGAACTTTCTTAAATCTTTCCTTAGAAATATTGTGACTAATATCAGATACTGCAACTTTTGTTGGGATAGCATTGATACCTTCATTCTTGTACTTATACTCAAGTCTGTCTTTGATAATTGTATCAATATAATCATCGGTTACTTCTGTATCTTGGTTAGTAGTAGTTATGGAGTCTTCCTCAACTTCTTCATCACTATTTACACCTTTAATATACTTAATATCCCACTTTGGGCAAGATTTGAATTTAGAGAAATGGTTAATATCTGCAATTTTTCTAAGTTCACTACCATCTGTTTGGATAAGTCCACACATAATTAACCAATCGGAAATTTTATTTGCTGAGGATACTGCATATGGTGAGATTTTCTCAGTATTAGAAATATATGAACCCATTTTACCAATATAATTCGCCATATTCTTTTCTGTACAAATCATATGAAGTTCTTCTCTTGCTCTTGTTAGTGCAACATAAAGGACTCTTAATTCTTCTGACTTTTCACTGTTTTTGATTTCAATAGAAGTTGCTACTCGTGGTAGTGTGTTATATCTTATTGAATTTTCAAAATCCTTTACTTTTAGTGAAAAACCTAAATCCTTATGAATAAGCACATTGTCACTTGCATCACTGACAAACTTTCTTGTAGTATTTGCTAAAAATACAAATGGAAATTCCAAACCCTTACTACCATGGATACTCATAATCTTTACTGCGTTTAGGTCACTTTCTTCACCGGATTTACTTGCGTTTAGGTCACTTTCTTGCTTTACAAGGTTATCAATATAAGTTACAAATGCTGAAAGTCCTTTGTATCCACTTGACTCATAGTTTGTTGCATATTCTTTAAATAGAAGAATATTGTTGTATGGCACATCTGTCTCTGACACACCATCAAAAATTGAAGTATAGAAAGTTTCTTCAAAAATTCTGTCAAGTAAGGTATGTACAGGCATTGTAACTGCATATGTACGAAATCTGTCTAAATCTTCAAGCAATCTCTTTGCCTTTTCACTGCCCTTTTCTGCAAAGGTTACAAGGGAATTATAGACTCTCTTTTTTCTATCCTCTGTACGCATTAAGGCTAGTTCATCACCGGAAAAGCCATACAAAGGACTTGCCATTACAGAAAGCAAAGGAATATCTTGTAATGGGTTATCAATAATTCTAAGTAGATTTGTTATAATAACAATTTCACGATTTTGTAGGAAACTTTCACTAACTGTTGAAGTGGCTTGAATACCCCACATTTTCAATCTATTAACATAAATATGAGCATATTTATTTGCACTTCTAAGTAGGATTGCAAAATCACCGTCATTAGCAGGTCTTAAATCTCCTTTATCATAAACACTTCTCTGAGCCTTGGTACGGAAAATTTCTTTAGCTATAAAATCAGCCTCAACAATACATTTATCTGTTTCTTCTTCATAATCCATATCAATTAGATTAAGAGATACTTTTGTTTCATCAGTATCATTATAAGTTGCACCACAAATTAAAGTTTCTTCCTCATTGTATTCAATGTCACCACAATCCTTTGACATTATTGAGTCAAAAACAAAGTTAACTGAATCTGTGATTTCTTTTCTGGATCTAAAATTCTTTTCAAGAACTATTCTGCCAGGGTAATTGTCCTTTTCTGCTACATAAAGAGGATATTTTTCTTTTCTGTCAATAAAGATTTTAGGCATAGCTTGTCTAAAGGAATAGATACTTTGCTTTACATCCCCTACTACAAACAAATCTTTTTCTTCTCCTGAAACTGCTCTGAAAATTATATCTTGCACTTCGTTTGCATCTTGATATTCGTCAACCATTACTTCATCAAATTGTGATGCAATTTTGTGAGCCATTTCTGTTAAAACTACCTTACCATTTTCCTCTTTTACAAGTAGTTTAAGGGTATAATGTTCAAGGTCACTGTAGTCAAGAATATTCTTTAGTTTCTTAAGTTCTTGGAATTTGTGGTCAAATAAAAGAACTGTATTAAACATTTCTTCTACTACCGGTTTTAGTAAATCTAAATCAGTCTTACAGCTTTCTTCATCATAGATAAAATACTTTAGAAGATTTGCAATAATTTTTTTATACTTATCACGATTTTCACTGATTTTTATTTTTGTTGGGTTATCCTTATATCCTCTTACACTTGGAAATCTACCAAATGAACATTCGGAAACTAATTTATAAGCATCATCCCATTTTCTGTCCTCAATAGCTGACATAATACCGGTTATAGTCATTTTGTCTTCAGTTAGTACAGTTGACAAAGCAGACTGTAGCTTTTCATCAGTTGCAGAAAGTTCAAGATTATTTTCTGCTAAAGAAATTCCATAAGCTAAGGCCTGATAAGAATATTTAAAAATAATCTCTGCCCATACTGATGAAGAAATATCAATGTTGCTATTGTAGTAAGAAAGTTTTTCATCAAGCCATGTATGTGGAAAAGGATGTGAACGCAAAAATTCATATAATTTAAACACAACTTGCTTTAGGGCTTTATCATCCTTATTGCTAGAAAAAGCCTCTACTATATCTAGGAAGGATGAGTTATTCTCTTTGCTATACAATGTAGCAAAAACATCATCAATAGCATCATTCTTTAGTACAGAAAGTTCCCCATCATCTGCAATTCTAAAGTCCTTGCTAACACCTAAGCTATAGAAATTTTCCCTTACTAACTGGCTACAAAATGAATGTATTGTTGAAATATGGGCATTTTGTAGCTTTAGTTGTTGATAACGCAAATGGGAGTCATAGGGATTTTCCTTTATTAAATCATAAAGTCTGGCAATAATTCTCTCTTTCATTTCGGCTGCTGCTGCTTTTGTATAGGTAACAACTAACATTCTATCTGCCGGTGTTGGGTTCTTTTTGTCGGTAATTCTGCTGATTACTCTTTCAACAAGTACTGCTGTTTTACCTGAACCTGCTGAGGCAGAAACAAGAATAGAACCGTTAGTTGAATGTATAGCATTTTGCTGATTTTGTGTCCAATTAGGCATTTTCTTCTTCCTCCTCTTGTAGCATTTTCATTACTTCTTTCTTAGATAGCTTTGCAATATTTCTGCAATTTTTACCGTCCTCATATCCACAAATTGATAGATAAGGACAGTATTTACAAGCATCATAATTATCACTTGCTGAAGTAAAATCTTTAGTTGGGTTATACTCAATATTGCCCTTATGAAGTGTCTTTGCCATTTCTGTTAAGGTGTCATCAATATTCTTAAAAATCTTGCCAAGTTCTGATAGGTCATAAAGATAATCAGCACCGTTATAGCCACCTTTGGCTGATTTTTTCACAGGAATATATTTGCCTTTTTCTGTACTATCCATACCGATAATTACTGAGTCGTTATTGAGGATAATACCGTTCATACGCAAATTCTTGTCAAAGTCATTAAGGTTTTTCTCAGTATTATTTTTGTCCTGAGCTGACACAAACTTTGCACTTGATGGCTGATATAGTACACCACAAGGCACTATATTGTCACCAAAATATTTACCACCGTTAGCCTTAATTGCTGAAAGATAAATAAGCATTTGCAAGTTAAGTCCATACATTACATCACCGATTTTAAATTCCTTTGAACCGGTTTTGTAGTCAATTACACGAATGAACTTTTCACCATTTTTATCCATTACATCTACTCTATCCACTGAGCCTCTGACAGAAAGTGTTGAGCCATCATCAAGGGTAAGTTTATATGCCGGTATATCCTTACCTACATTTAGTTCAAAGGCAGTTGGTACAAATTCACTTTGAGAAAGTTCCTTTATAATATGAATCAGTAGCTTAATTGCATTGTCCTGTATTCTATAAAACAGATACTTAAACCTAGCCGGTTTGTTATCTATTCCACCTAATTCTTCCACTGCATAGTCGTTTAGATACTGAGAAATTATCTTTGCTATGTCCTCATTGCTTAGAGATGCAAAGTCAGTTTTCTTATATTCTCTTAAAAATCTTTCCAATAAATAGTGGGTTAAAGTACCATACTGTAAAGAATCTATTTCTGCTTTTTTTCTTTCTTCTGCTTTCAAGCCATACTGACAGAAATATTTAAATTTACACAAATGATATGTTTCTACCTGGGAAGCTGAAAGGAATAAATCTTTGCCGAATAGTTTTTCTGCAATATTTTCATCTTTAATTTGGATAGGATTGTCCTGTAAAGTGTCTTTAATTGTAGCAATTTTTTCTCTATAATTTTCTTCTTGAGAAAAATATTCTTCCAAAGTTTTTTCTGTAATACTGTTAGACTTAATGTTATTTGCTACAAACTGAAAAGCAGAATTCTTGCTCCACAACATATCATCGGCAGTTAATGAATAATCACTAAGGGCAGTTACCTTTGGATAAATTTCTTTCACTTCTCTTACTAATGATGATGGTGTTAGAAGTTCTCCTTGCAAGTTGCTTGTTGAGTAGCTTACAAATAATTTATGTGATGGTAAAGTTAATGCATAGTAAGCAAGGTACATTTCCTTATAATTAAGTTCATCTACCGAGTCGTTGACTTCCATACCTTTTTCAAGCAAAATCTTTCTTTCACTATCGGTAAATACACCGTTAGCTGATGGCACTTGTGGGAAAATACCTTCGTTACAACCTATTACAAAAACTGCCTTTTTCTGTGGCATACGAACTCTCTCTACACCTGAAACAACAACTTCATCCATTGCTTTTGGGATAAATGCAATTGTACTGTTGTTGAATTGTAGCATCAGCAGTTCTGTATATTCTTTTAAAGAAAGTTTTTTATCAGAAAGTAGATTTATCATTTTATCAAGGATATTCATTAGAATTTCCCATAATCTTCTTTGTTCTTCTGACAAAGGTAGGTTTCCACTTTTCTCTAAAGTTTCACACATTGAAACTATACTTTCCGGAATGTTGTAATTTAGAAGTAGGTTATACAAATTCTTAGTAATAGTTGTGGCAGTAGTATCCTTTGATTTTAACTGAAAATCTACTAAAGGGTTAATAACACCTTGTCTTACTTTATTGATAATTTCAAGTGTCTTTCTGTCATCATCACTAAAGTCAGACACTAAACCTTGTGGATTATCTACAAAGTCATTTTTAAAGTTACTGCCCTTAATATCCCACATTAGTATATAATTTTCGAATAAAGAAATTTCTTCTGAAGTAAATGGCATTAATCCTGACTTTAGGATATTTAGTACATTTTCCCTCTGATAAGAATTATTGATTGTTTCTAGGATTGAGGAGACTAATTTTATTAGTGGTTTTGTGAAAATATCTTCCTCCTTATCCATAAAATAAGGAATGTTATACTTATCAAAAACACTGTCAATAATGCCATCATAGGAATTATCTTGTCTATAAATAACTGCAATATCCTGATATGTATAGTCATTGTCAATAATCAATTCTCTGATATTTCTGGCTACAAAATCACATTCTGTATATTTATTTTTGCTTTCATACAGAATAATATTATTAGTTCCTTGGTCAAGGGAAGTCTTTTCAATTCGATAAACATTCTTTAGAATTGGTATAAGTTCACTTGTTTCAAATCTATGATTTTCTGCTAAAACTATTGGAGAGGCAATTTTCACATCATTATCTCTGGCAATCTTTTTTAGCTGATTTAAAGTTCTTTCAGTTGTAAAGAACAGTTCATTGTTGTTGGTTGAATCGGTATTTACAGTTATATAAAAGTCCTTAGCATCTACCATTAATTTTGATAGAAATTCAAGTTCTACATTTGTAAAACCACTAAAAGAGTCAAGTGCAATAATGTAATCTTTAAAAATATTATTTTCTAATAAAGAATTATAACCTTGGGTAATATAGTCATCAGGATCAACATAACTTTCGCTAACCAATGCATCAAAAGTATCACGAATTAGGCAAGTTTCTTTTAGCTTTGTTCTAAGGGTTTCATCCTCAATTTCACTTGCAGTTTCAAGGATTTTTTCACTTGTAATATTGCAAGTTTTGTATTCACTGACTGCTGAAAGCATTAAATTTATAAGTTCATTTTTATTTTTTGTATGGGAAAATAGAGGCAAATTGTCTTGACATTCATCAATTGCCAATGACATAATAATTGCCTTACCACCATCATCAAGTGGGATTTTGCCACTTGAACCGTTTACTGAAAATATATAATCACACAGACCTGTAAAGCCTTGTACATTTATATTCAGAGAGTCCTTTGGACCTAATAAATCCAGGAAAGTTCTCTGGGTATCAAAGGAACTTTGGTCAGGTACAATATATAAAATATTTTTCTCGCCGTTTTTTACCATATTGGCAAGAAGATTTGTTATATAAGTGGTTTTGCCTGAACCACTTTCGCCTTTAATTATATTTAGCATTTACATCACCATAAATATTGTAACACATCTACTGTCCCAAAAATGGGACTTATATCTTAATTTTAAAAAAACTTCAAATTATTTAAAAAATGATTTTACTTTTTCAAACCACTCTACTACTTGAAACTTGATTTTATAATTATCATTATCAGAAATCAAAGTCTTTTCATCATCAGTTAAGTTGGAATTTTCCAAATCACTGCTTTCACCTAAACAGAATGATGGGTACATTACACACCACCAATTGTGACCTTTCCCCTTACCTATAGTTATACGCAATGCATCATAAAAACCTGATGGTACAGTAAATTTTCCATACTGTCTTGTATTGAAATACATATTTGTAATTTCACCTTTTACCTTGTAGTTGTAACCTAAGTTATACACTTCTTTCTGTGCTACATTTAGGATGTTGACAAGGTTATTTTCTGTTACCTTTATAGTATCTTCCTTAGTTTCACAATCTTTGTACAAATCTTCTGTATAGGAAAGAACCTTATCTCTAACTTTTAATTTTAATTCTTGGTCACTTTCTAAGTCGGAATTTGCTAGGATATGTAACCTAAAAATATCTTTCTCAAGTGACTTACATTGTGCAGTAAAAGGAATTAAAGAAAAAATTACTGTTAAGATTAAACCTAATGATAATGATTTTAATAATATTTTCATAATACAAAACCTGCCCTTCAATAAGAATATGGACAGGTTTATAAATTTTATTCAGTTATAATTGAACAACCATTCTTGATTGGTTTGCATAAGAATGTCTGTGGGTAGGTTTCTTTTAACTTTTCTACACACTTAATAGCATTCTTTTCTTTTTTAAACACACCAAAAACTGCTGAGCCTGAACCACTCATACAAGCACCGTTAGCCTTTAGTTTATACATTAATTTCTTAATATCGTTAACTTCCTTAATATCAAGAAAAACATCAAAGTCATTGTACATTGAAGTACAAACTGAATTTAGGCTACGCATATAAATACCCTTAATAAGTTCATCGGAATATTTAAACTGTTTAGGTGGTTGTGCATCTATAGCGTCATAGGCCTCTTTGGTGGATACATTTACATCAGGTTTACAAATAACTATTGTACATTCAGGCATAGAATGAAGTTTCTCCATATCTGTACCGATACCTGTTGCAAGTTGAGTACCACCATTAATAAAGAATGGCACATCTGCTCCAATATAAGAACAAATTTCTTCCATATCTTTATTCTTAAGTCTGGTGTTATATAGCTTATTAAGTCCCATTACAGTGGCAGCACCATCTGAGCTACCACCACCAAGACCTGCTTGTGAAGGTACAACCTTGTGAATATCAATATTGATACCTTCATTCTCAACCTTAGTATATCTGAAAAATCTTTCTGCTGATTTATACACAATATTTGTCTTATCAGTCGGAACATTACTGTCGTTACAAGTAACTGTAATTTCTTTAGTATCTGTTGTAGTGATAGTTATTGTATCACTTAAAGAAATTGCCTGTAACACCAAACTGACAGAATGATAGCCGTCAGGTCTTCTGCCAAGTACATCAACTGCAAGATTTACTTTTGCCGGTGCATTAACCTTTATTTCCATCTTTTAACTCCACTAGGAATTCTTCAATTCTTCTCATAGCTTCAGCAATATTCTTTAGGCTATTGCAGTAAGAAACTCTGATAAAGCCCTCACCACATTCACCAAAAGCATTGCCCGGAACAACTGCAACGTGCTTTTCTTTAATGAGTCTGGTGCAGAATTCTTCTGATGAAAGGCCTGTACTCTTGATACAAGGGAAACAGTAGAAAGCACCCTTTGGTTCAAAGCAGTCAAGTCCCAGTTTATCAAATGAACCTACAATAAAATGCTTACGCATTTCATATTCGTCTTTCATACTTTCAATATCATCATCACCATGACGAAGAGCCTCAATAGCAGCATACTGTGCAGTTGTTGGAGCACTCATAATACAGAACTGATGTAGCTTAGTCATTTGGGAAATAATTTCCTTAGGACCAAGGGCATAACCAAGTCTCCAGCCTGTCATTGCGTATGTTTTACTGAAACCATTAACAACAATAGTTCTCTCATACATACCCTCAATATTAGTAATTGAAGTATGTTTTTCCTTTGTATATGTAAGTTCTGCATAGATTTCATCAGAAAGAACCATTAAGTCATGTTTCTTGATAACTTCAGCAATTGCTTCTAGGTCTTTCTTTTCCATAATACCACCGGTTGGGTTATTAGGATAAGGAAGAATAAGTAGTTTTGTCTTGTCTGTAATAGCTTTTTCTAGGTCTTCAGGAACAATTCTAAATTCATTCTCAACCTTAGTATCCATTAGTACAGGAGTAGCACCTGCCATTTCTGTTAGTGGTTCATAACATACAAATGATGGTTGAGGAATGATAACTTCATCTCCCGGACCTGCTAAACAACGAATTGCTACATCAATAGCTTCACTACCACCAACAGTAACAAGTACCTGTGAAAGTGGTTCATATTTAATACCGAATCTACGGTCAATATACTTAGTAATTTCATCTCTTAAAATAGACAAACCTCTGTTTGGTGTATACCAAGTTTTGCCCAGTTGTAGTGAAGAGATACCTTCTTCTCTAACATGCCAAGGTGTCTTAAAATCAGGTTCACCTACTGAAAGAGAAATAACATTGTCCATCTCAGCAGCAATATCAAAGAACTTTCTAATACCTGATGGCTTAACAGAAACGATTTTACTGTTGAGTACCTTTGAATAATCCATTATAATACAAGGCTCCTTTTATCTTCTTCTTCAATAGTTTCTGCCATAATAACGCCACCCTCTTTGTAATTCTTTAGGATAAAGTTAGTTTGGCATGATAGAACATTTGCTAAAGGTGATAGTCTTCTGCTAACAAATGATGCAACATCATTCATAGTCTTACCTGTAACAACTAGAGAAAGGTCATAAGTACCTGCAATTAGGTTTACTGTTTCAACTTCATCAAAAGCCATAATCTTCTCTGCAATCTTGTCAAAGCCTGTTTCTGGTTCAGGAGCAACCTTAACTTCAATAATAGCAGAAACATCTTTGTCTTCTAGCTTTTCCCAGTTTACAACTGCCTTGTAACCTTTGATGATACCTTTTTCTTCATATTCCTTAATTTGAGCCTTAATATAGTCTTCAGGCTCACTTAGAATTAACGCAAGTTCTGATGTTGTATATTTTGAATTTTCGGATAATAATTTAAGTAACTTATTCATAATAATACCTCACACTTTTACTAATTGTTTCTTTTCGTTTGTTTCTATTAAATGAACACATACAACTGATGCAAGGAGAAAAACTTCTCTCCCATTATCGGTTATATTGATTTCATAGCCTTTTGATAAATCTGCCCATTTCTTGTAATGAGTTAAGAGAACTGAGTTATCTGTATCTCTAATTTCAAAATTTTTGCCAAGAATATCGCCACAAATTCTCCAACTAATACCGTAATAATAGCACATTGGTCTAAACTTATTTTTGTTAAAAACAAGTCTTATGGTACTATTATTATTTTTAATTGTAAAAGCTTTCATAAATGGCAATGGTACAGAATAAATTGTACACAGCTTATTAAAGCTAATGTCTGTAATAACAAGATTCCAATATGAATGGCTATAGTCCCTTAGCACATAGCACTTTACATGACCTAGTTCATCATAAATTACAAATCTTGAATTTACTGTTGAAGTATCTTTGCTAAAATAGAACTTCATAAAAATCACCTTTTGCTAAATTTTACAATAGGTTTTTTCTAACGCTTTCTTTAAAGGAAAATTCCTTAAGTGGTTCTTCCTTTTCTCTTACATTATAGCACATAATCTGACCTAAAATAAACCAGAAAATTATTACCATAAATGATATATCAAAAACCAGTGCTTTCTCAAAACAAGCAAACACCAGATATGACACAATAAAACTAAATAGACATGGGAAAATGCCATGTTCAAGTTCTTTACCTTTTCTAAACAAATACTTTGTAATTGATACACCGTTTCTAAAGGCAAAAATCATAAACAACAAAAATCCAATTATACCTGAACATACAAGGATAGTTATGTATGCATTGTGAATATCTGTTGTAAAAGAGGCAAACATACTTGCAAAGTCACCACTATATAGGTTAGCAAAATGCATACCACCATCAATATACTTGTAGCTATAGCTTAGGATATTACCCTTACCGATACCCATTACAGGATGATGGGAGAAAATAGTCACTGCTTGATTCCACAAAGTAAATCTACCGGAATCAACATTAGAATTTTCATGTTCAAAAGTAACATCAGAATTTTCCGGTAATACTGTTGTTATATTTGAACCTACATCACTGTCTGAAAGAATAATATTGCTATTAGAATTAATAAGTGTTGATACACCGATTTGGCAAATACTTCTTAGGAAATATGTGCAACAAATAATAACAACACCGGCAACTAATGTGGAAAGAAATCTCAGTATCAGTTGTTTTTTCTTATAGTCACCTCTTGAAGTGATAAACTTTGTAACAACGAAGACAATAACATAACAAAGGAACAAAACCATACTTGCATTACTGTCACACAAGAATAAAGTCAGAATATTAATAAACAGACCTGATGAAAGCCAAATTCTTGATGTAGCAGGTAAAGCAGAATACTTACTGTCAAACTTATGTATTGTTAGTATATGCACACAAAATACAACAAATACAGATGCAAAGCCACAAAGGTTAGGATTAATAAAAAGACCTGTAAATCTGTTTTCATATACAATTAAGTCTATCCATTCATTGTGGTAAGAAACATTAAACACAAGACAAGCAATGCCTACTACTTGCATTAATGTTACCATATAAAGAAAAATTCTTGCAACCGTATACAGTTCATGCTTTATGCCGGTACTTTTCTCAATATATGCTCCATAAAAAACAAAGAAACATACCATAACAAAAATAAAGAACAGCATATTTATTAGGAAATTATCTGTAATATGGATAAGGGCTGTAATAAGGTTAACACCTAAAAAAGCCATTGCCCACAAACCAAATTCCATTTTTTTGTATGCTTTATACTTCACTATATTCCTAATAGTAAGATAAATTCCCCAAATAGCAAGGATAATTAAAAAACAATAAGCCGGTATTTGAAGAAAGGCTACATTAGTAAAAAACAAACATAAAATAAAACTTACTCTAAAATAGCTTGAGTTATTCAGTAGGCTAATTTTGCCCACCTCCCTATCATTTAAATACTTCTTTAACAGTCTTTAGCATTAAGCTAAAATCTCTTCTTAATCTAAATCTTTGAAGATACTTTAAATTATATCGCATTTTATCCGGGAGAATTTTGTTGATATAAGTTGCATCAACATCATCACCCTCTTTAAGGAGTTTGTCCTCATCCTTATACTTAATTGAAGCAAAGCTTGTAATACCGGCAGGTAAAAGAAGTGTTGCGTAATACACCGGCTTATACTGCTCAACATATTTTACAACCTCAGGTCTTGTACCTACTATAGTCATTTTACCTGTTAGTACATGGAAAATCTGTGGTAATTCGTCAAGTCTATACTTTCTTAATGCTCTACCGATTAGGGTAACTCTTTCGTCACCTTCCTTGGTAAGAAGTTCACCACACTGGTCAGAACCAACAATCATTGTTCTGAATTTCAAAATCATAAAGTGCTTACCGTACTTAGTAACACGCTCTTGCTTATAAAACACAGGGCCTTTGGTGGCACTAATCTTAATAACAAAAGCAATTACAAGCATTGGTATTGCAAGTAATATAATCAAAATAATTGACAAGATAATATCAGATATTCTCTTAAGAATAATACTTGTTTTTTTCTTTTTTAATATATCGTAATATTTCTTAACTTCCGGACACTGAAACTCCTTAGGGAGTTTATCAAAATCTTTTAACAAAATAAATTCTCCGTTCTAGAATAAAATGCACATACATAAGTTATATTATATATCAAGAACTCCATTAAATCAATAAAAAATAATTAATTCATATATTAAATTATTTTTTGAAATTTTACACATATTTTCCCTTGACTTATGGTACTTAGTTGGGTAAAATATATGTATAGAAATTGAGGTGAAGCTAAATGAACAATGAATTTGCACCTGATCTTATCACACTTATTGATGATGAAGGTAATGAACACAGCTTTGAAATTCTGGACACTATTGAACATGAAGATAGTGAATATTATGCACTTTATCCATTTTATGAAAATCCTGAGGATAGTGTAAACGATGCCGGAGAATACTATATTATGGAAGCTATCATCAACGATAATGGTGAAGAAGAATTTGCTGAAATTGACGATGAAGATTTACTAGATTATTTAGCAGAAAAGTTTGAAGCTAACTTTGAAAAACTTTTCGATGACGAGGATGAAATCTAAAATTTAGTTTATCCCCCTACCTGATTTGCGAATATGCGAAAATAACCCTACAACTTTTTAAAAGGGAGCACGGACTCCATATGCGGTGTTGAAGACCTTATGATTCATTAGGGATCCTAAAGCTGTTGGGAGTGCACCCACCTGTCATTTTGTAGGCAGGTTATATTTAAGCATTTACGGTCAGGTGGGGTTTTTCTATAATTTTTTAAATTTGCGAGGACTTTATATATGAAAATATCTGTACTTGGATGTGGACGCTGGGGCAGTTGTATTGCCTGGTATCTTGACAAAATCGGTCATGATGTACTTTCCGGAGGACTGGAAAATGCACCTGAATTTATTGCTCTAAAGAACAACAGAAAGAACGACTACCTTTCCTACCCTGACTCTATTGAGGTTTCTTCTGACCTTAAGTATTCAGTTGAAAGGGCTGAGGTTATTATTATTTCTATTAGTTGTCAGCACCTTAGAGAATATATGACTGATATTGCTAAGTACGACCTTACCGGAAAAACTATTGTACTATGTATGAAAGGTATTGAAGAAACTACCGGAGAAAGACTTAGTGAAGTTGTAAGTGAGTTTATTGACAAAGACAAAACTAAGGTTGCAGTTTGGGTTGGTCCGGGACATCCACAAGACTATGTAAGAGGTATTCCTAACTGTATGGTTATTGACAGTGAGGATGAAGAAGTTAAGAGAAAGCTGGTTAAAGAATTTAACAGTGAGCTTATTCGTTTTTACATAGGTACAGATTTAATCGGTACAGAAATCGGTGCTGCTGCAAAGAATGTTATTGGCATTTGTGCCGGTATGCTTGATGGACTTGGATATACAAGCCTAAAAGGTGGTTTAATGGCTAGAGCACCTAGAGAGGTTGCTGCCCTTATTAAGGTTATGGGTGGTAATGAAATGAGTGCATATGGACTTTGTCATCTTGGTGACTATGAGGCTACTTTGTTCTCTAAATGGAGTCACAACAGAATGTACGGTGAACAACTGATTAAAGGTAAAAAGTTTGAAAAACTTGCTGAGGGTGTTATGACAACTAAGGCAATTTACAAATTAGCTAAGAAGATGGGTGTGGAAATGCCTATTGTTAATCAGCTATATGAAGTTCTATTTGAAAATAAAGAAATCACTCCTGCACTTGACGCTCTGTTTAAGAGAGATGTTAGAAGTGAATTTTAATTAAAATTTTATATTTACATAAAAAAGGCCTGAATAATCAGGTCTTTTCTTTATGCTTATTTTCTTTTTACTATATCGACTTTAGTTAACTTAAAGAATAGATATGCCAAATTCATACCAATCATATAACACAAAATATCAATAATGTCAAAGAAACCTCTTGCAGTTATATACTGCATAATTTCTATGCCAAAGGAAATTGCTAAGAAAATAAGTTCTGTAAAAATTACACCCTTATTCTTAAAGAAATATGCTATTGGCATTAACACAATTATATTTAGGATAAACTGTAATAATGATTCTGAGTCGGTAGTTAGTTCTTGTAATGATGCAATTAAGTTAAAATTAAATTTCCTTACCAATATTGGTCTACCAAACAGTATAAAAAATAATACAATAAAATATGCACATAAAACTACATAAAATACTTTTTTATTAACATGATAACCAGTTACCATAAATAAAATAAAAACAACACTGGAGATAGATAAAATCAACAATAAAACAGAAGAAAAGAAATATGAATTACTAGTTGAATCTAAATATACA
The DNA here is from genome assembly GCA_934476515.1 of uncultured Ruminococcus sp. Classification (GTDB taxonomy): domain Bacteria; phylum Bacillota; class Clostridia; order Oscillospirales; family Acutalibacteraceae; genus Ruminococcoides; species Ruminococcoides intestinihominis. The sequence continues at coordinate 45,501 of CAKSNZ010000005.1, read as the reverse complement.
TCGGCAATATCCATCAATACAAAGTAATATAATAAATATCCTCCAAAAACTCCAAATGCAATTATTGTTATTGTCTTAATTATCAAAAAAATTTTATTCATATTATCACCCTACAACATTACCTGAAATATTAGCTGCATAACGACTAGCTAAAAAATGCAACTTATAAGTTCCTTTTTCCAAAGTGTAAGTTTTAGTTTTTTTATTAGTTGAATATACCTTAAACTTTTTACCTGTATCACTATAAAATAAATATCCTTTTTTTAATACAGTAATCTCCATAAATAGATTACTGGTATTAATACCATCAACACGATACCATGAGGTTGTTTTATGATTAATTTTCACTTTTTTTTCATTCTTTATATTAAAACTATTTACTGAACTCTTATTAGAAATTCCAATTCCTTTATAAGTCATTAATTGACTACTAGCAGCATAAACACAAATTGGCATACACATAAGCACACACAACACCACCACAATAACATTCAATAATTTTTTCATAATATTTACATTCTCCATTTCATTAATATCTTTTAATAGCAATAATATTTTGCTATTTCATTCTATTTTATGTATAAAATAATCACACCTCCTAGTTGGTTATTGTAACACACCCTATAGTTATTTTCAAGTTTTTATAAGAATAAAATTATTTTTGGTAATTACTGTGAATATTTTATCACATTAAGGTATAAAAATAGTGAATTAACACAAAGAAAAAAGTCCATCCAAAAGGATGGACTTTAAGTTTATAATTTTAAGTTTGGTATTAGTACATACCACCCATATCAGGCATTTGTGGCTGAGCAGGAGCAGCAGGTTCTTTAATATCACTTACAAGTGATTCTGTTGTTAGAACCATTGATGCAACTGATGATGCATTCTGTAGAGCTGAACGAGTAACCTTAGTTGGGTCAACAATACCGTTCTTCATCATATCCATATATTCACCTGTTAGAGCGTTGTAACCATAGTTTACTTCGTTCTTTTCTAGGATATTATTTAGGATAACTGAGCCTTCAACACCGGCATTAGCAGCAATCTGACGAACAGGTTCTTCAAGAGCCTTAAGAACAATCTTAACACCTGTTAGTTCGTCACCTTCTGTTTCGTTAACCAGTTCAGAAACTGCACTGATTGTGTTTACAAGAGCAGTACCACCACCGGCTACGATACCTTCTTCAACAGCAGCCTTTGTAGCAGCCAGAGCATCTTCAATACGAAGCTTCTGTTCCTTCATTTCGATTTCTGTAGCAGCACCTACTTTGATAACTGCAACACCACCGGCTAATTTAGCTAGTCTTTCCTGTAGCTTTTCTTTATCAAATTCAGATGTTGTTGTTTCAATCTGTGAACGGATGTTGTTTACTCTATCCTTGATAGCCTGAGAGTCACCGGCACCATCAACAATGATTGTATTTTCTTTGTCAACCTTAACCTGACGAGCAGTACCTAGCTGATCAATTGTGCAATCCTTTAGTTCAAGACCTAGATCTGATGTGATAACCTGACCACCTGTTAGGATAGCAATATCCTGTAGCATTTCTTTTCTTCTGTCACCAAAGCCCGGTGCTTTAACTGCAACACAAGTAAATGTACCACGAAGTTTGTTAAGAACTAGAGTTGTTAGTGCTTCACCTTCAACATCTTCAGCAATAATAAGAAGTTTCTTACCTGCCTGAACAATCTGTTCTAGTAGTGGTAGAATTTCCTGAGTTGTTGAAATCTTCTTATCAGTAATAAGAATTAGACAATCATCAAGTTCAGCAACCATCTTATCTGTATCTGTTACCATATAAGGTGCAATGTAACCTCTGTCAAACATCATACCTTCTACAACTTCTGAATATGTTTCAGCAGTCTTTGATTCTTCTACTGTGATAACACCGTCAGTAGAAACCTTTTCCATTGCTTCAGCAATTAGCTTACCGATTAGTGGGTCAGCTGATGAGATTGTTGCAACTCTTGCAATATCCTCTGTGCCTGAAACAACCTTAGAATTCTTCTTTAGAGTTTCAACTGCCTTGTTAACTGCCTTTTTGATACCATTTTTTAGTACCATTGGGTTTGCACCGGCAGTAACATTCTTCATACCTTCACGGATAAGAGCCTGTGCAAGTAGAGTAGCTGTTGTTGTACCGTCACCGGCAACATCGTTAGTCTTTGTTGAAACTTCCTTAACTAGCTGAGCACCCATATTTTCAAATGGATCATCAAGTTCAATTTCTTTAGCAATAGTAACACCATCGTTAGTGATTAGTGGTGCACCGAATTTCTTATCTAGAACAACATTTCTGCCCTTAGGACCTAGTGTAATTTTAACTGTATCAGCAAGTTGGTCAATACCGGACATTAGAGCCTTTCTTGCCTCTTCACCATAAAGCATTTGTTTAGCCATAATTTATTAACCTCTCTTCTTATTCAACAATAGCAAGAATATCTGACTGTGAAACGATAGTGTATTCTTCACCGTCAAGTTTGATTTCAGTACCACTATACTTAGAAGTAACTACCTTGTCGCCTACTTTAACTGTCATTTCTACCTTTTCACCGTCTACTACACCACCCGGACCTACGGCTACTACTGTAGCGAAAGCAGGTTTCTCCTGTGCAGATGTAGAAAGAACAATACCGGAAGCTGTTGTCTGTTCAGCCTCTTCTACCTTAACAACTACTTTGTCTGCTAATGGTTTGATTGTCATAATATTTATCCTCCTTAAAGTTGTTTATCTACTTAGTTTAGCACTCTCTATCTCTGAGTGCTAAATATATTGTAGCACCAGTTTTTCATACAGTCAAGACCTTTATAGGGATTTTTTCAAAATCTTATATACATTTTTCTATTTACTGTACATATTATCACATAAGTTTCACTTAACGCTTAAAATACATATATGCTTGGCACTTTAGCATACCGTTATATAGCTTTCTTCTCTTGTCAGCTTTGCGACCAAAGATTTTTTCAAATTCATCATCCGGTGATATTATAGTATAACTCCAACCGTCTTTTTTGACGAATTTTTTCCCCATAATTTTATAAAGTTCTCTTGCCCTATCAATATCAAGAAGTCTTTCACCATAAGGAGGGTTGGTGATAACTGTACCTCTCTCAGTATCATGAACAAAATTCCTTATATCTCTATGCTCAAAAGTTATTCTATCTGCTACACCGGCTTTTTCTGCATTTTCTCTGGCAATATTTAGGCTTTCTTCATCAATATCATAACCTATGCCCCTAAATGCACAATCGGTATTGATTTCTGATTTTGCCTTTTCTCTCTCTTGTTCCCACACTTCACTAGGGATTTGTTTCCAATTTTCTGCTGAAAATTCTCTATTTAATCCGGGAGCGATTTTCATAGCTTTTAATGCACTTTCAATTAGAATTGTACCACTACCACACATAGGGTCAATTACAGTATGGTTAGCCCTAACCATAGAAAGTTCGGCCAAAACTGCTGCTAAAGTTTCTTTGATAGGTGCATCATTTGAATTTTCTCTATAGCCTCTTTTATAAAGTCCTTTGCCTGTTGTATCCAGCATAATAGAAACTTTATCTTTAAAGATTAGGAACTGAATTTGATGCAAGTCACCATCATCATTTAACCATTCAACACCATAAGCCTTAGAAAGTGACTTTGCTGAGGCTTTCTTAATAATCTTCTGACAGTCAGGTACAGACATTAGCTGACTTGAAAGGCAAGTGCCTTTTACAGGAAAATTGTCATCCTTATCAATATATTCAGACCATTTGATTTTGCTTACACCGTTAAAAAGCTCTTCAAATGTTCTGGCATAAAAAGTGCCTAAAAGAATCATAATTCTCTCGGCATATCGGCTACAAATATTGGCTCTTGCAAGAATGTTGTAATCACCCTTAAAAATTACTCTGCCGTTCTCAGGTGTTACTTCTTTAGCACCCATAAATTTTAGTTCGTTAGCTACAAGGCCCTCTACACCTAAAAGGCAAGTAGCAACATATGTTAGTTCTTTCTTCATAAAAATCTCCAAAAAATATAGAGGCTCAAATGGGCCTCTATATTCATTCACTTAATTGTTATTAATATTCTTCAGGTTCTAGTAAACCGTAAGTGTTGTTCTTACGCTTGTAAACAACATTTGTTTCATCAGTTTCAGCATTGATGAAAACAAAGAAGTCATGGTCAAGCATATTCATCTGTAGGATAGCTTCTTCAACAGAAACAGGCTTAATAGGAATTGTCTTTGTTCTAATGTCGAATTCCTGTTCGTCCTCAATATCCTCTTCAGGAAGAAGAACAGCAAAATCAGCTGTGTTATCTCTAAGTCTTCTTGCTAGACGAGTTTTGTTCTTTCTCATCTGACGACCTAGAATGTCAACAACCTTATCTAAAGCATCGTTCATTTCGTCCTGAGTATCCTCAGCACGGAACACCATACCATTATCTTTTACTGTAACTTCAACAGTCTGACGGTTCTTATATAGTGTTACAACAACAGAAGCCTCTGCATCTTCAGAGAAAATCTTCTGAAACTTTGCTAATTTCTTTTCGCATAATTCTTTAAAGTTGTCCTTTAAATTTACTTTTCTTGCAGTATAGGTGATTTTCATTAAAATTCCCCCAGTATTTATTTATTACGATTACCTCTGCGTGAGTAACCGCGGCTTTCATTTCCACGCTTTAAGTCGGAAATTTTGTCCTCGGAGGTTCTCTTGAATTTATTCATCATATCTTCAAAGGAACTACTGTCGTCCTTGGACTTTTCCCACTGAAAGTTTCCAGGTGAAGTAACCTTTGGAGCAGGCACATATGGTTTTCTAGGCCTACGCTGTCTAGGCTTTGGTGCCGGTTTTTCGATATTTGCTTTAATTGATAGTGAAATCTTGCCATTATCAATAGAAACAACCTTTACGGTAACTTCGTCACCAACCTTGATTACATCATTAATATCATTTACGAATTCATGAGAAATTTCAGAAATATGAACCATTCCTGACTTATTCTCCGGCAAAGCAACAAATGCACCAAACTTCATTACGCCTGTTACTTTACCTTTTACTACACTACCTACTTCCAGAGACATACTCTACCCCTTGCTCCATTCATCAGTCACCTGATATATTTACGAATACTCTTTCTCCGGCATGAAGATAACCATCTTCCTTTGCCTTCTGTTCTATATAATCCTCATTATCCTTATCGGACAGGTTATATATATTTGTTATTTCGTCATTCTTGATTTCCTGAACAGAAATTTTCTTATTCAATTCAGCAAGTTGACTTTTTTTCTTGTCAATCTGACTATACTGTGTTATCAAAGCATACACTGCATAAACTGCAAAAACAAAAACAGCAACATAAAGTAAAATAAACTTTCTTTTGCGTTTCTTCTTAGGTGTAACTTCTTTTACAACACTATCAGAACCAGTAACAATTTCTTCGGAATTGTTTTTAGTTTTATTTTCTTCTGTCATTTTTACTACCTTTGTTAATAAAAAATAATACTCTTTTTTCTTTACATAAATTATACACTAAAGGGGTAAAGAATTTCAATAGTTTTGCTAAAACTTTTTTGAAAAATTTAATAATTTTTCGGGAAAAAGTACAAAATATTGAATAAAACTTAGTAAAAAGTACAATAGATAGTCTTCCTAAGGTCAATCTCAGCACTATAAATGAAAGGAAAAATCCCACAATCATATATATTCTCAGCTGACCAAAATTATAGGCTAAAGAAAAAATAAAAGCAACTATGGAAGAAAAAATCATAAAAACTAAGTCGGTTACAAAGACTACAGTTTTATTATTTCTTGTAATTACTCTAATAAACCTTAGGACTTCGTATGCTATGTAAATAAATATACCCCACAAAAGTGAAAACAAAAAGACAATCGGATGAAAAGTTTGGTATAGTGCCATTATCTCAACAACCTTTTTAGAAAACTTTTATCTTGATTTTCCTTAATATATTGGAGAGAATTTACTTTACCGTCAACATCAACCTCTCCACTTTCCAAGTCAAGTTTACTGATATGGAGAGTTTCTCCTCTAACTACTAAAGATGAGGTTTCCAGTGTCAAAATTACACTTTCCTCTGTAAAAGCATTTACATCTTTCACACCGGTTACTGACAAAAACTTTCTGTCTTTTAAAATTATTTCATTTGCAGACATAATAATCCCCCATATATTCACTTAAATAATAAATTATATGGGGAAAAAATTAATTTATGATATTGGTTTATAAAGTGTAACAGCATCTTCTTTTCTCACTGTTTCTTTAACAGAAACAACTTCTACCGATACTGTTCTTTCACCTAAAGTAAGGTCAATTCTGTCACCTTCGTTAATCTTTGTTGAGGCTCTTGCCACCTTACCGTTTACCAAAACTTTACCTGCATCACAAGCCTCATTTGCTACTGTTCTACGCTTAATAATACGGCTAACCTTTAAATATTTATCAAGTCTCATAATAATCACCTATATATAAAAATAAAAGGCTGACAATAGAGTCAGCCAAAATAAAAGCAAAATTACTTGTTTACAGTATTTTTGAATTCCTTACCAGCCTTGAAAGCAGGAACCTTAGAAGCAGGGATTTCAATCTTGTTACCTGTTCTTGGGTCACAACCCATTCTTGCATTTCTCTGACGCTGTTCAAATGTACCGAAACCTGTAATCTGGATCTTATCGCCAGCTGCTACTGTTTCAACGATTGTGTCTAGTGTTGCTGTAAGAGCTGCTTCAGCATCCTTCTTAGTTAGTCCACTTTTCTCTGCAATTGCAGCAATTAGTTCTGTCTTTTTCATTTTGTTTTCCTCCGATAAAATTATTTAACTTCATTCCATAGTGAATCAAGTTGAGATAAAGTAGTAGAGTCCATATCTATATTACGCTGTTTCGCAAGTTCTTCCATCTTACGGAAACGCTGAGTAAACTTATCACAAGCAAAGTAAAGTGCCTGTTCGGAATCTACTTTTAAAAATCTTGAAACATTTACAACAGAAAATAGTAAATCTCCAAGTTCTTCTGCCATATTTTCTTTGTCACCTTTTGAGATAGTTTCTTCTAATTCATCAGTTTCTTCCCTAACCTTTTTGAATGCTTCCTGAGCATTTGGAAAATCGAAACCAACCTTAGCAGCCTTTTTCTGAAGTTTCTCACTTCTCATAAGAGATGGAAGTGACTTAGAAACACTGTCCATTGCATCTGACTGAGTTTTCTGGGATTTTGTCTGCATTTTGATTTTGTCCCAGTTATTCAAAACTTCTTCTGTAGTATCTGCAGTGACATCAGCAAAAATATGTGGATGACGGATGATAAGTTTTTTACAAACACCATCGCAAACATCGTCTATATTAAAGCTACCGATTTCACTTTCCATTTCTGAATGGAAAACAACCTGTAAAAGAACATCTCCAAGTTCTTCTTTTAGAAGTTCTTTATCTTCGGTATCAATAGCCTCAATTACTTCATAAGTTTCTTCAATGAAATTTTGCCTAATTGATTCATGAGTTTGTTCCTTATCCCAAGGGCAACCGTTTGGTGCTCTAAGGAGTTTCATAATCTCAATTAAATCTTCAAATTTATAATTTGGCTTTTTCTCAAATGACAAAACAATTCCTCCCTTTAGCTTTTTGCTAAAAGATACTAGACTATTTTACTTCAAAACCCTGAGTTTTGCAAGTATTTTAGCCAATTTTTCATTATTTTTTATCATTCCAAGGTCATTTTCATCAAAAGTTCTTAGAATTATGATAGCTAATACATAAATTATTGCTGCAACAACAATAGAAATCAGTGTTGCCATATAAATATTCATTCTACTGCCCAGTAGGTAATATGTTAAAAATGCACCACCACCACAAAGAATTGCACTTACAAGTGGCTTAATAATTGCATTTGAAAAATTAGGTCTAATGCCTGTTGCCTTTACAAGTACATACATAGCAATTACACAAGCTACTAAGAAACCGACAAGTGTACCTGTAGCAGCACCACGAATATTTACATTTACATTGCTAACTAAAGCAAAGTTCATAACAACCTTAATAATAACTGCAAGTGAATATAGCTTAACCGGTGTACTAACCTTACCTACACCTTGTAGCATTGAGCAAATTGGAGTGATACCTGCCATAAACAGTACTGCAATACCCATTATCTTTAGGCATTCACCACCAACAATAGCAACATTACCACCATAGACAATTTCCATAATTGGGTCAGCTAAAACTGCAAGTCCTATACCACAAGGGAAAGTCACAAGACAAGTTAGCTTAAGCACTCTGTTAATAGCTACCTTTAGTTGCTTTCTGTCACCCTTTGCATATGCACTGGTTACCATAGGCATGGCAGTTGTACCAAATGCCTGAGTGATAACAGTTACTAACTGCATTAGTGTTAGGGCAGTACCGTAACAACCCCAAAGTTTTGTATGGATTGTGCCATCAGTTACTGCATCAGCATACATAGGATACTGAGCAGCAAGTTCTGAACCATGTGTTGATGATAGGTCAGAAATAAGGTTCTGAATAATAAGACCGTCAATAGTACCGGAAATATTCATTACTAAAGCACCTAAACCGATTGGAATAGCAGTTTTGATAAGTACCTTAAATGTTTCATTCTTACTACGAGCATCAATAGATGAGTCTAGTTCTGCCTGAGTGATACCACCACCAACTCTCTTATACTTAATAAGCAAGTATAAGAAGCTAAGCACAGAACCGATTGTGATACCCATTACTGCACCGGATACTGAGAAACCTACTAAAGTATAAATAGCAGACTTCTTATCAGCAAAAGTGATGCCAAATACTGTACCTGTTGACTCATAGCTATCTAAACCAAACTTCATAATCAAATAAGCAAAGGTTAAACCAAAAATAAGTTTTGATGCACCTTCAATAATTTCTGAGACAGAAGTTGGTGTCATATTTCGCATACCTTCAAAATATCCACGATAGATTGAAACTAAGCAACCAAAGAAGATAGTTGGAGATAAGCAAATCATTGATGGCAATGCATATGGTGAATGAATAATTCTAATATAGAAAAAACTACCACCAAACATTAGTAATGAGAAAATAACACCCATTATAATAAAGAAAGGAATTGACACCTTATGTATCTGTCTAATATCCTTATATCTTTTATTTGCATTACTCTCTGAAATTAATCTTGAAACAGCAATAGGAAAACCTGCTGTAGCAAGTGTAAACAATGGCACATAAATTTCATAAGCATTGTTAAACAGACCTGTACCAAATGAAGCTAATTCATCACCAAAAATTCCATACACTCTTGTTAGTGCAACTTTGTAAATCATACCACAAAGTTTTACTATAATAAGTGCAAGTGACATTATCATTGCACCTTTGACAAATGTTTGTGACTTTATACTTTTATCTTTTACTTTTTTTCTGCTCAAATTAAATCACCTTTTACAGATAAAAAAGGCGGATTTGGACCGCCTTTTTCATATTATTACTTGTTAATTAATAATTTAAGTTAAAAATTATTCCTCAGACTGAGGTGTCTTTAGTGTTACAGAAGCATCTTCTAAATCAGCATCTTCATCAGAGTCACTCTTAACAACTACTTCCTTAAATGGGTCTTCTACAACAACCTCTTCTTCTGTTGGGTCATCTTCCGGAACAAATGGTTCAGACTCAATCTTTGCACCACATTTGTTACAGAATAGACTGTCCTTGTTAAGTTCAGCCTTACATACAGGACAGATAATCTTATTCTTAGCATAAGTAATCTGTTCCTTAGTTGCCTGAAGCTGAGCCTTTAGTTCATCAATTTCTCTAATAAGAAGTTCGATAGACTTGGTGTCTTCTGAACCAATCTTTGTGCTGGTATAAACTTCTTCACCAAGAGTCTGGTACTTCTTGCGAATTTCGTTATTTAGACCTGAAGCAGTGAAACGAAGTTTTGAATAATCAACAATTTCATTAGTCTTTTTGCCAACTGAATTAGCAGCAGACTTAACATTTACCATTACATCATCTAATAATCCCATAACCGGATACTCCTTTCATATAATAAACCGAAAATTTGACAAAATTGTGCATTAAAATAAAAATGCACTTGTCATATATTGCCTAAATTATATCATCATTAGGTAAAATATTCAACCTTTATTTCAATTCTTTGAAAAATTTATTTACTTTATCCTTACGATTAAGGATTTCATCAAAGTGGTCAATATACTCATATGGGAATTTGTAGTTAAAAATTCTTGTTAAGCAGTTTGTTTGATGATTTTTTAGCTTTGTTGCACCACCTGCACCACAAGCTAAAATTGAATGGGTTTCATCCATAATGAAAACATTGTAAAGTCCTTCTTTACCGACCTTTGACCAACCTACATTTTCAAAATTGCCTACCATTCTGCTTTGACGATACAGATAATAAGGGACATAACCCTTGTTAAACAAGGTTTCTTCTGCATATTGTAGCATTTTGCCTGTTCTTTCAGCATCTTCCTTGTTGGTGGTTAGACCTTGTTCTGTATAATCGGCTGAACGCTTAATTGACAAGGTATGGACTGTAATATTTTCTAGATTTTTTTCCACCAGCATATCAAGGGAATGTGCAAAACTTTCCACTGTATCAGTAGGAAGTCCTGCTATTAAGTCAGCATTTGTGCAGTTAAAATCATAAGTTCTTGCCAAATCAAACATTTCAAGTGCATTTTGAGCAGTATGCTTTCTGCCTATCTTTTCAAGTACACTATCGTTTAATGTTTGAGGGTTGATACTGATTCTTGTAACACCATTATCTTTTAGAACCTTTAGTTTATCTGTTGTAATGGTGTCAGGTCTTCCGGCTTCAACAGTAAATTCTCTACAGGTTTCCATATTAAAGGAACTGTTAATTGTCTTTATCATTTTTTCCAACTGATTAGGGTTAAGTGTTGTTGGTGTACCACCACCGATATACACAGTTTCCAGGTGCAAATTATTTTCCTTTGCTATATTACCGGTATATTCAATTTCTTTACAAAGTAAATCAACATAAGGTTCTATTAAATGTTTTGTTCTTGCAACTGATTGAGAAACAAAGCTACAGTAACTGCATCTTGAAGGACAAAAAGGAATTGAAACATAAAGGGAAAATGAATTTTCTTTAGAAGAATTAATAATATCTTTTTCATACTTTTCGGTAATTTTTGCAAGGTTAATCTTTTCATCACTTACAAAGTAAGAATTTTTGAAATATTTCTCTGCATATTCTTCTGAATAATCTTCCTTTAAATTTCTGAAATACTTTACCGGTCTAATACCTGTAATCATACCCCAAGGCATTTTGATACCTGTATATTCTGTGAGAAGATTATAAAGAACACTTGAAATTAATCTTTCATTCTCTTTTTCATCTTCTGTTTTTGTAGTTATTTCACTTTTCTGAAAGTTCTTAAAATTTACTGTAACAGAAATTTCATCATTAATTTCTGTTAAAATATATGGACTTTCATATTCAGTTATTTCATTACCATCAAATTTTACTACCTGTAACTTTTCATATGGAAAGAATAATCTTGTGATATTCTCAATTTCATAATGAAAAGGGTGGTTCTTAATATATATCTTCATAGTTACTCATCATATAAGGGTTGTATTTCTTCTCGTGAGAAAGTGTTGTATTCATTTCGTGACCCGGATAAATTGTGTATTCACCCTCTATTTCTGCAATTTTTCTAAGGCTTTTTATCATCTTTGCTGATGAACCGTTTGGAAAATCAGTTCTGCCACATGATTCACAAAATACTGTATCACCTGAAAGAATTTTGTCATCAAAGATGTAACAACCACTACCCTCTGTATGACCTGGAGTTTCAATAAACTTGATTTTAGTATTGCCTAAAGAAATTTTCTCATTATCCTTTAGTGGGATTGTAGGGAATTTTTCCACTACGGTTCTTCCCATTTTTGCACTAAGGTTCAGTTTATCATCATTGATACATTCAACATCTTTTTCACCAACATACACCTTGGCATTTGGAAACAATCTTAGGAAACTTGCTACACCACCGATATGGTCAAAATGACCGTGAGTAAGCAAAATCATCTGCAAATTATCACCTAAAGAATGTATATCATTTAAAATTTCCTCAGAAAATTCTCCCGGGTCAACTAAGGCAAGAGCCTTTGTATCTTTATCCATAAGAAGAAAAGAATTTGTACCCATTATACTAACTACATACTGCTTTAATTCTATCATTTCATTATTTCCTCTGTATCTAAAATTATTGTAACAGGTCCGTCATTTAAAAGACTAACTTTCATATCAGCACCAAATTCACCTTTTTCTACAACAGAGATACCCTCTGTATGCAGCTTATCACAAAAATACTCATAAAGTGCATTTGCTTTGTCAGGCTTTTCTGCATTAAGGAAATTCGGTCTGCGACCATGGGAGCAATCTGCATATAAAGTAAAGTTTGAGATTACCAATGTTTCACCATTAATATCAAGTAAAGAAAGATTCATCTTGTCATTTTCATCAGTAAAGACTCTAAGGTTAGCGATTTTCTTTGCCAGAAAATCAGCCTCTTTCTCACTGTCACCTGCTTTAACACCAAGTAAAATTAGGAAACCGTTACTGCACTTTCCTTTTACTTCACCGTCTATTGTAACACTTGCATCCTTTACTCTCTGTAATACTGCTCTCATAAAAATTCTATTCTCCTATATTCTTGTTACGGAAATTATACCGTTAATACTACCTAAATGGGTCATAACACCCTTTAGGTGGTCAATACCGTTTGTATCTATTGTGGCAATTACAACTGCATTGCCGTTTTTGGCTTCTCTTGAAGTTAAGTTACGAATGAAAATATGCATTTGTGATAGCTTAATAGTAACATCAGCAAGTAGGCCTGTACGGTCAGTAGCAACTATTTCAAGTGTACTACGGTAGCTATCTTCCACATTATCAATCCAAGTTGCTTTTACCCATCTTTCCGGTTCAGCACAGTGTTCTATATCTTTAGGAACATTTGTACATTCCTTTTTGTGGATAGAAACACCGTAACCTCTGGTTATGAAACCGATAATATCGTCCCCCGGTAGTGGGTTACAACACTTAGAAAACTTAATCAAACAATCGTCCATACCCTGAATTATAACACCTGAAGATGCTTTTCTTGGTTTTGGAATTTCTTTAGGTGGGACAAATTCTTCAACTTTCTTTTCGTACTTCTTCTGATATTCTTCCTTAATTCTAGGCATAATCTTCCAGATTTGAATACCACCATAACCAATGGCAGCATAGAAATCTTCTAGGTTATTACAATGTTGCTTAGAATAAATTTTAGGGAAAATATCTTCCACATCACTATCGTTAAAGTAAAGTCCGGACTTCTTAAGTTCTGACTCAAGCATAGACTTACCCTCAACAATATTTTCATCACGCTTTTCACGCTTAAACCACTGTCTAATCTTAGTTCTGGCTTCAGAAGTTTTGACAATATTCAGCCAATCTCTCTTAGGTCCTGAACCTTCCTTTTGGGTGATAATCTCAACAATTTCGCCATTCTTTAACTTATAGTCAATAGGTACAATCCTTCTGTCAACCTTAGCACCAATCATTCTGTTACCAACTTCTGTATGAATTGCATATGCTAAGTCAATAACAGTAGAGCCGTTAGGTAGGTTCATTAAGTCACCCTTTGGAGTAAATACAAATACTTCATCTTGGCTAAGGTCATTCTTGATATTCTTAATAATATCTGTTGCATCTTCTGACTGAATTTGATTTTCGATAGTTCTACGCAAAGACTCAATTTGTTCTTGCATAGCCTTTTTGTCACTTTTACCGGGACCTAAGCCCAGCTTATACTTCCAGTGAGCAGCAATACCATATTCAGCAGCATAGTGCATTTCCCAAGTACGGATTTGTACTTCAAAAGGCACACCGTCTTTACCGATAACAGTAGTGTGAAGTGACTGATACATATTCTTCTTTGGTGTACTGATATAGTCCTTAAATCTATTAGGCAAAGGCTGATAAATATCGTGTACAACACCAAGAACATTGTAACAATCAAGGACAGAATCTACAATAACTCTAACTGCAAATACATCATAGATTTCGTCCATTGTTTTACCTTTCATAAAGGTTTTACGGTAGATTGAGTTAATAGACTTTACTCTACCTGTAACATAAATATGCTTAACAGTATCACCTATTCTTTCGGTAATTTCATGTTTAATTTTTTCTATGAATTTATCTCTTTCTTCTTTCTTTAGTTGTAGGTCGTTTTCAATTTCTTCATAACCTACAGGGTCAAGAATTCTGATAGAAATATCTTCCAGTTGTTCTTTCATTGCTTTCATACCTAAACGGTGAGCAATCGGAGCAAAAACCTCCATAACTTCTAGGGCTTTATCCCTTTGTTTCTGAGGTCTCATAACATCAATAGTACGCAAGTTATGAAGTCTATCGGCTAATTTTACGATAATAACTCTAATATCGTTACTCATAGCTATTAGCATTTTACGCAAGTTCTCAGCCTGTCGTTCCTCACGATTAGAATATGTAATCTTGGAAAGTTTAGTTACACCATCAACAATTTCTGCTACTGTTTCACCAAACTTCTTCTTTATTTCGTCAAGTTCAACATCGGTATCTTCTACAACATCATGTAGCAAAGCAGCTACAACAGACTCTGTATCCATACCCATCTGAACCAAAATACAAGCAACTGATGTTGGATGAAGAATATATGGTATACCGGAAACTCTCCTTTGGTCTTTATGAGCTGAACGAGCCAATAAGTATGCCTTTTGAACTAACTGTAAATCAAAGTCATTTTCACTATTATTGATAAGTTCAACTAAGTCATTAAAGTCCTGATAATTTGGATAATGTTCAACCATTTATATTCCCTCCTTAAGTTTTTTGATAAAAACAGAATCTTCTAGGTTTACCTTGCCACTTTCTTTCATTTCAATGATACTTTGGTAAAGTCCTTGTTGCCAATTTATTAAGCCAAGTTCCTTCATTGAATAAAGAATAACAATAAGTTTACCCATAGAAATCTTGTAATTTAGGGCATTAACTAGAGCATATTCACCATAGATAAAGCCTTTATTCTGTTTTAAAAATCTATATACATAGGCAAAGTCATTTCTTGTTGGAAGAATTGACATTACTTCATTTTTAGTAAGTCTATACCTTTTAGCAAATTTATCAAAAATTCTTTCGCTATCAATAAGTTCTTCATTGTTGCTTTGGCTATACTTAATATCCTTAATAATAACACTTAAATTTTCTTGACCGTTATATATGTTTCTGTCAAGGCTTACTGCCACATCAACTATATCACCGTTTCTATATGAACAAGATTGAAAATTGTGATTAAAATACACTGCATATACAGGTACTTGTCCTTGTCCCCTGGAAAGAGTAATACGCATATGATTGCCGTTACCAATTTCTTTGGTTGCAATAACGGTCATATTATATAAACCGAAAATCGGTGAAGGGTTACTTGCACCACAAGGCTCAATATAGCTTAAACAATCAAGTATTGACAAATCAAGCTGATTAGGATTTAGCTTACAATCTATATGTAATATATTATAAGGCATTTTTATATCTTTGCAATAGGCATTAATAGCTTTTCTAAAATCATTGATTTTTTCTTTTTCTAAGCTGATACCTACTGCCATAGGGTGGCCACCATAATGAGTAAGGTACTCACTACAGGCAAAAACTGCATCACATAGGGAAAAGCCCTCTACACTTCTGCCACTGCCTCTTGCTACACCATCATCATCAATACCGATAATAATTGTTGGTTTGTCATAAATATCTTTTATTCTAGAAGCTGCTATACCAACAACACCTTGGTGCCAACCTTTTCCGGCAAAAACTAAAATTTTGTCATTTACAATGTTGGGAGTTCTCCTTACTTCTTCATCAATTGAAGCAAGAATTTCTTTCTCTATACTTTGTCTTTCTCTGTTATCCATTCCCAATTTATCGGCAATGGTAACTGCCTCATCTTCATCTTCTGTTAAAAGTAGGTTTACACTTTTTTCTGATGAGCCAAGCCTTCCACCTGCATTTATCCTAGGAACTAAAGTAAATGCAACATTACTTGAATTTATTTCTTTCTCTGCAATGCCTGACTCTTGTTTCATAGCATTAATGCCTATTCTGTCGCTATTTTGAATATGTCTTAAACCGTTCTTAACTAAAGTACGATTTTCACCAACTAAAGGAACAATATCACCTATTGTACCTAAGGTTGCTATGTCGCTAAAATTTTCAAGTAAGCTATCAACATCGGCATATTCACCCTCAATAGCCATTACAAGTTTAAAGGCTACACCAACACCTGAAAAGTCCTTAAATGGACTTTTGTCATCCTTTTGGTGGGCATTAACTACTGCTACTGCCTTTGGAATTGCACCTGAAGGCATATGGTGGTCGGTTATTACTATATCTATGCCTAAAGAATTTGCATAGTCAATTTCTTCTCTTGCTGAGATACCGTTATCAACTGTAATAATAAGGGTAACACCTAAAGAATGAATCTTATCAACTGCACCCTTATTCATTCCGTATCCCTCTCCTGTACGAGTAGGAATATAGAACATTACATCAGCACCTAAGCTATCCCTAAGGTAACTATAAAGTAGTGAAGTACTTGTTACACCATCAGCATCATAATCACCATAGACACAAATTTTCTCACCATTTTCTACTGCTGTAGTTATTCTTTCAACAGCTTTGTCCATATCTTTCATAAGGAATGGATCAGAAAAATCTTTATTCTCCTGAAGAAAATTAATAACATCTTCTTCCTTGGTAATTCCACGAATATCCAGCATCATTGCAAGAAGTGGTGGGATTTCTAGCCTATTAGCCATAGCTATTGCCCTTTCTTTATTCACTTTTGCAACTGACCAAACTTTCATAATTACCTCAATTATTATTTAGCATTTCTTCTGCTAATTTCTTTGTATTTTCTGTTATTTCTATACCACCCATAATTCTGGCAAGTTCCTCAATTCTGCCGTTATAATCTAGGGTTATAACATCTGTAAAGGTTCTGTCACCCTTAACATTCTTTCTAATTAAATTGTGGTTATCTGCTAGGGAAGCAATCTGCACCTGATGAGTTACACAGATAACCTGTCTATTTTTGGAAACTTCCTTTAGCTTTAGTCCTACTTTTCGTGATGCTTTACCTGAGATACCTGTATCTACTTCATCAAAAATTAAAGTATCTATTGTATCACTTTCAGATAAAACAGTTTTAATAGCCAACATCATTCTGGAAAGTTCACCACCGGAGGCTATCTTAGAAACCGGTTTTGGTGTTTCTCCCGGATTTGCCGAAATTAATATTTCTACTTTATCCTTACCCTTTGAGTAAAGTGGACTTTGCTCAATGCTAACTGTAATTCTTACATTTGGCATATCAAGGAATTTCATTTCTTCTTCAACTCTATGAGAAAATTCCTTACCTGCTTTTTTACGCAAAGAAGTTAAATTCTCAGCTTTTTCTAAAGTAATATCATATAGCTTTTCATACTGTTCTTTAGCCTCAGCCATATCTTTATCGTAGTTTAGAAGTTTTGTAAGTTTTTTCTGAGCCTTTTCTCCATACTCTAAAATTTCTTCAATAGAGTTGCCATATTTACGCTTTAATTTATATATTTCATCAAGTCTTATTTCAATTTCTTCCAGTCTTGATGGATTAAATTCAAGTTCATCTATTAAGTCGGAAATTTCTGCTGAAATATCCTGTAGTGCATATGAAAGGTCACTTAGTCGATTACTGACATCCTCAGCCTCTTCAAGAAAGTTTGATGCTTTAATAAGGTTTGTACTTGCCTCATCAACCATTTCACAAGCATTTCCACCATTATATCCTGATAAAATTGACTTTGACTTATCCAGATATTGGCGAATTTTCTCGCTATTTTGGAGTAACTTCTTTTCGTTTTGGAGTTCTTCCTCCTCACCTACAGTTAAAGATGCATTGTTGATTTCATCAACTTGGAAGGTCAATAAATCTATTTCATAAAGTCGCTGACTTTCATCTCCACCATTTTCTTTAAGGAGTTTATTTAGTTTTTTTAATTCTTTAAAAGAAACATTATAGTCATCAATTACAGAAGAAAGTTCTGCAAAATTGTCAATATAATTTATATGTGACTCAGGTGACATTAATTCTAAACTTTCATGCTGACCATGAATATTGATAAGCTCAATACCGATTTCTTTTAATGTAGAAACAGTAGTAGGTCTATCGTTGATTCTACAAGTATTTCTGCCGTTTAGAGAAAGTTCTCTGCTAAGAATTAAGGTATCATCATCCACTTGAAAACCAAGGTCAATTACTTTTTCCTTAATTTCCTTAGAAATATTTGTAAAAGTAGCAGAAACAAATGCACTGTCACTTCCTGTTCGGATAATATCCTTACTTGTTCTGTGACCTGTTACTGCATTGATAGAATCAATAATGATACTTTTACCTGCACCGGTTTCACCGGTTAGTACATTTAGTCCTTTTGTAAAATCTATATTTGTTTTTTCTATAACTGCTATGTTTTCTATATAAAGGGTGCTGAGCATAGAAAAAGTTTCTCCTTAAATTAATTTTCTGAATTTATTAAGCATTTCTTCCGTTGCTTTTAAGTTTCTGCACAAAACAAAAATTGTATCGTCACCTGCAATAGTTCCCACAATATTTTCAAAATCAATATTGTCAAGTGACATACAAACGGCTTGTGCCATACCTGTCATAGTTTTTATAACTACAATATTCTCTGCACTATCCACTTCTTCAACAGAAGAAGCAAATAGGCTTTCAAAACCACTTGTTTTGTCAAGGGCATTTCTGCCACCTGTTGAGTAACGATACTTACCGTCTTTGCCAAGTGCTTTGAAAATTCTCAATTCTTTAATATCCCTGGAAACTGTAGCTTGAGTAACCTTGAAACCTTGTTTCTGCAAGTTCTCCATAAGTTCCTCTTGGGTATTAATATCTTGGTTATTTACAAGGTCAATAATAGCCTCATGTCTGCGTAATTTCACTAGTCATCACGCTCCTTTAGCTTTTCGCTAACTCTACGGTAAAAATTCTTATTCTTAAATGAAATCATCTTTAATATGTAAGGTGATTTCTTGATAATTACTTTATCTCTACTTGAAAGTGGTATTACAATTTGTCCGTCAATAGTAAGGTAGCTTTCGCTGGTACCGTAACTTTCGGAATAAACAGAAAGTACAGAATTACCGTTAAAAATAACTGTTCTGTCAACAAGTGAATGTGGGCAAATCGGAGTAAGCACAACACAACTCATTGTTGGTTCAACAACAGGACCACCTGCTGAAAGTGAATAGGCTGTACTGCCTGTTGGTGTTGCAAAGATTAGACCATCAGCACTATAATGCGTTGCCTTTTCACCGTCAACATATAGGTTTAAATCAATAATTCTTGAAAGCTGACCTCTTGAAATAACTGCATCATTAATGCAAGAGAAAGTCTTTGTACTGGTTTCTTTTACAACAGAAACTTCAATAACCATTCTTTCATCTGTTGTGTAGTCATCAGTTAAAAGTCTTTTTAGTTCGCTGACTTCTTCCGGTTCAATTTCTGCTGCAAAACCTAAATGACCACAATTTACACCGATTAACGGAATATTATTTTCTGCTGCATGACGGGCATTGTGGATAATTGTACCGTCACCACCTACTGTTACTGCCTTATCGGCATTAGCGAACAATTCATTATCACTTTTGTAGTATATAATATCCATAAAAGACTCAAAATGTTCTTTTGCATCTCTTTTCATAAGAATTGTTGCACCACATTCGGTAAGCAAAGTTATAATTTCTTTTGCACATTTTATTGCATGACCTTTGTCGGTATTTACCTTTAAACAAATGTTCATATTACCACCTATTTTCTTTTACTTGGAAAGTATAGAGTGTGATTTTTCTACTAATTCTTTTGGGTTTACATCAGTTAAAAGCTCCGGTTTATCGGATTTTCTTAGGTGTATCAGATATTCAATATTTCCCTCAGGTCCTTTTACCGGTGAAAAATCCAGGTTAAGTACTGAGTAACCGTTATTAAGGCAAAAATCCATAATATCCGTTACAACATTTTCGTGAACCTTTGGGTCACGAACAACACCTTTCTTGCCTACATTTTCTCTACCTGCTTCAAACTGTGGTTTGATTAAGCATACTGCTTCACCATTATCTGTTAGCAAGTTTCTTGCTACAGGTAAAAGTAGTTTTAGTGAAATAAATGAAACATCTATTGAGAAAAAGTCAATGTCATCCGGTACTTGTTCATGGGTAACATTTCTAAAGTTAGTTCTCTCTAGGTTTACTACTCGTTCATCGGAACGGAGTTTCCATGCAAGTTGACCGTAACCGACATCAATGGAATACACCTTTTTTGCACCATTCTGTAGCATACAATCAGTAAAGCCACCTGTTGATGCACCTATATCCATAGTGATTTTGTCTTTTAAAGTTAGGTCGAAGTTTTCCATAGCTTTCTCTAGCTTTAGACCACCCCTTGAAACATACTTTAGTGTACTGCCTCTAACTTCAATATTACATTTTTCATCATACTGTGTGCCACATTTATCAGCTTTCTGATTATCCACATAGACAATGCCGGACATTATAATTGCCTTTGCTTTTTCTCGTGACTCACAAAAACCTTTTTCATATACTAAAACATCTAATCGCTTTTTCATTTATCCTCTAATATTTCCTTTGCTATACTTTCGCTGTCAAAATGAAGTTCCTTTAGTGCTTCATTTACTGTTTGATGGGTTACAAATTTATCGTCAATGGCTATAATCTTTAGATTGCCTTTGTAGTCAAGTTCAGAAAGTTCTGAGTTGAAACTACAGGCAATACTGCCATTGTACATACCTTCTTCATAAAAATATATTTTCTTAAACTTCATTGATGCCTTTATTGCATCAATAGGTAAAGGCTTGATTCTGTTAAGTTTAAGGATGCAGATTTTCTTGCCCTTTTCTTTTAGAATTTCAAGTGCTTTGCAACAGTTGGAGAAAAGTCTACCGTAAGTTACAATTAAAGTATCACTTGATAAATCGCCGTAAAAGTCAAAGTCAACCGAAACCTCTGTGTAATCCTTTGGTCTATAAAGTTCTCCACCTCTAGGGTATCTGACTGCCACCAAACTATCTGTGTGATACACTGCTTGGTTAAGTGCTTTCTTCAATCCCTCAAAGTAACAAGGTGAATAAATAGTAGTATTTGGAAATGAATTTAACATTGAAACATCAAACACACCTTGGTGAGTTTCACCATCATCACCAACAATACCTGCTCTGTCTATACCGATAACTACATGAAGTTTTTGCATTGCTACATCGTGAAGCAGTTGGTCATAGGCTCTCTGTAAAAATGTACTGTACACTGCAAAAACAGGTACCATACCTTTTGCTGAAAGTCCACCTGCAAAGGTTACTGCGTGTTGCTCTGCAATACCAACATCAAAAAATCTTTCCTTATATAGTTCTGCAAATTTATCTAAACCAACACCGGGACCCATTGCTGCTGTAATGCCACAAATTCTCCTATCATTTTGGGCAATATCACACATATATTCACCAAATACAGAAGAAAAACTTTCTTTGCTTTGTGGTGACTCACCTGTTTCAATATTAAACTTATTGATACCATGGAAAGTCTTAGGGTCTCTCTCGGCATATTCGTAGCCTTTACCCTTTTTAGTTACTACATGAACAAGTACAGGACCATTTACCTTTTTTGCCGCCTCAAAAGCATTTGACATATCTTCAATATTGTGACCGTCAATCGGTCCAAAATAGGTAAAACCAAAGTTCTCAAACATAGTATTCTTATAAGCCATACGCTTAACATTTCTTGTTGACCTTTGGATAACCTTTAGTGCTAAACTACCCAGTAGTGGTATCTTTAGGAAAATTCTTTCAAGTTTATTCTTCGCTCTAAGATACCAAGGGTTCACCCTAACTTTAGTAAGATATTTTGCAAAAGCACCTACATTTTTACTGATAGACATTTTGTTGTCGTTAAGCACAACAATAAATCTCTTTGCGTATCTACCGGCATTGTTAAAGCCTTCAAGGGACATACCACCTGTAAAAGAAGCATCCCCTATTACTGCAACAGTATAGGACTTATCACCTTTGATTTTCTTAGCCTCACTTATACCTAAAGCGGCAGAAATTGAGGTGCTACTGTGACCTGCATTAAATTCATCATATTTACTTTCGCTACGCTTAGGGAAACCTGAAAGTCCTCCCTTTTTGCGTATTGTGTCAATTTTGTCAAATCTACCGGTTAACATTTTGTGGGTATAGGACTGATGACCTACATCCCAAACTATGCTATCGTGTGGAGTTTTGAAAGTCTTGTGCAATGCTACTGTTAGCTCAACTACACCTAAATTAGAGGCAAGGTGACCTCCGTTTACAGACACTACTTCTATTAACTTTTCTCTTATCTCGCTACAAAGTTCCGTTAACTCCTCTTCCGGTAGTTTCCGTAAATCTTCAGGAGAATTAAGCTGAGATAGAATCTTAAAATCTGACATTTCCTTACTCTGAACTAAGTCTAATGATTAGTTCTTTCTTTCTGACATTTTTACTGCAAGAGCCTTTAACTGAGTGGTATCTCCGTTAATACCATCAAGGGATTTGATGGCTTTTTCAGTATATTCATTTACAAGTTCATAACACTTATCAAGTCCAAGAAGTGTTACAAAAGTTGATTTTTCATTTTCTGCATCACTGCCGATTGGCTTACCAAGGGACTTTTCATCACTGACAACATCAAGAATATCATCCATAATTTGAAAAGCCAAGCCTAGGTTTTCACCATATGTTTCGGCAATTTTAATATGTTCTTCTTTGTTACTGCCAACTACTGCACCCATCATACAAGCACATTTAATCAGTGCTGAAGTTTTCTTTAGGTGCATTTGTCTGATAGTATCAATAGGTACTTTCTTACCCTCAGACTGTAGGTCAATAACTTGGCCACCAACCATACCTGTCATACCTGAAAGTGTAGCTAAAATTCTGCCACACTTTGCTGACTTTTCTCCACCTACCAGGGAAACTGCCTCCTCAGAAAGTACAGTTGCAAATGCATTAGTAAGAAGTGCATCCCCTGCAAGTAAAGCTATATCTTCACCATATACCTTATGGTTTGATGGTTTTCCTCTTCTTAAATCGTCATCATCCATACAAGGTAAATCATCATGTATCAGTGAATATGTATGTATCATTTCAATTCCACAAGCAAAAGGCAAAGCCTGTTCTACAGTACCACCACAAACTTCACTAAACATTAAAGTTAGTGTCGGTCTGATACGCTTACCACCGGCTTCTAATGAATATTCCATTGAGTCAATAAGGACTTTTTCGATTAGAGAGTCCTTTTCCTTACCTTGTGGAAAATATGTTTTCAGTTTATTTTCTATTAATTCTAAATAGTTCATTACAGTTCATCTCGTTTCATACGCAATTTGTCAATTTCTTCATTAATATCTGAAAGGTGACCTTTTGCTTTATCAAGAGAATCATAACACTGTTCAAGTGTAATTGCTGCCTCTCTATATACTTCCATTGCTTCATTTAGTGGGATAGAATTATCCTCCAGTTTAGCAAGTTGGGATTTTAATTTAGCAGTTAATTCTTCTATTGTTAGTTCACTACTCATACTATACCTCATCTATATATGACATAAGTTTCTTTAATCTATGGTTTACACCACTACGACTAACCTTGTCACTTGTTAATTCTCCTAATGCTCGTAAAGAAAGTTCCGGATTATCAAGCCTTAACTGTGCAATTTCCTTTAATTCCGGTGAAAGAGAATTATATATATTATCGCATTTCATTATCTTTTTAATTGCATTAATTTGTTTAGCAGATGCCTCTGCTGTTTTATTAATATTATGTATTTCGGAATTCACCTTACGGACTGCATTGTTCTTAACCTGCTTAGTGATTTTTGTGTTAATTATATTCATTGAGCTGGAATATGCTCCGATATAAGCAAGAAAATCTGCTATTTGTTCAGAGTCCTTAAAATACACAATAAAGTAGCCTTGTCTTGTAACAGACTTTGGGGTTAAGTTGCACTCCTCAATTTCACAAAGCAAAGTAAGTAAATCATTTGCAAGATTTCTAAAAGGTACTTTAAACTCTAGGTGGTAACCCTTTTCAGGGTTTGTTACACTACCACAAGAAAGAAATGCACCTCTTAAAAATGCTGAAATCTGTCCTTCTTCTGATATATTTGCTCTATTAAGTCTTAGTGACACATCTTTTTTAGAATAACCAAAGCTCTCAAAAATCCTATTACAATCATCCTCATTAGGCAACTTTACTGTAATTAAAGGATTCTTAGAATTACGAACCCTAAGGCCTGAAGTCTTTTCAATCATTGGTGTATATAGGATAGTTAAAAGATTTGATAAATTGTCACAAACATATTTATTTTCTGTTGTAAACACAAGTTCATTGTAGGTAAACTTCTTAGCAAAAAGCAACATACCGTAGCATTGTGCTAAAGAAAGACTATTTATTTCCGGTACAATTTCAGTCAATTCTTTTTTTGTATCATAAGAAAATGACATTTTGTATCATCCTTACTGTTTAGTAATATCTCTATGGGCTATTGTTACTGAATAGCCTTTTTCGTGAAGGTGGTGGTGAATCTTTCTTGCTAAAGTAACAGAACGGTGCTTACCTCCTGTACAACCTACTGCAATTACAAGTTCACTTTTACCTTCCTTTTTGTAAAGTGGCAAAGAAAAATCCAGCATATTAAGTATCTTTTCAAGGAAGGTTACACTATCCTCAGATGCCATTACATAGTCCCTAACCTCCTTATCAAGACCTGTAAGTTGCTTTAGTTCAGGTACATAATAAGGGTTGATAAGACATCTTGCGTCGAACACAATATCAGCCTCTAGAGGAATACCGTACTTAAAGCCAAATGACATTACAGTAACCTTCATTGAGTCTGTAATACTTGTTGAGAATAGCCCTGTTACTCTTTCTCTAAGTTGCTTTAGTGACATATATGTTGTGTCAATAACATAGTCGGAATGAGCCTTTAGAATACCCATAAGTTCCTTTTCTTTCTTAACTGCCTTTTCAACAGAACGGTCAGGAACAAAGTCAGCTAATGGGTGACTTCTTCTTGTTTCTTTATATCTGGTGATTAATGTTTCTGTTTTTGCATCAAGGAAAAGCACCTTAAACTTTCTGCCGTGATGGGAGTTAGCCTTGATTTCATCATATAGATTTGTCATAGCCGAAACGCTACGAACATCAATAACAACTGCACATTTCTTCATTCGGGCATCAGTTGACTGTTCGCATAAATCATAGAAAGTTCCAAGTAACATTGGTGGCATATTATCTACACAGAAATATCCAATATCTTCAACTGCTCTAAGTGCAGTTGATTTACCGGCACCTGACATACCTGAAATTATTAAAAGTTCCATTATAGTCTGATCACCTCTGTTTCAAGAAAGTAACCTGTTTTTTCTTTCACTATTTTTTGTACATCTTCAATTAATGTATTAATATCCTTAGAAGTAGCATTGCCAATATTGATTACAAAACCGGCATGTTTCTCAGAAACCTGAGCACCACCCACTGTATAGCCTTTTAGGCCACAAGACTCAATAAGTGTACCGGCAAAGTTACCCACAGGTCTTTTAAATGTACTACCTGCTGATGGATATTCAATAGGTTGCTTTGACTTTCTTCTGCCAAGTAGGTCAGTCATTTTTTCTTTAATTTCTTCTTTATCGGCTTTATTAAGAGAAACTGTACAACCTACCACAATATTTTTGTTAGATTTAAAGATTGAAGTTCTGTAGCCTAGCTTTAGGTCATCAAGGCTATATGTGCCAATTTTGCCCTTAGGAGTTATGTAATCAACTGACACAATACAGTCCTTCATTTCTCCACCATAAGCACCGGCATTCATAAACACTGCACCACCGACTGAACCCGGAATACCGTAGGCAAATTCAAGTCCTGAAAGGCTATTGTCTAGGGCAGTTCTGCACATTTTTGTTAGTGAAGCACCTGCTCCGGCAGTGATAGTTTCTTCATTTACTTCAACCTTTTCAAAGTCACCATCAAGGATAATTACAACACCCTTAACACCCTCATCAGAAACAAGCAAGTTGCTACCTTTACCAAGGATAAAATAGGGAATGTTGTTCTGGGTAATAAACTTAATTAAAGTAGAAAGTTCATCAACACTTTTTACTTTAACGAAAAATTCAGCATTGCCACCTACTTTAAAGGTAGTGTGATTTTTCATAGGTTCATTACAAATATATTCAATGTTTTTTTCTTTTAGAAAAGAAAGTAAGTTCTCCATATAAATCTCCATAAGTTAAATAAAAATAATTATTTATTCTCCCAAACCTGCATCTACCTTGATATTCTGTACATGCTCATCCTCAACACTCATACCAAGGTTCTCAAGTAGTTCCATAGCAGCATTATAACCCATCTTCTTCTGTCTGTTGTTCATAGCAGCTACTTCAATAATCATAGATAGGTTTCTACCGGGACGAACAGGAATTGTAGTTACAGGCACATCAACACCTAAAATTTCGGTGTACTCACTGTCAAGACCCATTCTGTCATAAGCTCTGTTAGGGTCCCATAGTTCCATATTAATTACCATATCAATCTTTTCACTTTGTTTGATAGCACCCATACCAAAAATTCTTCTTGCGTTAATAATACCGATACCACGAAGTTCAATAAAGTGACGAATATTTTCAGGTGAAGTACCAACTAAAGTATTCTTTGATGTACGGCGAATTTCAACTGCATCATCAGCAACAAGTCTGTGACCACGCTTAATAAGTTCAATGGCAGTTTCACTTTTACCAACACCACTGTCACCGGTAATTAAGCAACCTTCACCATATACTTCCACAAGAACACCATGACGAGTAATTCTTGGAGCAAGAACATTATTAAGGTATGAAATTAGGTTTACAGAAAGTTCACTTGTTGTTTCTGATGTAACCAAAACAGGCACACCACATTCTTCAGCAGCAATCAAAAGTGGGTTTGATGGTCGCATATCACGAGTAATAATAACTGCCGGTGGACCAAGTGAAAAAATAGCATTAAGTACATGGTGCTGTTGTTCTGCACCAAAACGGTTAAGGTAACTGTATTCAGTATAACCTAAAATCATTATTCTTGTTTTGTCAAAGAAATCAAGATAGCCAGTAAGCTCTAGTCCGGGACGGTCAATATCGGCAGAAACAATGTCGATTGTACTAGCATCAACTGGCATATAAACTGTTTTTAATGATAATTCCTTGATAACCTTATCAAGGGAAACTTTATATTCAGTTGCCATAATAAAAATCCTTTCGATAAAATTCTATACTTATAATTATACATCATTATTATACTATATATTTCGGCATTTTTAAATGCTGATTAAGAATTAAAAACATATTAGTATTAAAAATTTATCAATAGAATTTGGATATTTTCACTAAATTGTTATTCTTTTTATGTTAACATTACCGTCACTTTCGTATAGTAAAGGAAATTTTTGCCCTAAAAGATTATTCTCATAGGTACAAATTCTGCTATCATCTTTAAATGAATTTTTTATATAAATATTCACTTCTTTAATTCTCAGCTTTCCTTGTTCTATCTTTTCAATAGTTTCATTCTCAGCTAAAGCTACCTTTATATCAGGTGGCACTTGATAATACTTTTTCAGTTCTTCAATATAATGAGCAAGTTCATTTACTGTAATTTCTGCTGAAATCACCACTACCTTTGAATGTGAGAGAAATGGTGTTAGGTCATATTTTTTCTTAATTTCTTTTACTGCACCGTTAAAATTTCTATATGGACTTTTATATATTGTTGGCTTTTTACTGTCATCGGTTATTAGCATTAGACTATCATTTTTAATTACAATTCCGTCAGTTATTATCTTTAAATTAATTTCATTACTTTCACACCCTGTAAATGAAAATAGAAAAATTAATATAAATACAAGTGACAATAATTTTTTATACATTTTTCTTCCCCTTTATTGTTGCAAAAATTGGTGTTAGCAAGGTGATAATTAAATAAAGAATAAGCAAAAAATAATTATTCAAAATTATTTTTCCCACATTAGGTATTGAAATTGTTAATACAGAAACAACCATTACTGCAAGGATAAATATTAATGACATTACTTTACTGTGGTTATCCATTATATTCTTAACTGCTAAATTAAAATACAGAATTCCAAAGAAAATACAAGTTAAGGATAATACAAGGAAAAGTCCCGACAGCCCCATAGGTATCATTTTGAAAGAAATTTTTGATAGAGTATATAAAGGATAGCTATATTCAGAAATATTAAGTAGCTTTACAAAACACATTAAAAGTGCAATTACCAAAGAAACTATTGCAAAAGGAAGTAAATTTGCCCTAAGTTTCTTGCCTTTATAATTTTTATTAAATGCAAAAGAAACTACAAGTGGTGCAAATACAAATAATAAATTTAAACCATCAGTAATTTTTAGAGTTGACTCTCTGTCACTAAAAGTTGACATATCGGTATATGGCACACAAAACATTATGAGAATCAGTGAAATTAATGAGAAAAATCCACCGATTATACTACCTCTTGAGATTGACTCTATTCCCTTTAGTGCCGGATAAATTAATGCAAGTGTAATTAAAATTGAAATATAAATTCTTGATTGGGTAGGATTGATTGAAGTTACAAAAAAGCCTGAAAAAGTATTTATCAGTCTTACTGAAATTAAAATTGAAAATACTGCTGTAACGACCTTGAAAAATGTTGGGATAGGTAAATCACTGTTTCTAAAGGCTACTAATGAGGGTATTTGCAACAAGAATGATATAATAACAGAAATTATCATAGAAAAGCAAGAAAAAGAATTTGGCAAAAGTGTAACACCACATAAAAGTGAAAGAGAAAGTAATACAGAAAACTGCAATGCGTTTATTTTACTTTTCAAATTTATCATCAACTCCTACCATATTTTGTAACTTAACTTTGTGTTTAGTAAGTCTATGCCAATCCGACCTTATGAAATTGTCGGAAATAATACCTTTAGAAATCGGCACTATGGGTGCTAAATATGGCACACCAAAACTTTTAAGTGAACAAACAGAAATTGTTGCAATTAGTGATGCAAGGATAATTCCTATTACACCGAAAATTCCTGAAATAATAATATAAATAAATTTTACTACTGTAATTGTTCCGTAAAGTTCCGGAATTACATATGAACATATTGCAGAAAAGGCAACTATTATCAATGTTGTAGGACAAATTAAACCGGCTGACACACCGGTTTCACCGATTACCAAAGCCCCTACAATACCAACTGCATGACCTAATGGTTTAGGCAGTCTTAGCCCTGCCTCTCTCATAACTTCATACATAAAAGCAACAAACATTACCTCTAGCATTAAAGGAAAAGGTGTGGTTTCTAAGGAGTCGGAAATATGAGTTAACAAGCCTACCGGTATATACTCAGGGTGAAAGTCAGTTATAGCTATAAAAAGGCTAGGTAAATATATTGCAAATAGAAATGACAGATACTTTAGAATTCTAATAAATGATGCAAAGTAAGGCCTGTTGGAATAGTCATCAAAACTTTGGAAATTCTCAATAAACAAGTGTGGAACAAGTATTGCTGATGGTGTACCGTCTACTAAAATACCGATTCTACCCTCAGTTATTTTGCCACACAATGTATCAGGTCTTTCAGTAACTCCTACTGTAGAAAGCAAAGTGTTTTTATCTTCATCACCTAAGTAAGAAACTAAATATCCTGATGCTAAAACTGTATCTAGGTTAATATTATTTAGCCTTCTCTTTAGCTCTTTAAGTATTGATTTTGAAACTGCTGACTTTAAATAGCACAAGCATATTTGAGTTTTAGAAAGATTGCCTATTGTCATTGTTTGAAACACTAAGTCAGGGTTTTTCATTCTTCTGCGAATAAGTGACATATTAATTCTTAGTGGTTCTGTAAAACCCTCTCTGCTACCTCTAAATACCATTTCCGAAGATGGTTCTGACACACTTCTAAATGAAAAGCCTTGTAAACCGATTACAAGCATCTTTTCATAACCGTCTATACCAAGTACTGCAAAACCTGACATTGAAAAGTCTAATAGTTCATCAAAGGTATTTATCTCTATAATCTCAGGAGTTGAAAGAACTCTATCCCTTACAAATTCATATTTATTTACACCGGTCGGAATAGTTGCAGAAAGTAATGGGTCTGATACTGCTAAAGTTAAACCATCTTTATTTACCATTCCCTCAATAGTGAAAATTGCTACAAATGTACCATCATTAAGCTTCATTTTTCTAACCGTAAAATCTGCCGAGGAAGAAGTTACATCTTGCAGATAATTTATATTTTCTTTCAAACTTTTAAACATAAAATCACCATTATTATAGTTGAACAAAATTCTTAAATTATACATTTATGTATTATTTTACCCATTTGAGAAAAACTATTAATGGTGATGATATGTTAATTTCAATTATTAGAACAGTGATACTTTATATTTTTATTATGTTTTCATTGCGTGTAATGGGCAAAAGACAACTTTCTGAAATGCAGACAAGTGAACTTGTAATTACTCTGCTAATTTCAGATATTGCAGTAATGCCTATGCAAAACACAAGCACTCCTCTAGTTTCAGGAATTGTACCTATACTTATACTTATTTCCCTTGAAATTGTATTTTCCGTTATTATGCTGAAAAGTGGGAAGTTCAGAAAAATTGTATGTGGTTCACCTGAAATGGTAATAAAGGATGGCAGAATACTGCAAAATCAACTTAGAAGGCTAAGGATGACTACTGAGGACTTATGTGTACAGTTAAGGCAACAAGGTATATTTTCTCTTGAAGATGTACAGTACTGCATTGTAGAAACTAACGGTGATGTCAGTGTACTCGAAAAGCCTGAGAAAAGAACACCATCTGCTGAGGACTTAGGTATTGAAATTCCAGATACCGGTATTGAGGCAGTTGTTATTAATGACTCTAGGTATCTTTCCAATTCACTTGAGCTTTGCAACCTTGACACTAAATGGGTGGATAAAATTCTAAAACAAAATCACATTAAACTTGAAGATGTTTTTATTATGACTGCCAACAGAAAGAAAGAATACAACATTATTAGGAGAGATTAAATGAAACGGTTATGGTGGGTTGCTGTCCTTGTTACAATAGCTTTTGCCATTTGTTTTACTGAAATTTATGCAATAAAAAATAGCAGAGATACTTTCACAAAAACTATTGAAGAAAGCAGAATTGCTATGGAAAACAAGGACTATGAAAAGGCAAAAGAACTTAGTGAAGAACTGATTAAAAAATGGGACAAGCAAGAAAAGAAACTGAACTACCTTATGGAACATTCTTTGCTTGATGAAATCAGTATGGACATTCAGCAGTTACCTGAATACACAAATAAGGATGGTAAGGAAGATTATTTATCTGCAAATGACAGAATAAAAAAGCAGTTCAATGTGCTATACACAAATGAACTGCCTTATGGTGATAATATTTTTTAACAAAAAAGCCCCTAAAAACTAGGGGCAATAATTTTATCTTTTTAGAATTTTTGAAATTATCCAGAAAATAATGAACATTGCTAAATTCACTAAAACAACCGTTGCACCGGTAGGTGTATCAAAATTAAAGGAAACAATCATACCGGTAAAGAAACAGAACAGTGAAATTACAACTGAACTGATAATTACACCCTTAAAGTTTCTAAACAATCTCATTGATGTTAATGATGGGAAAATAATAAGTGCTGAAATCAGTAGTGTACCCATTACTCTCATACCGATTACAATAGTTAAGGCAGTAAGGACTGCAATAACCATATTATAAACATTTGTAGGAGTACCTGTTGCCTTTGCAAAGTCATCATCAAATGTTACTGCAAAAATCTTGTTGTAGAAAATAAAGAAACTAACAATAATAATTACTGCTAAGATAACTGCAAGAATTGCATCTTCTTTGCTTGTTGCAAGGATTGAACCAAACAAATAACTGTTTAGGTCACTATTCATTCCTGTTACTGAACAAACTGTGATGCCTATTGCCAAAGCCGATGAACTGATAATAGCAATAGCAGAGTCACCACTCATTTTGCTATTTGATGATGAAGAAAGTTTTAGCAATACAAATGCTGAAATAATCATCATTGGCAAAGCAAAATACATTGGTGTTAAGTTTGCAGCAGCACCGATTGCTATTGCACCAAAACCAACATGACTAAGACCGTCACCAATCATAGAATAACGCTTTAGCACAAGAATTGCACCTAAAAGTGCAGCACAAAGAGAAACTAAAGCACCTACAATCATTGCTCTTTCAATAAAACCATAGGAGAAAAATTCAATCATTACTTTACCTCCTTATTGTGACTGTGAGTACAAACATCACAAGGACATTCAGTAAGCAAGAATTTGCTTCCAACACTGCTGTGTACATACTGATGAGCAGTACCAAAAAAGTTTGTACCCTCTGTACCGGCAGAAATATGGAGAATATGACTTGCTTGTCTAACTGCCATATTAATATCATGAGTTACCATAATTACTGTAATACCTTTATGGTTAATATCCTTAATAAGTGAATACATATCGGCAGTAGCTATTGGGTCAAGACCTGTTACCGGTTCATCAAGTACAATAACCTTTTCTGTAGCACATAATGCTCTGGCAAGTAAAATTCTCTGTTGCTGACCACCTGAAAGCTGACTGAATGAATGTTTCTTGTAGTCAAGCATATTCACCATTTGTAAATGCCTAACAGCATTTTCTTTATCCTTTTTGTTATGGAAAATATGGTACTTTCGATTTATACAACCTGAAAGCACAACCTCCATAACTGATGCAGGGAAATCCTTTTGAATATTTTTCTTTTGAGGAAGATAACCTATTTCATTCTTATCAAGACCGTTATAAGTGATTGAACCCTTTAGTGGTGGGTTTAGTCCTAATATACCTTTCATCAAGGTTGTTTTACCACTACCGTTTTCACCAACTATACAAACATAGTCACCCTCATTTATTTGGAATGACAGGTCTTTGATTACAGGTACACCCTCGTAACCCATAGTAGCATTTTCAACTTTAATTTGTGTCATTTGAGAGTGCCTCCTTTAAAGCATTGTTGTTTCTTTCCATTAAGTCAACATAGGTAACATTATTTGCAAAGTCCTCTTTTGAAACAGATTCTGCACTGTAAAATGTTCTTACCTTTGTATTTGTTTCATCAGCTAAAGTGTCTGCAACTTTATTTTCAGACATTTCTAACTTTAGAATAGTTTTGATTTTATCTTTTTCAATAGTATCAGTTAATTTTGAAAGTCTATCCAAACTAGGTTCGGTCTCAGTACTACATCCGGGGAAAGCACATTCCCAATCTAAAGAAAATTCTGTTGCAAAATATAGAAGTGGAAATCTATCCCCAACTACTATTTTTTTACTTTCTGAAGAATTTACAGTATTTTCAATTTCACTTTGTACTTTACTGATTTTCTCAATGTAATCTAAACTATTTTTGTTATAAACCGTTTTATGCTTTTGGTCTAATTTAGAAACCTCATCACTGATTTTTGAAACTAAAGTTTTTGCATTATCAAGACTTGTCCAGATATGTTCATCCTCTTCATCTTCAGCATGATGATCAGCATCCATTTCTGTAAGTGGCTTAACATAATCGGTCATTTTCATAACAACCGGTTTATCAGTATCTCCAAGTGACTCAAGAATAGAGTCTACCCATTCATCACTTTCACCACCATTATAAATGAACAAATCTGCATTTCTGATTTTTAGAATATCAGATGGTGTTGGTTCAAAAGAATGTACATCACTTCCCGGTTTAAGTAACATATCAACATCACAAGTACCCTTTGATACACTTCTTGCAAAGTCATAATAAGGGAAGATTGTTGTTACTACAGAAATTTTATCTGTTGACCTTTCCACCTCACCACAAGAGCAAAAAGCAAAAGTCACAACGAACAGAAGAAATATTGAAATAATCTTTTTCAAAAACAACCCACCTTTAAAATCATATAATTATAAAATAAGGGTGGCAAAAACCACCCTTATATGTAAAGCATTAATAATTATTTACTAGCCTTAGCTTTCTTCTTGTGTTTCTGCCACATAACCCATAGAGGACCTGCGATACATACAGAACTGTAACAACCTGAGATAACACCAATCATCATTGGAAGTGCGAAACTTGTAACTGATGAAATGTTGAAAATCATTGAAACAACAAGAACTGTACCGATAGCCATAAGTGTTGTTAGCGAAGTAAAGATTGTTCTTCTAAGAACCTTAGTTGCACTGTAATCGAATACATAGCCAATGTCTTCCTTAGCACCAAAGTTACGGCGTTCTTCACGAACACGGTCATAGATAACGATTGTATCGTTAAGTGAATAACCCAAAATCATAAGAACAACAGCAATGAAGTTTGAGTCGATAGGCATCTGGAAAATTATATACATAAAGTAAATCATAGCCACATCATGGAACAAAGCTACAAGAGCCATAACACCGGCTGACAGACCACCAATCTTACGGAATCTAATTGTAACATATAGAACCATAAGAATACTTGCGATAGCAACAGCTGTTAAACATTTTAGCAAGAACTTAGAACCCATTGAGCTTTCGATAGCTGATGCTTCAAGAACCTTAAAGTTGTTATCAGGGAAAGCCTTCTGAACTGTCTGTGTTAACTTCTTTTGTTCATTAGTTGAAATAGCCTTAGTACCGGCAAATTCAACACGGATTGTATAAGCGTCACCCTTCTTAGAGTTAGAAAGGATATCTGAGCTAATTGACATTGTAACTTCTTGCTTAGTATTTGTCTGGATAACATCCTTTAGCTTATCTGTATCAACATTGCCTACATAAGAGTACTTAATGTAAGAACCACCACGGAACTGAATATCAAGCTGAGTGCCAAATACAAAGTTACAGATGATACCAATAAGTATGATACCCAAAGAGATGCCAAAAAATACTTTACTGAATTTAGTAAAACGAACTAACTTATTCTTCATTATTTTTTGCACCTCCAAATAGCCATTTCTTTCTTACACACTTAAAGCCTACAACACTCTTTAGCATTACTCTTGAAAGTAGAACACCCATAATAAAGTTAGAGATAACACCCATTAGTAGTGTGTAACCAAATGCGTAAATTGTACCTGTTGTGGAAGCACCAAACATAAATGATAGAATGTTTGCAGTACCAAATACAAGTAGTAGGATAATAGAAACGATAACAACTGTCATATTACCATCAACGATAGCTGACAGTGAACTCTTAGTACCCCTGTCAATTGCACCGTCAAGTGTCTTACCATTTCTAAATTCTTCCTTAATTCTTTCAGCAGTGATAATGTTAGCATCAACACCCATACCAATTGACAAGATAATACCTGCAATACCAGGTAAAGTCATTGTAAAGGAATTAAATACTGTAAAGTATCTTGAGATTGCTGCTACTGATAGACCCATCTGACCGATTAGAGCAATAACTGTAATTACACCAGGAAGTCTATATACTAGAATTACAAAGATTGCAATAATTGCAAAAGCAATAACTGCTGCAATTGCCATAGCTGTTAGAGAGTTATCACCAAGTGTTGGTGAGATACTACCATTTGACTTTGTTTCAAGAGCAAATGGAAGAGCACCGGCCTTAATCTGGTTAGCAAGTTTAGTTGCTGATTCAACAGTAAAGTTACCGGAAATCTGAGCTTTACCACCTGTAATAACTTGGTCAATTGTTGGAGCTGAAAGCATTTCATCATCCATCCAAATTGAAACAACTTGTTTTTCATACTTCTGTGTAATATCGGCAAACTGCTTTGCACCTTCACTGTCAAATTCAAGGTTAACAACATATTTACCTGAACCGTCAGTATTCTGAGCAACAGAAGTGTCCTTAACATGAGAACCGTCCATTAGGACTGTTTCAGTGTCACCTGTTGGTGTTTTGTAAACCGGCTCACCGTCTGCTCCCAAAGAAGAATCTTTGTGAGAGTTACCAGGACGGAAAGTTAGTTTTGCAGTAGAACCAATTTCTTGAATTGATTTTTCTGCATCAAAATCTTTTTCGTCTTCTTTCCATGGAAAACGAACAATAATACTGCTTGTACCACTATCAGTATATAGTTCGTAATCTGTGATACCGTTTGAAACCATACGAGTTTCAATAATTGCCTTAGCTGAATCAAGTTGTGAGTCAGTGGCCTTTTTACCGTTGGCTGGAACAAATGTTGCTTCCACGCCACCCTGAATGTCAATTCCCCATCTAATGTCGTTAACGCCTTTTATAACTGTGTGCTTTACGTCACCTGTGTAATAAGATACACCAAAGATTGCTGTATAGCTAAACAGTAAAATTAGAATTGCGACAATGAAGAATGCAGGCTTTGGAATTCTTTTCATGCCTTTTCCTCCAATATTTTTTTATTCTATTCTGTTGGCAAATAAAATACTCTGCCACATTCTGATAGAACACAACAGAGTAATTATACTTTTATTTAGTGAAAAAGTCAATGATTCATCAAATATTTAATATTTATAAAAGATAATTTTGTCATATAACACAAATATTTAAGTAATTATTGTGCAAAGAGATAAATATAATTTAAAATACTGTAACATTTGATTAATATCTTATTTACATATTTTCAAGAATTTTATTTACTGCTGCTAGTTTTGTTGCTACACAAAAAATCTCCATTGCTTTTTCCAGTTCATCAAGTGTTGGATATGATGGAGCAATTCTAATGTTGCTATCCTTAGGGTCATTGCCATATGGATATGTTGCACCGGCACCTGTTAGAACAACTCCGGCTTCTTTACAAAGCTGTACAACCTTCTTTGCAGTACCTTCCATAACATCAACTGCTACAAAGTAACCACCGTTTGGTTCAAACCAAGTTGCAACACCTGTTGGTCCTACACTTTCCTTTAAATGCTTTAGGACAATATCAAACTTAGGCTTTAGGATACACTTATGCTTATCCATATGAGCCTTAACACCATCAATATCCTTAAAGAATAGGATGTGTCTTAGCATATTAACCTTATCAAAACTGATTGTCTGATATTTATATTTTTCTTTAATTACTTTCATATTGTTTTCATCAGCAGCCATAGCAGCAACACCACTACCTGGGAAAGTAATCTTAGAAGTTGAACAGAAGATAATTGGTAAATCTGTTTTACCTGTCTTCTTACATTCATCCATTAGGGAAATAAGCTTATCCGGAGTTTCTGTAACATCATGAACACAGTAAGCATCATCCCAGAAAATTCTGAAATCTTTTGCCTTTGGATTTAGGTTAGCAAATCTCTTTACTGTTTCATCACTATATGTGATACCCTGAGGGTTACTGTACTTAGGAACACACCAAATACCCTTGATTGAGTCATCCTCGGCAACTAGCTTTTCAACCATATCCATATCAGGACCTTCACTAGTCATTGGAATTGTAATCATTTCAAAACCAAAGTATTCTGTGATACCAAAGTGTCTGTCATAACCCGGAGCAGGACATAAGAACTTTCTGTTCTTAACTTCTAACCAAGGCTTTTCACCTTCTACAGGTGACTTAGTCATAAATAGAGAAATTGTATCAAACATCATATTAAGTGATGAGTTACCACCAACCATAATCATATCAGGGTCAACCTGCATCATCTTTGCAAAGATTGGCTTGATTTCTGTGATACCGTCCATCAAACCGTAGTTACGGCAGTCAAAACCTTTTTCTGTTGAACAATCACTATCTGATGTTAGAATATCAAGGATACGAGAAGAGATGTTAAGCTGTTCTGTGCTTGGTTTACCTCTTGACATATCTAGTTTTAAGTTCATTGCTTTGTAATCTTCATACTGTTTTTCCAGAGCAGACTTTTCGTTAAGAAGTTGTTCTTTTGTCATTTCTGAATAATACATACCTATTCCCCTTCAAATATATTATATTTTACTTTATTATTCTAATACTATTTTATTAATAATGCAAGTATTATTTTTAATCTTGCAAAATCTTGCTAATAATCTACAAAAAAACACCCTGCAACAATGTGCAGGGTATATATTATTAATAATATCTATAATATTCGTAAGAGTTATATTTGTTGTATCTATTGTACTTTTTGTACTTATACTTGCCACTTTTGCCTTCACTAGGGTCACAACCAACCTTTAGAAAGCCCATAGGTTTTGCACCTGAGGTTTCCATAGCTTTCAAAAAGTTCTGAATATCACCATGGGTTGTTACACCTTCACGAACAACAATTAAGTAACCTGCCACTAAATCCTTTACAAGCAAAGCATCTGTAACAATACCGATAGGAGCAGTATCCATAATTACATAATCATACTTTTTCTTTAGTTCTTTAATTAAGTTAGCAAAATTGTCTGAACCGATAAGTTCTGATGGGTTTGGTGGTATTGTACCAACTGTAAGTACATCAAGATTAGGCAAAACCTCTCTCTGTACTACCTGGTCAAATGTTTTATCATTACACAAAACAGATGTCATACCGGCAGTATTCTCAATCTTTAGAAGATTGTGAATGTTAGGTCTTCTAAGGTCACAATCAAGTAAAACAACCTTTTTGTCCATTTTAGCAAATGAAATAGCTATATTAGATGTTGAGGTACTTTTACCCTCACCTTTGCTCCAAGAAGTTACTGCAAAACAGTTATCGTTACTTGCTGAAAGTGAGAACTGAATATTAGTTCTTGCAATCTTATAGCCTTCAATAATAGCGAATTTACCTGCGTCACCTGATTGAGCAGAATTTGCCATATAGCTTTGGCTATGACCAACAGAATAACCACTATCAGATTTTCTTCTGTTTCTACTTCTTAGTTTCATCTGTGTCATCTCCATTCTGTTCAAAGTCCATTATTTCACCAAATACAGGTATCTTGTACATTTTGTTTAGATCATCATCATGCTTAACTGTTGTGTCAACAAGTTCAAGGATAAATGAAATAACCAGTGATAGTGCAAGTCCACCAATTAGACCATAAAGAGCATAGTTCTTTACATTTGGATATGTACTGGCTGAAGGTACTGATGCATACTTAACTGCAGTTACGCCACCGGCTGAGAAAATTTCATCAAATAGACCTTGTTCATTCTTAGTACCTGTGATTTTATTTACAACTGCATTACAAGTATCGGCAGCAATCTTAGGGTTTGATGAAGTCATTGTAATCCATAGGAAGTTACTTTCTTGTTCCTGAGTGATTTCCATACCACAACCGTTAAGCATATTCTGAATTTCAACATTATTCTTAAAAAGAATTGTACAATACTGAGCAAGTGTTGATGAGGCAGTAAGGTCACTGGCATAAATTTTAACATTGCCATCATCGAAGCTCTTTGCATTTGTTGTATCCTGAATATCTTCTTGCTGACTTTTGTCAGTAACACCGTTTTGGGCAGCCTCTTCGGCTGCATCTGCTGCTGCATCTGCTGCAGTATAGTTCTGAACAATTACCATTGCTTGAGCAGAATATGATGGTGTAATAAAGAAATTGGCATATAGTAAAGTAAGTATGCCACCTACCAAAGTTAGCAAAACAATAAATTTAATTCGTTTGCGTATCATTTTCAAGAAAAATGACACTGTAAAATCCTTATAGAACAAGAGAAGTCCTCCCCTAAATAATTTAATAAATGTTGCACAAAAATATTTTGTTATAAATTATTTATTTTGTATCTATACCATTCTAACAAATATAACTATAAATATTATTCTTAATAGGAATAATAATATAATTTGACAAAGAAAAATGCCTCAACATAGTTGAGGCATTAATTAGGTTACATTTATTAATTAGTGAGGGATAACACTTAGCAGAACACCGGCTGCAACAGCAGAACCGATAACACCTGCTACATTTGGTCCCATAGCGTGCATTAATAGATAGTTTGTTGGGTTTTCTTGCTGACCAACCTTCTGTGATACACGAGCAGCCATTGGAACGGCAGAAACACCGGCAGAACCGATTAGTGGGTTAACCTTACCCTTTGTAGCTGCGCACATTAGCTTACCGAATAGAACACCACCGGCTGTACCTAGACAGAATGCGATTAGACCTAGAAGAATAATCTTTAGTGTGTTTAGCTGTAGGAAAACTTTACCTGTTGCAGTAGCACCAACTGTTACACCTAGGAAGATAGTAACGATATTCATTAGTTCGTTCTGAGCTGTCTTTGCGATTCTATCAACAACGCCGGATTCTTTCATTAGGTTACCAAGCATTAGCATACCAACTAGTGGAGCAGCATCAGGAAGTAGAAGTGCTACAAGAACGATAACAACGATTGGGAAGATAATCTTCTCTAGCTTTGAAACCGGTCTTAACTGAGACATCTTGATTGCTCTTTCCTTCTTTGTTGTTAGAGCCTTCATAATAGGTGGCTGAATAATAGGAACCAGTGCCATATAAGAGTAAGCAGCAACTGCGATAGGACCAAGTAGATCCGGAGCAAGTTTACTTGTTACGAAAATAGCAGTAGGACCGTCAGCACCACCGATAATACCGATAGAACCTGCCTGAGCCTGTGTAAAGCCTAGGAAGATAGCACCGAAGAATGTGAAGAAAATACCTAACTGAGCAGCAGCACCAAGGATGAATGACTTAGGGTTAGCAATTAGAGGACCAAAGTCAGTCATAGCACCGATACCTAGGAAGATTAGTGGTGGGTAAATACCCATCTTAACACCCTGATATAGGTAATAAAGTAGACCACCGTAAGTAGGCACATTATAATAAACTTCACCATTCATTACAGTAGTTGCATACTGTACCGATTGTGTTCCCACATCATGGGTTTTTATATACTCCGATTGAAGCACAAACTCTGTTGAAGGAGCACCCATAATTGATGGATATAAGTTTACAAGTAGCATACCAAATGCTAAAGGTAAAAGGATTAGTGGTTCGTATTCTTTTGCGATAGCCAGATAAAGAAGTACGAAAGAAACTGCGACCATAACGTAGTTCTGCCAACCTAGTGATACAAAGCCGGAAGACTCAACAAGGCCAACGATACCTTCTAG
The DNA here is from genome assembly GCA_934476515.1 of uncultured Ruminococcus sp. GTDB lineage: Bacteria > Bacillota > Clostridia > Oscillospirales > Acutalibacteraceae > Ruminococcoides > Ruminococcoides intestinihominis. The sequence continues at coordinate 4,282 of CAKSNZ010000005.1, read as the reverse complement.
AAAACCGTGAATAATTCCCATAGTTTAAACTTCCTTTCCGACTAAAATGGTCTGGTGTTATCAATAACACCAACCTGACCCCAAGCAGGTCTGCCACTTGATGGTGACTTCTTGATGCTCTTAATCTTTGCGTTACCAACGCCGTATGTACTATCTACGGCTGCTGCAATAACTGCAACGATTTCATCGGTTAGGCCGTTGCTAGGAGCAACTTTCTGAACCGGAGCAGATGCTGGAGCTGATTTTTCTGTTGCCTTAGCAGCTTTTTCGGCTTCTGCTTTGGCTTTCTTTTCTTTTGATTTGTTTTGAGCAGATGAAACAATCTTACCATAGATAGCAATGATAAAGATTAGAAGAATCAATACTGCGAAAACAACTACGAAACCAGTAAGAATAACTGTGAAAGAAATATTGAATTTCTCACTGACACTCATACCGGCTGCCATGATAGTTTTCAAATCCATGAAAATCCCCCATATTTACATTTTTATACACTAGTTATTATACAATGTGTTAATGATTTTATCAATAAAATATAGGGGATTTTATTTTTTTGTGATATTTTTCACAAATATGTTTAGTGGTTTAAATAAAATTTGTGCTTTTTATTAGAGTATAATACAAATCAATCCGTTACAACCGTCATTGATTATTCTTTGTATTGTTTCCCCTATTTTTTTGCGGGCATCTTCCGGCATTCTATACAGTTTATTGTGCAAACCTTCGTTTACAAGTTCATGAACTGACTTTCCGAAAATGTTACTTTCCCATATTTTTGCAGGATTTTCTTCAAACTCTTTTAACAGATAAGAAACAAGCTCTTGGCTTTGTTGTTCACTGCCGACAATTGGTGTAACCTCTGCCTCTGTATGTATTTTCATCATATGAATTGATGGTGCTGAGGCTTTAAGTCTTATTCCATACTTACCACTTTGTTTGATAATCTGAGGTTCATCAAGGGAAAGTTCTTCTAAAGTCGGCATTACTATGCCATAACCCTTTTCTTCCACATCTTTATAAGCTGCTGCAATTTTATCAAATTCCTTTTGTTTGGCAGAAAGCATACTGATACTTTCCATTAATGCTTCTTCATCAACAATCTCTGTTCCTGTTTTCTCTGACATTACTTTATAGAAACAGTTGTTATTAACTACAATCTTAATATCGGCAATGCCTTTACCTAAGTCAAGTTCTTTGATTTCACTTGAATCTACAAATTCATCTTTGCCAATACCCTGACAAGTTTCTTGAACTTGACGAAGTTTCTCCATTGACATTGCATTTTCTTTTATAGTTGTGAAAATCTGTTTTTTTAGCCAATGTTCTTTATCTAGGTTTACAACCCACTTTGGCATATCAATATTAATTTCCTTAATAGGAAATTCAAATAGCACTTGTGCTAACACTCTCTTAATTTCATTTTCTTCCATTGTAAGGCAATTCACCGGAATAACAGGCACTTGGTACTTACCTGAAAGCTGTTCTGAAAGTGAAATAACTGCCGGAGAAGATGGTTCAATTGAATTAAGTAGCACAACAAATGGCTTGTTGATAGCTTTTAATTCTTTTACTACTCTCTCCTCTGCCTCTTGGTAAGACTCTCTTGTAATATCACTGATTGAACCGTCAGTTGTTATTACAAGACCGATTGTACTATGGTCATTGATAACCTTTTTTGTGCCGATTTCTGCTGCTTCATCAAAGGGCATTTCTTCCTTTGACCATGGAGTTTTTACCATTCTAGGCATATCATCCTCCATATAGCCCATTGAGTCCTTTACAACATAACCAACACAATCAATCATTCTCACCTTTAAATGGGCTTTATCCGGTAAAGAAATTTCCATTGCTTCCTCAGGAATAAACTTAGGTTCAGTAGTCATTATTGTACGACCACCAGATGACTGAGGTAATTCATCATTTGTGCGAATCTTTAGGGAGTCATCCTTTATATTAGGAATAACAATAGTATCCATAAACTTTTTGATAAATGTACTTTTTCCTGTTCGCACAGGTCCAACTACTCCAATATAAATATCTCCATTTGTTCTTTGTGAAATGTCACGATATATGCTTCTCTCTGTCATTTTCATTCCTCCATATGTTTTTAATAAAATATATGATGGACTTGCACAAATTATAACCGTTGACTTAAAACTTACTTTAACAAGTGAAAAATCTAACATATATATTGACAAATACATTATAATAGTTTAATAATAAAATATAAAAGTTGATTATTCATATTCTGACTTAGATTTAGAATATGAGGACATAATCAAATAACACAATTGTATTTCAGTTAATGAAGTTTTTTTGATAAAGTAATAAATAAAGTAGAAAACATTGATACTTATCTTCAAAGTTACGAAAATAGAGGCAATTACATTGACCCTTGTGGTGTAACATTAATTCCACCTGAGTCTTTATTACAATTGATTGATGTTATTAACTCTTTAGGAAACAACAGTGATACAAAATCACTAATGAAATTAATTAACAAGGCACATAAAGAAAACAAATGTATCACCTGTTTTGATATAAAATTAACCCTATTTCTCAATTGAAATAGGGTTTTGCTTTTGTTATCTTCTAATTATAAGCATTTCTTTTTCCGGTAAAGTTTCTTCTTCAAGTTCGTTGTCCTCTTTAACAAATGCACAGTCTGTTGAATATCTCTTGCCTATATCCCACACAGTTTCACCTTTTTCGGCAAAATAGAGAGTTAATGCTGAGGAATTTTTCTCAATTTTCTTATCCTCATAAACAATAACATCCTCAACAAAACTATCGTTTTCAACTGTTGTAACAAATGCTGATACTGAAAATTCCACACGAATTTCTAAAGTTCTGTCATCCTTAATTCTATAACTAACCGATGCAACAGAAACACTGCAACTTTTTACCGGTGAAAACTGTTCATCTGTTGTTTCGGAAAAATCCATTGTACGCTCTATGTAGAATGGTGTTCCCTCTTTATCACAAGCAACAATACAGATTGAGCCTTTACCCACAAATGTAATAAAGCCTTTTTCATCGGCTACATTAACTGAGGCAGTTTCGTTATACACATCAATAACCTTGGTAAAGTCTTGGTCATTGGAAGAAATATCCATTTTTTTAATGAAGTTTCTTTTTATTTCTCTGACAGAATTAACAAGTGTTACTGGCTTATTTTTCAAATCGCAAAAATAATCACGAGAATAAGCATCAACTAAAAATGACTGTTCTCTTTCTTTATAACAAACAGCAGTCATATTTACCCTTGCATCAAGGAGAATTGTCTTTTCTTCATTTTCCTTTGTAATCTTCACATCATAGGAAAGTAGTTTACAATTCACATTATTTACTGTATCTTCCCCTGCACCAACACAAGAAACAATCTGGTTAAAAGGTATCATATAATCAATACACTCTGTTTTTCCACTATCTAAGTCGGATAAATAGAGAAGTCTTAAATTCATTTCACCCTTAAGCACAATCTTATCATCCATAGACTTATGGTCGGTAACATTGATTTTCACAATTGACTTTATAACCTGTTCAATCGGTGGTTTATTATCAACACTGATTGTTTCGTTAATATTGAAAGTTTCTTCTGTTACGGAAGTTACATCCATATACTTCTTAGTACAACATTTCTTTTGGAAATTTGAAAAGCTTTCGGAAGAAGGAATCATTGTAGTTGTTTTGCCTACAATATCCACCTTAATGCTCAATGCACCTTTGATAACCAATCTGCGTGGTGACAATGCTCTGCAATTCACATATTCAGTTGTGGCAACTGTATCCAGAAAATGATTTTCCGGATAATCCTTGATATTAATTGCACGATTGAAAGGAACTGTCTGTTGGCTTGTACGCAAAGTTTTTCGCACACTGTCAACATACATAACCTTGATAACAGATGCACCCTCTATCTCCAGTACACCACCTGAAATATTACGAGAAAAAATTTGTGGTGTTAAAGTGCATTTCAGTATTTTCTCTATATCAGGACAATAATCAGGTAAAGTAAAATCCACATCAACCGGTTCTTCTATTGCCTGAGTTACCATAGTATCTCTACCACATAATTTTATATTATTTTCAAGTTCCATAGTTTTCTCTCCTTTTTGCTTATATATTAATTGTATTAAGGTGAGAATTATTTTAGAACTTTTTTACTTTATTTTGTGGTGTAAATAAATTTTCAAAAGTATATGAATAAGTAAAGATCCACCGGCTTAGCCGGTGGCTTTTCTTTTAACGCCTTAAAGGCTATGTTACTAGCTTCGTCTAA
>CAKSNZ010000004.1 GCA_934476515.1 uncultured Ruminococcus sp. | reverse complement strand
TTATGCCTTTAATTTTATCACAAAACTGTATACCATGTCCTTTCTCTGTTGTATACCATCTTATTACTCTATACACACTGTTGGATCGAGCAAATCGACCTTTATAAAGGTATTTTGTCCTATGTAGATATTATAAATATTTAGTCTGTAAACGGGACAATAATCCCATAGGTATCACACTTTTTGACGGGCGAACAATTAAGTGAACATCAAAGAAAACGAGCCAAAGGCAAAGTTTGATTTGCTAATGTGAACTTATGCAAAAGTTTTATGTAATAAAATCTTTTGCTGAAAGACCCTACACCTGTGAGTCAGAGTTTCATATGATTTTATGTGCATATTCTCACTATGAATTTTTCTTTATAGCCGATTTAATTTAAAACAAATTCACCTTAACCCACAAACAAAACTAAAAGACAAACCCTAATTTGTATGATTAATTTAGGTAAAATTATGAAAAAAATTATTTGATTCGCTTTAACCGACAGACAAAATTGAAGAAATAAATTCATTGTTAAGGTTATAATTTGTTGAAATTAAAATGAAATGATTTAAAAACATAATGATAAATTTGATATAGTAAAAATTAAAACCGGCTTTAGGTAGTAATCGCCACTAAAGTCGGTTAATTTTTAATCACATATTAATTTATACATTTAAATAGTAAGGCAAATATTGACTAACCATACATAAATCTAAATACAGTTATTAGTTGCCTTTTCTACTAAAGGGAATTTCTAAAAATAAGGGGTAAGTTATAAAATAAAAGTTTTCCATATTAGCTTATCAAAATGTGGAAAATTAATTTGTTTTGAAAAGTTTATAAATCTTTAGTTCGTTGCCTTTAACGATGCCTAAGCCGATAAACTGATTCTTATTATCTCTAACTCTTAGGATTGTGTCCTCTTTAGGTTGCATTTTTTCAAGGTAAGTTCTGTTCTTATCCAATGCACCACCGTTAGAAAATCTTCTTGCTTGTGGTTCTGTAATTTTCACATAACCGTAGTTCATAAACAGACTTTCCACACTTTTAATGTATGGTGTGAAATCCTCTAGTTCTCTAGCTTTCTGCAAGTCAATTGCATCTTCAAGGGTAAAACCACAAGCCTCGGTTCTAACAAGTGAAGTCATAACTGCACAAGAACCTAAACTTTCACCAAGGTCATCAATAATTGTCCTTATATATGTACCCTTACTACACTTGATTTCCAACTTACCACTTTGATTTTCTTCATCAAAGTCAAGAAGTTCTATGGAATAAACTGTTACTTTTCTTTTTTCTCTTTCAACAGTTTTACCTGCTCTTGCTAAGTCATAAAGTCTTTGACCGTTTATCTGAATAGCTGAGTACATAGGTGGTAGCTGATAAATTTCACCTTGAAATTCTTTTAGCTTTTCCTTAACTTCTTCTGTAGTGAAAGAAGTTTTTTCTTTCTTTAGCACCTTACCCCAAATGTCTAGAGTATCGGTTTTCTTTCCAAACTGAAAAGTAGCCACATAGCCTTTATCGTGATTGGTAATTAAGTCCTGAGCCTTAGTGCCGTTTCCCACAACTAAGGGAAGTACACCTGTTGCATTAGGGTCAAGTGTACCTAAATGACCGATTTTCTTAATGCCAAGGGCTTTCCTCATTACTGCCACAACATCAAATGAAGTAAAGTCCATTGGCTTGTTTATTACAATTACACCGTTCATTGTAGTATCTCTTTCGCTGCATCAATAAGCTGTTGCTTAACACTTTCAAGTGTACCGTTAATTGCACAACCTGAGGCAGCCTTATGGCCACCACCACCGAACTTTTTGCAAAATTCACAAGCATCGGTATCACCATTAGTTCTAACAGAAATTTTAAATACATTGTCCTGCTTTTCTCTAATAGTAATGCCCATCTTTACACCGTCAATCTGTCTGGGAATTGATGCCAAGCCTTCCATTTGGTCATCACCTAAATTTAGTTTATCTTGCATTGCAAGGGTGGTGTAAATAATAGCTAGTTTGCCGTCATAGTAATAATCCAGTGTGTCATAAACCATTCTTTCAAGGGCAAGTTTCTGCTTTGTTTTGGTTTCAAACATTGCTCTGTTGATAACTGCAAAATCAGCACCACATTCAATTAGTTTTGCTGCAATCATATGAGTTTTTGCAGTGGTATTTGTGTACATAAAGCAACCTGTGTCTGTACTGACACCTGTATAAAGGCAGTTTGCAATTTCTTTAGTAATCTTCACATTCATTAGGGTGATTAGGTCAAAGATAATTTCACAAGTAGATGCTGCTGTAGCATCAATATAACTATCCTCTACACCTAAAGAATTACTGCCATGGTGGTCAATACATAACTGAATTTTGTTGCTATAACTTTCCTCATTATCCCCTAAAAGCTGTGGTGCTGCTACATCAACAGACATAATAAAATCCGGAGTAAAGGAATTTTCCTTTACTCCATTTTTTAGATAATCAAACTTTGTAGCAGCCTTACCACTAAGGATTACCCTTGCATTTTTGCCTATATCTTGTAAAGCCTTACAAAGACCATAAGCAGAACCTAGGGTATCTCCATCAGGATAATGGTGAGTTAAAATTTCAATATTATTTTTTTCTTGTAAAATTTTAGCTACATTATCAAGCTTCATCTTGGTCCTCATCTTCTTTAATATCAAGGTCATTTAGAATACGGCTAATGTTAGCACTGTATTCAATACTATCGGTAGGCTTAAAGATAAGCTCCGGAGTATGACGCAAATGAAGTCTGTGACCAAGTTCTCTTCTGATATAACCTGTAGCAGATTTCAGTCCCTTTAGTGCTTCCTTTGCTCTTTCCATACCTTCGATTACACTGAAATATACTGTGCAATAGCTAAGGTCATTAGTAACCTCAACTCTGATAATAGAAATAAAGCAATCGGCAACTCTAGGGTCTTTTACTGACTTAAAAATATCAGTTAGTTCTCTTTTAATATCTTCAGTTGTTCTATCAATTCTGTGTCCTGACATATTAATTTCCTCTTTTACAATAGACTGTTATTAGTCTTCACGATACTCCTGAATTTCATACACTTCAAAAATATCACCTTCACGAAGGTCGTTATATTTTTCTAGGCAAATACCACATTCATAACCTTCGTTTACTTCCTTAACTGCATCCTTAAATCTCTGTAGTGAAGCGATTGTATCATCAGCAATAACAACACCGTCACGAATAACTCTAACCTGAGCATTTCTCTTGATAGTACCGTTCTTAACATATGAACCGGCAACAACACCAACACTCTTGATTCTGATAATGTTACGGATTTCAGCATTACCGATTACAACTTCTCTTGTCTTAGGAGCAAGCATACCCTTCATAGCTGATTCAATTTCTTCAATACAGTTATAAATAATGCTATATAGACGAATATCTACAGATTCTCTCTCAGCATTTGCTACTGCAGTAGCATCAGGTCTAACATTAAAGCCAACAATGATTGCATTACTTGCATTAGCAAGCATAACATCACTTTCGTTAATAGCACCAACACCACCGTGGATAACATTAACTCTTACTTCATCATTAGATAGCTTTTCAAGTGACTGTCTAACTGCTTCAACAGAACCCTGAACATCAGCCTTAACAATAATCTGAAGTTCTTTCATTTCGCCCTGTTTCATCTGGTCAAATAGGTTATCAAGTGTAACCTTAGTTCTTGAATTAAATAGTTCTTCCTTAGCCTTAGCTTTTCTCTGTTCAACAAGCTGACGAGCAAGTCTTTCATCAGAAACGGCATTGAAAATGTCGCCACCCTGTGGAACTTCATCAAGACCTGTAATTTCAACTGGAACTGATGGACCGGCTTCCTTAACTTTTCTGCCTCTATCGTTAGTCATTGCTCTAACTCTACCAACTGCAGTACCGGCAACAACAATATCACCTTGGTGAAGTGTACCGTTCTGTACAAGCATTGTAGCGATTGGACCTCTACCCTTATCAAGTCTTGCTTCAATAACGCAACCCTTAGCCTGACGGTCAGGGTTAGCCTTTAGTTCCTTCATTTCAGCAATTAGAAGTACCATTTCAAGTAAATCAGGGATACCTTCCTTAGTCTTTGCAGAAACAGGAATACAAGGTGTATCACCACCCCATTCTTCAGGTACAAGTTCATATTCAGTTAGCTGTTGTTTTACATTTTCTGGGTTAGCACCCGGTTTATCCATCTTGTTAATAGCAACAACAACAGAAACACCGGCAGCCTTAGCGTGGTTAATAGCTTCTACTGTCTGTGGCATAATACCATCATCAGCAGCAACAACAAGAATAGCAATATCTGTAGCCATTGCACCTCTTGCACGCATTGTTGTAAATGCTTCATGACCCGGAGTATCTAGGAATGTAATATCCTTGCCGTTAACCTGAACTCTGTAAGCACCGATATGCTGAGTAATACCACCGGCTTCAGAGGATGTAACATTTGCATGACGGATAACATCAAGGATAGATGTTTTACCATGGTCAACATGACCCATAACAACAACAACCGGAGCTCTTGGTACTAGATTTGCATCATCATCTTCTGTATCATCAATAATCTGTTCTTCGATTGTAACAACAACTTCTTTCTCTACCTTTGCATGGAATTCCATAGCAATTAGAGAAGCAGTATCAAAGTCAATAGTATCTGTAGCAGTAACCATTGTACCCATTAAGAATGCTTTCTTTACAACTTCTGCAACAGTAGCCTTTAGACGAGAAGCAAGTTCCTGAACAACAATTTCCTCAGGAATCTGAACAGTGATAGGCTTTGCCTTTCTTTCTGCTGCAATTCTCTTTAGTCTTTCCTGTTCTGTTTCTCTCTTACCTTGTCTTTTCTTTCTCTGCTGTGAACGCTGGTTAATCTTCTGCTTTTTAACCTGACTTTTGTTTCTGTCACTTCTGTTCATCTTAGAGTCAGCCATATTGTCGTACTTTTCGTTGTACTTATCAACATTAACAACAACTGCTGATGTATCAATAACACGGCTTTCTTTTCTTCTGGGAGCCTGATGTTCTTTCTCTTGTTGTGCAGGAGCTTTGCCCTGTTTTTTAGCTTGTTCTGCTTTTTGGCGTTTATGTTCTTCTTTTCTCTTTTTCTTTTCTTCGTCTTTCTTCTTTTCTACTTCTTCAATACCTGCGTTTCTCTTTGCATAGTAAGCATCTAAGTTATCAAGATTTTTGTCCTGAGTAAAGTAATCGAAAACAACATTTAGCTCATTTTCTTCCAGAGTAGTTGTAGTTTTCTTCTGTACGCCACAATACTTATCAAGCACTTCGATAACTTTCTTACTGTTAACGCCAAGGTCCTTAGCAACCTCATTAACCTTATATTTAATCATCATAGTTTCATTCCTCCTGTTCTTGCTCTTTCAAGATTAACTCTTGAATTTTATCAGAAAAACCTCTGTCTGTTATGCTGACAACAGCACAATACTTGCCAATTGCCATACCTAACTCATCCTTAGTTCTGTTAATAACGAAAGTCTTAACTGAACTGTTGTTAGAGGCTTTCAGGATGTTTTTCTTACTGTTGGCTGAAAAATCCTTTGTCATAAGGACAATAAAGGATTTTCCGGTTGTAACAGACTCAATAACCGGGTCTGTACCAATTACAATTTTACCTGCTCGTCTGCATAAGCCCAAGATAGAAAGTAATCTGTCATTCATCGGCAATTTCCTTTTCCATCTGGTCATAAATTTCTGAAGGAATGACTGTATCTAATGAACGGTCAATCCTCTTAGTCTTTCTGGCTTTTTGTAGGCACTGAACATTTTTGCAGACATAAGCACCTCTTCCGGATTTCTTAGAAGTAAGGTCAAGAGAAACTTCACCCTTTTCTATTATATTACCGTCACTGTCTTTTTTGTCAGGGGCTTTTACAACCCTAACCAGTTCTTTCTTTGGAAACATATTTCCACAACCGGAACATTTTCTCATTGGAACTTTCTTTGTTTTCACAGTAATTCCTCCTTTCATTATATTACAAGAATAAATTATTCCTCGTTATCTGTTCATAAAATGTTATCAATAAAACTGTCAACATTCATTTAAACAGTCGGTACTTCTTCTGTTGATTCTTCAACTGCTGTATCTTCAACGATTGGCTCTTCTGTTGCATTTTCTTCTGCTTCTTCAGTTTCAGTTGTAATGTTTTCTACTTCTTCCTGTGTTGTATCTTCAGCATTGTCAACTAGAACTTCGTCTTCAGCTTCTTCATCTTCACCGAAGAAACCGCTTTCAGGACGAATATCAATCTTCCAGCCTGTTAGTTTAGCTGCAAGTCTTGCGTTCTGACCCTTGTTACCGATAGCAAGTGAAAGCTGGTTGTCAGGAACAGTAACTCTGCAAGATTTACCTTCAAGGTCTTCAATAACAACCTTAATAACAGTTGCAGGAGATAGGGAAGCTGCAATAAACTTTGCAGGGTCTTCTGACCATTCTACAATATCAATCTTTTCTCCACCAAGTTCTTCAACAATAGTGTTAACTCTGGCACCTTTAGCACCGATACAAGAACCAACTGCATCAATAGTCTTGTCATTGCTATAAACTGCCATCTTTGTTCTGGAACCTGCTTCTCTTGAAACTGACTTAATTTCTACAACACCATCAAAAATTTCAGGAACTTCTGTTTCAAATAATCTCTTAACAAAGTCAGGGTGAGTTCTTGAGATAAATGCTCTAGGACCTCTGTCTGTTGTTCTGACATCAACGATATAAACCTTAATTAGGTCACCTTCCTTGAATGTTTCGTCACCAATCTGTTCTGACTTAGGTAGAACTGCTTCTGCTTTACCGATTCTGATTGTAATACCACCGGAAACAGGGTCAATTCTCTCAACCTTAGCAGTAACAATTTCCTGTTGCTTTGACTGGAATTCAGCAAGCATCTGACCCTTTTCACCATCACGAATACCCTGACGGATAACTGAACGAGCAGTCTGTACTGCAATTCTGCCTAGGTTCTTAGGGTCAAGTGAAATTGCAACCTTGTCACCGATAGTAGCTGACTTCTTAATTTTCTGAGCATCTTCAAGAGAAATTTCATAGTCAGGGTCAAATACCTCTTCAACTACTTCTTTGTTTAGCTTAACATCAAAGCTATTCTTTTCAGGTACCATAGAGATTTCAACATCATCATTGCCACCGTAGTTATTCTTACAAGCAATAACAATAGCTTTAGAAATTTGTGTAATCATAGCATCCATAGAAATGCCTTTTTCTTGTTCTAGAGATCTTAATGCCTCAAATAATGCCTTATTATTCATTCCAAAATCAAATCCTTTCTTTTAAAAATCAAAGTCATCCAGTTTAATATAAACTGTATCTTTCTTATTAATAGTAATTTCGTTTTCATCACTGTGGTCTGTAATTGTAACAGTCTGTTTATCGGCAGATTTAAGCTTACCCTTAAATTCCTTACCGATACCCTCAATAGGTCTAATCATCTTAACCATTACATCAGCACCGATAAATTGGTCAAAATGTTCCTCACGAACAAGCTCTCTCTCAATACCGGGAGAACTAACCTCCAGAATGTACTGGTTCTGACCAATCTCTTTTTCATCAAGAGGAGCGTCTAAGGCTCTGGACATTTTCTCACAATCGTCAATGCCTACACCATCTTCTTTGTCAATGATTACTCTAAGATACCACTGTGCACCTTCTTTAACATAGCGAACATCCCAAAGTTGTAGCCCTAAATCCTTTGCAATAGGTTCTGCAATTTCCCATACCATTCCGGCAGTATTGTTACCTTTTTTGTTTGCCATTTTATCACCTCTTTATAATAACAAAGGAGCGGTCGTACTGACCACTCCTTTACCATTAGGATATTTAACTATTAAATAATAGCATATAATATAGGAAAAATCAAGTGTTTATCTATATTTTCCTAGGATTTTTCCTGTGGTTTTCCCAGTAATCCTGCCAAAAAACCGAAAAATATAGCACCGGCTATTCCTCCGGCAGATGCAGTAGCACCACCTGTGAATATTCCAAGCCATCCGTCTTCGCTGATTGCTTCCTTAACACCTTTGTATAAATTGTACCCAAAACCGGACAAAGGTACTGTAGCACCACTACCGGCAAAGTCAACTAAAGGCTTGTATAGTCCTACTGCACCTAGAAGTACACCGATTACAACAAAGGAAGTTAAAATTCTAGCCGGTGTTAATTTTGTTTTGTCAATTAATATTTGACCAACAACACAAATAAGTCCACCAACAACAAATGCTTTTAGGTAATCCATACTATCACTCTTTTCTTTATACTATTAAACAGGCAAACAATGTTGCCCATACCTTATTTATATTAAGTATCTCTGTTTTTCTATTATTTATACTACCCTTGTTGAAGAAAGCTTGACTTAATGGTATAATAATACGGATTGAAATAATAAATAAACACTATATAAGTTAGTTTAAAATAAATTCATTGTCACACATTGTCACATTCAATAAAATCTTTCAAAAGGTTTTGTTATATTTCACAAGAGAATTTTTTATATTGTGACAGTTAATTGAAACTTTATGAATAAAAAGTGACATTTGGAGTTGATTTGTTGAAAAAAACTAATAATCTGTTAGAATTATTATGGAAATTAATCTAGTTTACTAAAAGGAAAAAGGAGTTGAAAATATGGTTGAAATAAAAAACCTTGTAAAGCAGTATGGCGACATCAAGGCAGTAAACGACATTAGTTTTACTGTTAATGATGGTGAGATACTAGGCTTTCTTGGTCCAAACGGTGCCGGTAAAAGTACAACTATGAATATTATCACAGGGTACATTTCTTCTACAAGTGGCACAGTAACCATAAATGATTCAGAAATTTTGAAAGATCCAAAGGGTGCAAAGTCCCAGATTGGTTATCTTCCGGAACTGCCACCACTTTATATGGATATGACAGTTAGAAAATATTTGGAGTTTATGTTCTCTGTTAAGAAAGTAAAACTTCCTAAGAAGGCTCACATTGATGAAGTTCTTGCAGTTACTAAGTTAACTGACCATCAGTCAAGAATTATCCGTAACCTATCAAAAGGTTATCGTCAGAGAGTAGGTCTTGCTCAAGCATTACTTGGCAACCCACCTGTACTTATTCTTGATGAACCTACCGTTGGTCTTGACCCTTCACAGATTAGAGAATTCAGAAGTTTAATCAGAGGCTTAGGAAAGAAACACACAGTTATCTTTTCTTCACATATTCTTTCAGAGGTTTCAGCAATCTGTGACAGAATCGTTGTTATCAATCAGGGACAGGTTGTTGCTGATACTAAGACATCAGAACTTTCAAAGGCTATTACAGGTAAGTCAACACTTACTCTTGAAGCTGAAGGCACAGTAACTTCCGTTACAACTGCTTTAAAGAATGTTCATGGTGTACAGAAAATTACTGTTGAAAGACAAAGTGCAGAAAACACTAATGTATACAACATTGAACATGAAAGTGGTGTTGACATTAGAAAAGGTGTTTTCAATGCTATGGTTAACAACAAGTCAGTTATCCTTACTATGAATGAGGGTGGTATGAGTCTTGAAGAAGCATACCTAAAGTTAACATCAAAGCCTGTATCAAAGGGAGGTAAAAAGTAATGACAGCTATTTTAAAGAAAGAATTAAGTTCATATTTTACCTCTGCAATAGGATATGTTGTAATGGCAGTTTATTATTTCTTTGCAGGGTTGTTTTTCTACTTCTATTGCATAGTAGGAAACAGCAAAGATATGGCAAATCTATTTTCAAATATGTTTATGATTACAGTTCTTGTAATTCCAATTATTACAATGAAAACTTTTTCAGAAGAAAAGAAACAGAAAACCGATCAAGCACTTTTAACCTCTCCGTTAGGACTTGGAGAGATTGTTGCCGGTAAGTTCTTAGGCTCATTGGTTATGTTTTTATGTTGTGTTGGCATTTATGTTTTATTTGCACTAACACTTACTTTCTACAGTGCACCTGACTGGTCAGTATTTTTAGGTAATTTACTTGGCACAATTATTCTTGGTGCTGCAATGATTTCTATTGATATTTTCATTTCTTCATTAACAGAAAGTATGATTATTTCTGCTATTGTTAGTATGTGTTTTGGTCTTGTAATCTTCTTTATAGACAGCATTTCTCAGCTAATTTCTGTATCTTGGATTTCAACTGCTATTTCTAGCATCTCATTTGTTGACCATTACTCAAACTTTACTAAGGGTATTTTAAGTGTTGCAGATACTGTATTCTTCCTATCAATTATTGCACTATTCAATTTCTTAACACTTAGAGTCCTAGAAAAAAGACGCTGGAGCTAAGGAGGTATTACATTGTTTAAGAAAAATAAAAAAGAAGATTTCCTAGCTACAGAAATCGAAAAAGATATTAAAGCAGATGAAACTTCTACAGATGAAGCTACTGAAAAAGAAGAAACTTCTGATGCTGAAGTAAAGAAACAATCTAAAATCAAAAAGATTTTACATTCAAGAAAGTTCTCAAAGGGCTGGTTAAGCATTGCAATTATTGCAATTTTCCTTGCCTGTGTAGTTGCAGTAAATATTATTGCATCTGTACTGGAAAATAAGTTCCCATCTCTTTCAGTAGATATTACAAGTTCAAATATGTATCAACTACAGGATGATACTAAGAAACTTTGTAAGAATGTAAACAAGGATATTGATATTTATCTTCTATCCGATGAAGATACTTTCACTTCATATGACTCTAACTTTGGTGTTGCATATTTCTCACAAGCACTTCAATTCTTCAAAGAAATTGCTGCACTAAACAGTCACATTACTTTTAAATTTGAAGATACTGCATCAAACCCATCATTTGCTAAGAAATATAGCAACCTAAATCTTACAACATCAGGTTCAAGCACAATTTGTGTTATTGATGCCGGTAATGACAGATACAAAGGTCTATCAATGACAGATTTCTTCGAAACAGAAAATGACTCTTCAACAGGCTATACAAAAATTAAGTCAAGTAAAGTTGAACAAGCGGTTTGTACAGCTATCCTTGGTTTAACAAAGGAAAATGTAGCAAAAGCATGTTTTGTAACTTCTTCCGGTGTTAATTCTTCTTATTTCTCAACACTAAAAACATTCCTAGACAATCAGGCATATTCAACTTCTACTGTTGACCTTGATTCAAATAATAAAGTACCAAACGATTGTGATATTCTATTATTTGTTGCACCTACAACTGATATTTCAGAACAGGCACTAAAGAAAGTTAATGACTATCTAAATACAGCAAAGAAAAGTAACAAGACTTTCGTTTATATTCCGGCACCGGCAGTAATTGATGGTGGCACACCAAATATGGATTCATTCCTAGAGGAACAGGGTATTAAGATTGATAATAAGTGGATTTATGAAGAAGATAATGATTATCTAACACCACTTTCACCAAATGACAACAGACTATCAACATTTGATTATGATGATTCTGACTTTACAGATGGTATTGATAGCAGTACAAAGGTTGCAATGTTTGACACATGGAACATTACCTTAACAAAGGGTAGTTCAGCAAAGGTACTTCTAAAGAGTTCTAAAAAGGCTGACTTACTACCAACAGATGCTAAGTCAACTGACGATATTAAGAAGGGTTCCGGCAAAGCACTTAACGGTGCAGTTATCAATCAATCCGAAGTATCTGACGGTGTTAACAAGAATGTTGTTGTAATCGGTTCTTATGATGCACTTTGTGGCGATTTGCTAACAAAATATTCTCAGTACAACAACAGCAAATATTTTGCAAATCTGTTTAACTTGCTAACAGAAAATGACGGTGAAACTATTACAATTAACAGTGCTACAGCCAGTGATACTTCTCTAGGTCTGGAAGCTGCAAGTGATGCCCTATTCCCAACAATCCTATTTGTAGGTATTATCCCAATCGGTGTATTAATCCTAGGTATTGTAATTTGGGCAGTTAGGAGAAAGAAATAATGGCTACTAAAAAGAAAGATAACAAAAAACTACTTAAGATTATTATTGTGGCAGCAGTTGTTGTTATTATTGGTGTTGCATTAGTAGTGGTAATTAACCTACCGGGTAGTGAAGATAACAAAGATACACAAGAAGTAACTAAGGAAGCAAAGATTTCCGATACTGTTGACAAGAATAAAATGCATCAGGCAGAACCTGCTCTTGATGATAAGGGTGAAGTTAAAGAAAACGGTACCGGTGAACTTATTAATTACATTCCAAGAAAGATTAAAACTATCAAAGTTGAAAATGATAACGGTAGTTTCCAAATCAAGAGTTACACTCCTGTAAAGAAAACTAAAGATAAAAACGGTAAAACTAAGACAGAAACTCAGGCTACTGAATATACTTTAGTAGGCTATGAAGACAAAACAATAGCTGAGGGTAAACCTGATGCAGTTGCTTCTGATGCAGCAGCAATGTCATTTACTAAGATTGTTTCTGTAAGTGGTGATGAAGACAGTGACTTTGGTCTTGATAAGCCAAAGGCTACTGTTACTGTTGGCTACACAGACAAGACAAATTCTAAGTTCTATGTTGGCGATAAAGCACCTAATGGCACAGGCTACTATGTAAAATTCGGTACAGGTAAATCAATTTACCTAGTTGATAAAGACTCAGTTGACTCATTCCTATACAGTGTATATGACCTTATTGATTTAAATGTTACTAAGGCAGCAAGTGAGGGTGATACAGCTACCCCTCAGACAGTACACCTAAGTGGTACACACTACAAAGAAGATATTGAATTTGAAGATAGCACAGATGATACTGCTACAACAAACTACATTATCACACAACCTGCTAAGTACTATGGTAACGATACTACTTGTAGTGAAATTGAAGCAGGTATCCGTGGTGTTGCAGCTAAAGCAGTTGTATGCCTAAACCCAACAAGTGCTGACCTACAGAAATACGGTTTAGCAACACCTTATGCTGAACTAACAGCTACATATAAGGATACAGTTGTTGAACTACAGGCCAGTAAACCTGATAGCAAAAAGTATTGCTACCTAATGGTTAAGGGTGGAGATGTTATTTACAAAATTCTTACAGACTCAATTAGATGGACAACATCAAGCCTAGACAAAATGAGAAGTGACTACTTTGTAGATAACAAAATCACAAGCCTATCTAAGACAGAAGTTTCTTTCGGTAAAAACAACTATACATTTGACCTAGAAACAAAGACTTCTACTACTTCAGATAACCAAACAACAACTGACACAACAGTTAAGTATAACGGTAAGCAAATCAGCTTTGGCTACTTCCAAACTGCATTTGACTATATGCATGGTGCGACCTTTACAAGAGAAGGTTTCTCTCATGAAAAGATTACCGGTAAACCTGAAATGACAGTTAAGTTTACATATACATCCGACTCAGGCAGAAGTGCTGATACTCTTGAACTATACAAGGTAAACAACTCTAAGTATGTTGGTGTTGTAAATGGTGAACAAATTTCTTATGTTTATAAGACAGCCATCACTTCACTACAAGAACAATTTACAAATGCTACTAAGTCATCACCTAAGGATGATAAGTAAACTTAATAGTTAAGGTATAAGCAAACCCCGATTAGTATATCTAATCGGGGCTTTATCATATCTATATTAAATTATAAATTCAAAATAAAGAAGTCACAATCCTTATAAGAATGGCTGAATTTTATCGGTAATTCATCTTCTGTTACCTTCTTAAAACCTGCTTTTTCATAGAACTTATGGGCTCTTGTTGTGTTATAAGGAGTATCAAGCATAATGGTTTTTCATATTCTGTTTTTAATTTTCTATGTCCATATTTGCTCATATCAAAAGTTAAATTTGGGTTTGTGGGGTTGATTATGTAATGTAGATAAATTAGATAATAACCGATTAATTCATCTAATTTATAGTTTTATCCCTCCTTCAGTCATTCTTTAAAAGGTGAATTGCTCTGCAATTCACGAATGACTAGCTTTTCTAGCGAAAACGGCAAACCCTTTGTCCCTAACGGGACATTTCCCTTAGCAAGGGAATACCTCGTCTGAGGGAGCCAAGCGTAATATGTACAAATTTACAAGTTTGTACATAATTAAAAAATTGTACAGACCTTGTTGCCTCCCTCGCTGAGGGAGGTGGCTTTGCGTATGCAAAGACGGAAGGAGTGATTGATATTTTAAACTTGTTTAAAATATCATCATAGATGAAAGTTCCCTTTATTTTTAACTATTAAATGTAATAAGAATTATGAGTTACAGTTGTAGGGTCCAACACTGTTGGACCGAGCAAATCGACCTTTATAAAGGTATTTTGTCCTATGTAGATATTATAAATATTTAGTCTGTAAACGGGACAATAATCCCATAGGTATCACACTTTTTAACGGGCGAACAGTGTTCGCCCCTACACCTGTGAGCCACAATACGATATATAAATTACTATTGTTTATACTACAAAATATCGTTGTATTTTGAATTATACAACCACATAGTTTACAGTTTACACAAGGACATAGTTTACATCTTTTAAAATATAATATCCCCACAAACCCTAATTTATCAAACTCACCTTTACCCACAAACAAAATTAAAAAACCCAAATTTATCATTTTCACATGAACCTACAGGCTGATTGAAAAATCAATCCCATCCGAAGAAGGATTTATTTTGATTTTTGGAATTGATAATTTGCATATCATTATCATTTAAAGTAAAGTCAAAAACATCAAGATTTTGTTTTAGTCTTTCTGTTGATGATGCTTTAGGAACTGTAGGAATACCTCTTTGAATTAGGTATCGCAACATAACTTGTGAAGAAATCTTGTTATATTTCTTCCCTATATTAATTATGTCGTTATCCACAAATAGATTGCCTTTTCCTTGTGCAAAAGGACTATAACCCATTAGAACTGTACCATACTTTTTCATAGTGTGTTGCAGTTCTTTTTTGTTATACAGAATGTGGCATTCAACTTGATTTATTGCCGGTATAACATCACATTTATCTATTAAATTCAGATATTCACTTTCACTAAAATTAGAAATACCTATTGCTCTAACTTTTCCACTATTATATGCTTTTTCAAAGGCTTTGTACATTTCAGTTGATGTATTATATGGTTCGTGAATTAGCAGTAAATCTATATAGTCTGTTTGCAAATTTTTTAGTGAAACGTCAATAGCTTTTTCTGCTTTTTCGTATGTGGTGTTTGGTGTACATATTTTTGTGGTGATAAATAGATTTTCTCTATTAATATTACTTTCTTTTATGGCAATGCCTACTTCCGTTTCGTTCTGATACATTTGAGCAGTATCAATTAAGGTATAGCCTAAGTCAATGGCATTCTTAATAATTCCAATACCCTTTTTACCTTTTAACTGATATGTGCCTAGTCCTAAAATAGGAATTGTAACTTGATTGTTTAGTGTAATGTGCTCCATATTATCACCTCAATAATATTGTATCCGAAAACCCTATAAATAGCAACAACCCACCATAACGGTGAGTTGCGTTGTGTAAAGGAAATTAGTCGCAAAAAGAAATTCCCAGGTTTTCACATTCCTTAATAATAGGTGAATTATCCTCAATAGCTTTTAGCTTACCGGCAGTTTCACTTAGTGGAATGTAGCTTATTTCATTATCTTTAAATACAACAAGGTTGCCGTAATTTTTGTTAATTATTAGTTCAGCACCTTTTGCACCAAGTCTTGTGGATAAAATTCTGTCATAAGGTGTTGGTTCACCACCACGCTGAGTGTGTCCTGCAATAGTGGTTCTAACTTCCACAATGCCTAGCTTTTCAAGTTCTGATGCAATATAGGTTGCAATAGAATTGTTGTTTTTGCTGAGAAGTTTCTTTCTGTCTTTCTTAGGCATTTTAGTCATTTCCTTAGTCATTGCACCCTCAGATGCAACAATGATTGTGTAACCTTTCTTGTTATTATTGATTACATCGGCAATTTTTTTAATTGAAAATGGCTTTTCCGGAATTAACACAATGTCAGCACCACCGGCAATAGCTGAGTACAAACCTAACCAACCGACTTTGTGTCCCATAAGCTCAACAATGAAGGTTCTCTTGTGGCTTTGTGCAGTTGTTCTAATGTTGTCAATAACATTAGTGCCAACACTAATTGCACTGTCAAAACCAAAGGTAATGTCTGTACCGTAAATGTCATTATCAATAGTCTTAGGTAAAGCAATAACATTTAGACCTTTTTCTGAAAGTAAGTTTGCAGTTTTGATTGAACCGTTACCACCCAGCACAACAAGACAGTCTAAGTCAAGTTTTTTGTAGTTTTCTACCATAGCTTTGACTTTATCAACACCGTTTTCATCAGGTTCTGTAATGTGTTTAAAAGGTTCTCTTGATGTGCCTAAGATTGTACCACCTTGGTTAAGAATATTTACAAAAGCTGATGGTGACACAATGCTGTAGTGGTTATAGATAAGTCCTTTATAACCGTTAGCAAAACCAATGATTTCTACCTTTTTGGCAAGGTTCTTTAATGTAAGTACAACACCTCTCATTGTTGGGTTAAGTGCTTGACAATCTCCACCACTAGTTAATAAGCCAACTCTCATAAGGATACCTCCTGATTTCTGTTTTCTTTTTCTTCCTTAATTGATTCAACATTGTTGTATGCTTCTTCATAGAATAGTTCCTGTGAATTTGTCTTAGGGAACTCATTCACTACCTTTTCGTATTCACCGTTAGCACACTGAACTCTAGCTTTACAGTTATCTATAAGCATTGTGTTGAAGAAGTGGTTTAGTCTGTGCTTAATCTTTTCATCATAAATAGGAGCAGCTACTTCAACTCTTCTTAGAGTATTTCTTGTCATAAAGTCAGCAGAGGAAATATACATTTTTTCTTCTTCACCTTTACCGAAAATGTAAATTCTTGAGTGTTCCAAAAATCTACCAACAATGCTGATAATTCTTATATTATCAGTATAACCCGGAATACCGGATTGTAAACAACAGATACCACGAATAACCATATCAATTTTTACATCGGCATTTGATGCTTCAATCAGCTTATCAATAATCTTCTTATCTGTAAGCGAATTTAGCTTTAAGCCAATGTATGCTTCTCTACCTGTTCTTGCCTTTTCAATTTCGTCATCAATCAGTGCAAGAACCTTGTTCTGTAAACATTTTGGTGCAACCATTAGATGGTTAGTTTCCTCTACAACTTCACCGAATGATAGTGCTGAGAACACTTGATTTGCTTCCATACCGATTTCACTGTTAGATGTGATAATCTGTAAATCGGTATATAGTCTTGCAGTTTTTTCGTTGTAGTTACCTGTACCGATTTGAGTAATGTACTCAATGCCTTTTTTGCTTTTTCTTGTAATTAAGCATAGCTTTGAGTGTACCTTTAAGTTGTCAATACCATAGATAACATGACAGCCGGCATCCTCTAATCGTCTTGACCAACCAATGTTGTTTTCTTCATCAAATCTAGCCTTTAATTCAACAAGTACATCAACTTGTTTACCGTTTTCAGCAGCCTCAACTAAAGCCTCTACAACTTTACTGTTCTTTGCAAGTCTGTACAAAGTCATTTTGATTGATACAACTTGTGGGTCAACTGCTGACTGTCTTAGTAAATTTAGGAAAGGATTGATGCTTTCATATGGTAGAGAGATTAGGCAATCTTTCTTTTCAATTTCCTTGGCAACTCTCTTAACACCGATAAAGTCAAGTGGTGTTTGTGGTACTCTCTTTTTGTAGAATAGTTCAGTTTTGTTCCGTAACATATCCTGAATCTTAAATACAAATGATAAATCAGAAGGTACAGAAGAAACAAAGATTTGTTCAGTTGGTAAATCAAGTTGCTGACAAAGCCACTTTGTCATAATAGCACTTAGAGTATTAGTTGATTCCAGTCTGATAGGACATAGCTTTCTTCTTTGTCTGATAACTTCAGCCATATGTTCACGATAGTCAAGTTCTTCATCATCAATACTGTCAGCATCAATATCGGCATTTCTGGTAACACGAATAATTGACTTTGAGCGAACTTCATATTTCTTAAATACTTTTGATGCAAAGTTAAGGATTAGTTCTTCACCTAAAATATAAGCACCATCTCTGTTAGGTACTTTAATAAGTCTTTCCATTAGGTTAAAGCTACAAGGAATAATACCAATCTTAGCCTTGTCACTTTTCTTTCTCAGTTCTGCCACAACATAAAGTTCCTTGTTGTTACAGAATGGGAATGGTTGTTTTCTGCCAACAACAATAGTTGAAAGTAGTGGTTCAACCTCCATTGTAAAATACTGTTTAAAGTATTTCTTTTCATTAGCAGTTAACTGTTCAAAGTGAAGTAAAGATACACCTTGTTCTGAACATTCTTGCATTAGAGAATAGTAGATTTTTTCCTTTACAGGTAGCATATCTCGAATGTCGCTTAAACAAGCAGAGAACTGTTCTGATGGTGTCATTTTGGTTTTGTTTTCTTTGATTTCTTTCTTTAAAAGGGTCATATCGTGGAGAGAACCCATTCTAACCATAAAGAATTCATCCAGGTTTGTCTGGAAGATTGATAGAAAAGTCAGTCTTTCACATAATGGGTTTTCTTTATCGTCAGCTTCTTCCAAAACTCTTTTGTTGAATTTTAGCCAAGAAAGTTCTCTGTTAATGTAGCATTTCTTCTTGCCGGAAAATTTTTTGTTGAAAAATTTTTCAAGTGCATTGTCCTTTTTTGCTACTTCATTTTCACTCATATTTTCATCTCCTAAATTGTGTTTCTTAAGGTTATACAAGATTATAATTAGCAACACTACGCACAACAATGCACACAAAATTATAATTGTAGGTAATGTAAAAAATTTCATAATCTATCTCCTAAAACACTTTCTTTTTTCAATTATAAATGTTCAATGTTAAATATAGGTTATGCTTATGTTAAAGTAGTGGGAAATATTACAAAAAAGGCACTCCTTACGGAGTGCCTAAAAATTTATTTATTTTTTTGTTCTTTGTTTTCGTCAATGTTCTTTTCTATTAAAATTTCAGCAATTCTGCGTTCTTCGACTTTTAGAACAGTTAGCTTTAAGTTTCCTTCATATACAACAGGGTGTTCATCTTCTGTTGGAATTTTACCTGTGTGTTCAAGAATAAATCCGGCAATAGTATCACAATCAATCTCCGGAAATTCATATCCCACAAGTTCACTAACATCATCAAGGGTCATAGAACCATCTACTGTGAATTTGTTGTCGCTTAGCTGATGGCTTTCTTCATCTTCGTTGTCATATTCATCTTGGATATTGCCCATAATGTCCTCAACTAAATCTTCAAGAGTTATGATACCCTCAGTGCCACCATATTCATCAACAACTATAGCAAGTTGAATTTTTTTCTTTGTCATTTCAGCAAATAACCTACTTAGGTTCTTGCTTCTAGGTACACAAGGAACTGTTCTTGTTAAATCTGTGATTTTGAAGTTATTTGGAACTTCTTCGCATACATATTTCAGTAAGTCCTTAACATAGAGAATACCAACAATATTGTCTATATCCTCATGATATACCGGAATACGAGAATGACCACTTTCTATTGCTATATTAACAATTTCTTTTAAAGATAAAGTGTCTTCTACAGCAGTAATCTCTGTACGATGTGTCATAATCTCCGATGCTGTAGTGTCATCAAAGTCAAAAACATTTTTAATAAAATTTTCTGTTTCGTCCTTGAAGTAGCCTTTTTCTCTGCCTTCTTCAACAAGACTTAGAATTTCTTCTTCGGTTTTTTGTTCTTCCAAGGCCTTTGACTTTGTTTTGAAAATTTTCTCTAAGAAAGACCTTTTTGGACTGCCGGAATCTTCTGGCATTTATAAATCAATCCTTTCAGCAAGATGTTGTTTCTCATAATTAATCTTATTATAGAGTGTACAAAAAAATATAATATTTGTCAAATTAAATCTATTATTTTACTTTACTTTTTTCAAAAAAAGTGATAGTATAACATTGATACAATAGGTATCGAGTATTTTAATAATTTTGTTGATTTTTGCTACTCCGTTAGGGTTTTGGAGAAGCAATATATATTAAGGAGGAAAAATCCAATGGCAAGAAAAATGAAAACCATGGATGGTAATAGTGCAGCAGCTCACGTTTCTTATGCTTTTACTGATGTTGCAGCTATCTATCCAATTACACCATCTTCTGTAATGGCTGATGAAACAGATAAGTATGCTACTGTTGGCAGAAAGAATCTTTTCGGCAGAGAAGTTCAGGTTACAGAAATGCAGAGTGAAGGTGGTGCTGCCGGTGCAGTTCACGGTTCACTAACTGCCGGTGCTTTAACTACAACATATACAGCTTCACAGGGTCTTCTACTAATGATTCCTAATATGTACAAGATTGCCGGTGAACTTTTACCATCAGTTATCCATGTATCAGCTCGTGCATTAACAAGTCACGCACTATCAATCTTTGGTGACCACTCTGATATTTATGCTTGTCGTCAGACAGGTTACGCAATGCTATGTTCTAACAACCCACAGGAAGTTATGGATTTAGCAGCAGTTGCTCACCTAGCAGCTATTAAGGGCAGAGTTCCTTTCCTACATTTCTTTGATGGTTTCCGTACATCTCACGAAATTCAGAAGATTGAATATTGGGATTATGAAGACCTAGGCGATATGCTTGATTGGGATGCTGTTGAAGCTTTCAGAAAGCGTTCCCTAAATCCTGAACATCCACATATCCGTGGTACTGCTCAGAATGACGATATTTTCTTCCAGGCTAGAGAAGCTTGTAACAAGTATTATGACGCTATTCCTGAAGTAGTTGTTGAATATATGAACAAGGTTAACACTAAGCTTGGTACTGACTATAAGCCATTTAACTACTATGGTGCTGAAGATGCAGAACATGTTATCGTTGCAATGGGTTCTGTTTGTGACGCAACTGAAGAAGTTGTTGATTACCTAAATGCAGCAGGTGAAAAGGTTGGCCTACTAAAGGTTCATCTATACAGACCATTCGTAGCTGACTATATGCTATCAGAACTACCAAAGACAGTTAAGACTCTTTCAGTTCTTGACAGAACTAAGGAACCGGGTTCAATCGGTGAACCTCTATACCTAGATGTTCTTGCTGCTATTAACGCATCAGAATTTGCTAATGTTTCTGTTTATACAGGTCGTTACGGTTTAGGTTCTAAGGATACAACACCTGGTGACATTGTTGCTGTTTACAGAAATGCTGAATCAGCTACACCTAAGAAGAGATTTACAATCGGCATCGTTGATGATGTTACAAACCTATCACTACCTATCGTTGAAAACCCTGACACAACTCCTGCAGGTACAACTTCTTGTAAGTTCTGGGGTCTTGGTGCTGACGGTACTGTAGGTGCTAATAAAAACTCAATCAAGATTATCGGTGACCATACTGATATGTACGCTCAAGGTTACTTTGCATATGACTCAAAGAAATCAGGTGGCTTAACAGTATCTCACTTAAGATTTGGTCATAAGCCAATCAAATCTACTTACTATATTTCAAAGGCTGACTTTGTTGCTTGTCACAACCCATCATATGTTGACAAGTATGAAATTGTTGAAGACCTAAAAGAAGGCGGTTCATTCCTACTTAACTGTCCATGGTCCGGTGAAGAGCTTGACCACAGACTACCTGCAAAGATGAAGAAGCAGTTAGCTGATAAGCACATTAACTTCTACACAATTGACGGTATTAAGCTAGGTAAGGAAATCGGTCTAGGCACAAGAATTAACACAATTCTACAGTCTGCTTTCTTCAAAATTGCTGACATTATCCCGGCTGAAGATGCAAAACAGTATCTAAAGGATGCTGCTACTAAGTCTTATAGCAAGAAGGGTCAGGCAATTGTTGATATGAACCATAAGGCTATTGATATGGGTATGGAAAACTTTGTAAAGGTTGAAGTACCTGCTGAATGGTCAAATTGTGTTGACGATTCTGTTGAACACACAGTAACAGAAGGCAGAGAAGAAGTTGTTAAGTATGTAAACGGTATCCTAAACCCTGTAAATGCTTACAAGGGTAACAAGCTACCTGTTTCATCATTTATGGATTATGTAGACGGTGAAGCTCCTCAGGGTTCTGCTGCATATGAAAAGAGAGGCATTGCAGTTGATGTTCCTGAATGGAACCCAACAGCTTGTGTACAGTGTAATATCTGTTCAATGGTTTGTCCTCACGCAGTTATCCGTCCAATCGCTATGACAGAAGAAGAATTAGCAAATGCTCCAAAGCAGACAAAGTCTGCTGATATGAAGCCAGCTAACGGTATGAAGTTTGTTATGGCTATTTCAACACTTGACTGTACAGGTTGTGGTGCTTGTGTTCAGTCTTGTCTAGGTAACAAGAAACCTGACAACAAGGCTCTTGTAATGAAATCTATTGACTCACAGAGACCTATGCAGGAAGTATTTGATTATGCTATCAAGACTTCCGATAAGCCTGAAATTGCTACTGATAAGACAGTTAAGAGTGCTCAGTTCAAACAGCCACTACTTGAATTCTCAGGTGCTTGTGCAGGTTGTGGTGAAACTCCTTATGCTAAGCTAGCTACTCAGCTATTCGGTGACAGAATGTTCATCGCTAATGCAACAGGTTGTTCTTCAATCTGGGGTGGTTCTGCTCCTGCAACTCCATATACAGTTAACAAGAAGGGATTTGGTCCAGCATGGCACAACTCTCTATTTGAAGATAACGCAGAATTTGGTCTTGGTATGACATTAGGTCAGAAGGCTATCAAGGATAGACTAGTTGGCTATGTTGACAAGATTAATGAATTAACTGCTGATGAAGCTCTAAAGGAAGCTATCAGCGAATACAAGGCTACACTTACTGACTCAGGTAAGTCAAGAGTTGCTACAGATGCTCTTATCTCTGCTCTTGAAGCTACTTCTGCTGATGGTGAACTAAAGGATACTATCGACAAGACTCTTGCAGAAAAAGATTCTCTATCAAAGAAATCTATGTGGATCTTCGGTGGTGACGGTTGGGCTTACGACATCGGTTTCGGTGGTCTTGACCATGTTATCGCATCAGGCAAGAATGTAAACATTGTTGTATTTGATACAGAAGTTTACTCTAACACAGGTGGTCAGGCATCTAAGGCATCTCCAATCGGTGCTATTGCTCAGTTTGCTGCCGGTGGTAAAACAACTAAGAAGAAAGACCTTGCTGCTATTGCAATGAGCTACGGTTATGTATATACTGCTCAGGTAGCTATGGGTGCTAACTATGCTCAGTGTCTAAAGGCATTTAAGGAAGCTGAATCTTACAACGGCCCATCACTAATCATCTGCTATGCTCCATGTATCAACCATGGTATTAAGGGTGGTATGGGTATTGCTCAGCTAGAAGAAAAGAAGGCTGTTGACGCAGGTTATTGGAATATCTTCAGATATGACCCAAGACTAGCTCATGAAGGCAAGAATCCATTTATGCTTGACTGTAAGGCTCCTACAATTCCTTATAAGGACTTTATCATGGGCGAAGTTCGTTACAACGCTCTACAAAGAAGTAACCCTGAAAAGGCTGAAAAGCTATTTACAGAAGCTGAAGAAATTGCAGCTAAGAAGTTTGAACACCTAGAATATCTTGCTGAACCAAAGGAAGATAAGTAATAGGAGATAGTAATATAACTTCTATTAAATAAGTAAAATTTAACCCACTATGGATTTCCATAGTGGGTTTTTGCTATATATAGACACCTTTCTTTGTGCATTATTATCAAATTTAAAAATCTTCAAAAATTATGTAACCTTTTGCAACTGTAATTTGTGTTATATACAGAAGATACAGTATCTAACAATACTGAATATGTGTACAAAATAACCAAATATATACAGTAAAATTTGACAAGTATAAAACTATTTTATTATTGATATAAACTTATTACTATGTTATATTGTTAGTAGATATTACTAATAATATCTAACTAATAAAGATTATTTTGTTATATAAATGCAATTATAGGGAGCAATCCAATGTCTAAAGTATATTTATTAAATTAATTAATCGGCAAATTATTAATCAATTTCTAAGAAAGATAAGGTGATTTTATGAAAAAATTATTAGCATTGTTGTTAACATTGGTAATGGCAGTTTCTGTAGTATCTATAGTACCAACAGTTAGTGCAGAAGAGACTGTATATACTTCCGGTGATTTTCAGTATGTAAAACTTAATGATAAAAATATCAGGATAACAAAATACATAGGTGAAGATTTTGAAGTTGTTATCCCAAAAAAGATTGATAACTTAACAGTAACAGAAACCGGTGCTGAAATTCTTCCTTCTCATAATGATGTTGTATCTATTACTTTTCCTGATACTATAACAAAAATGAACAAATACACTTTCGATTATGCAAATAAAGTAGAAAAAGTTCATTTAAGTAACGGTATAACAGAACTTCCTTATTTATATAATTGTAGAAGGCTTTATAGTTTAACTATTCCACCTAAGGTTAAGTCAATTGGTTTTTCTGATTTACCAATTTATACAGGTACATTGATACTTGGTAAAGGTGTTCAGGAATTAAATGAAGGTCGAAGAGAGTCTGAGATTTTTACTGCACAATATATTAATCTGGAAAAAATCAAAGTTTCAAGAAACAATAAGTATTTTAGTAGTAAGGATGGTATTCTTTATAATAAGAATAAAACAAAAATTATTGCTTGTCCTCAAAAAAATCCTATATATAAATTCACTGTACCTAAAAGTGTAAAAATTATTGGTAAGTTAGCATTTTATAAGCAAGATAATTTGGAAAGAATTACATTTTCTAAAAATGTAAAAACAATAGAATTTTCTGCTTTTGAAAAATGTAAAATGTTAGAAATTATTAATATTCCTAAAAATATTACAAAAATAGGTGGATGGGCATTTTCTGATTGTCAATATGTTGAAAAATTAAAAATTGATGCAAATAAAAACTTAAAAATTTATAATGGTGCTTTTAGTGGTTTGACTTTTTTAGATACTTTAAAAGTTCCAAATGTCAGTGGTAATTATGTATTTGAGTATTGTAATACTTTAGACAATATCACTATACCAAAAGATGTTAAGCGAATACGTAGAGGACAATTTTATCATTGTTGGGGTCTAATGAAAGTTACAATACCTAAAACAGTGAAGAAAATTGAACCATATGCATTTGGGTATTATTGTTATGAAGTAGGTCAGTACGATTATAAACCTAAGAAAATAAAGGGCTTTACAATCCGTGGTTATAAAGGTTCTGCCGGTGAAAAATACGCAAAGAAGAATGGCTTTAAATTTGTAAAGATAGGCTAATTCCCTTGTCAAATTAGCTTTAGTACACATATAAGGGCATCGGTTATGACACTAGTTTTAAAACCGATGCCCAGTGGAAAGTATGCACTTCTTTCCCTAAAAAAGTAGATAGTAACGGTAATATTGTTAACAAATAGAGGAGGGTGATTTTATGAAAAAGTTATTAGCTATTATGTTAACAGTTATAATGGCTATATCTATTATAGCCATTATACCAACTGCAAGTGGTGCAACAATCTATAAGGCAAATAACTTTGAATATATTAAATTGGGTGGCAATAAAGCCAGAGTTACTGCTTATATTGGCAAAAATACAACAGTTGTTGTACCAAGTAAATTGGACAATAATACCGTAACGGAAATAGGCAATAATATTCTCCGTTATAATAGAAATGTGAAGTCTCTTTCATTCCCTAACAGTGTTAAGAAATTTGTTCAGTTACCTTTATATGGTGCAAAAAAATTAGAGAAAGTTACCATAGGAAAAGGTATTAAAAAAATTCCAAACTGCTTTTTTGAAGATTGTAAAGCATTGAAAAACTATACCATTCCATCACATATTGAATCAATAGGAATAGGGGCATTTCCCGATACATTACAATCCTTAACTGTAGGAAAAAGTCTTAAAAAGTTTGATGAAGTTCCTACCCTCAACAATAGGAACTTAACAGAATTTAAGGTTTCAAAAAATAATAAGTATTTCAGTAGTAGAGATGGTATTCTTTATAACAAGAATAAAACAAAGATAGTTGCTTATCCAAATGGCAAAAAATCAACACAAATTGCTATTCCTAAGAAAGTTAATACTATCGGTGAACTAAGCTTTGCATATCAAAGATATTTGAAGAAAGTTACATTTTCTAAAGATGTTAAAAAGATAGAAAAAATGGCTTTTCTAAATTGTGAAAAGCTATCTTCTATTAACATTCCTATAAATATAACTACTATTAACAGAATGGCTTTTGCCGGTTGTAAATCTGTTAGTAAATTGACAATCAATTCAAACAAAAAATTGTCAATAGGCTACGGTGCTTTCTCTGAACTTAATAAGCTAAAATCTTTACAAGTTCCTGTAGTTAAAGGTAACAATGTATTTAGTGAGTGTAAGAACCTTAACTATATTTACATTCCTAGCAATGTAAAAACTATCTATGCTTATGAATTTGTTGATTGTCCAAAACTTAAGACAGTAACTATTCCTAAAACAGTAAAAAGAATTGGTAAGAATTCTTTAGGTTACTGTCATGGCGAGTATTACGATCCAGAATATGTTAAAGTAAAAGGCTTTACAATTCGTGGTTATAAAGGTTCTGCCGGTGAGAAATATGCAAAACAAAACGGCTTTAAATTTGTAAAAATCAGTTGATTTTAAAATAATTATAGTCAGTTTTTGCTCTAAATAAAGTTAAAAAAATTAGAGGTTGCCTAATGCAACCTCTTTTTTTACTTATTTTTATTTTCTTCTTTTTTGAATTTTCCTGTAATGTGGTTATAGGTTATCATACCGAAAATTGTGACAAAATGAGTGGTAAAAATATTTTCATATACTTCCAACACATCATCAGCAATCAGCTTATCTTTCTTATAAAGAGAAGAAATCACCTTGTCTGAGTGTAATTTTAGGTAAACCTTTGGTGTTATATATGTTGCGTTATTTTCTTGACTTTTCTTAATAATTTTGCTTTGACGTTTTATGTGAATGTAAAATATGCCAAGTAAAATCCATACTATAAAAGCCACAAAATATGGAAAACTATTCATCTTTTCTTACCTATTACTTGTCCCATTTTTACAATGGTTTCTTTGTTGTTGTTTGTGTTTGTAAAGAAAGTTTCATCAATCTCAACTGCATCTTTATCACATAGCAAAATGATTGTTGAACCACCAAAAAGGAACATTCCCTTTTCTTTACATCTCTCTATTTTACCGGAAGAAATATGGTTTTTGATTTTGCCAACCATCAATGCACCTACTTCAACCTGAACCACATCTCCGAAGTTTTCTGTGTGCATTACTGCATATTCTCTGCTATTTTGCACAAATACAGGATACATATTTAGTGCAATAGGCTGAACTGTGTGTAGTATTCCTTTGATTTTAACAGACTTTTCTTGTATGCCATCATCAACAAATGCATATCTGTGGTAGTCATCAACTGCAAGTCTAAACACTAGGCAGTAGCCGTCTTTGTACTGCTTTGCAAGTTCCTCATTAGATAGTAGCTGACTAATTGTATAGTGGCTACCTTTAACCGGCAATACAGTGTCATCATTAATTTTATATGCACTTAACTTACCGTCACATGGTGAGAAAAATAAACTTCTGTCAGTTGGAAAAGGTCTTTTCTCTGCCTTAATTTTCCTTGTGAAAAATTCATTAAAGGACTTGTAGTCAGCCTTTTCATATTCAGCCATATTAATATTGTTTTGGGTTATGAATTTTTTAATTCTACCCTTTGACAAGAAACTGCTCATATATTTCCCTACAACTGTTGAAACAAAAGGCAGAGTAATCACCTTTAAGATTATTCTGCCGAAAATGTTTTTGTAAAGGAATGTTAACGACTTGTCTTGTTTTAAATTGTTTAAATCAATTGTTTTATTAGTGTCCATACATAAACCTAAAGAATAGTAAAAATCCAAATTCAACTGCACCGATAGCAACCATAATCATAATAACCTTTAGTCCCGGTTTTTTGATTTTGATTTTGCTAACATATAGGAATGCTACAATTAGCATTGCAACTACATAAAACGGTGAAATGTCAAATCCTTTGCCAACGATATACTGAATAAGCATAATTGTTGGGAAAATTAAGCAAGATGATGTAACAGGTAATCCAAGATAATACTTACGCTTTTCATCTGTTTTATTCTGTCTTTCTTCTTCCATAACATTAAAGTATGCCAGTCTGATAAGTGCTGCTAAAACAAATAGTGCAAATACAATAAAGAAAATTGTAATTTTGCAGTTAGCAAGTGGTTTCATAAAGTGCCACTTATCACTTAGCCTAAATGAATTTAAGTAGTGACTTGTGTAACAAGAATAACCGATAGCACAAGGCAATACACCAAAGGCTACAAGGTCAACTAATGAGTCAATCTGAATACCAAACTTCTTTTCTTGTTCAGTTCTGTCCTTCTTTGAACGAGCAACAATACCGTCAAATGCATCAAGAAAACCACAAACCATAAGGCAAGTTGTAGCAATAAACGGATGACCTGTTCCTGATACACCTACAAAGATACCTGTTACTGCTGAACATAATGAAAGGTATGTAAGGATAACAGTATAATTATAAAAACCTAGCATATTAAGCACCCTTTTTCCTTTTACTCTTAATAATAAATCTTGCGTGATGGGCAAGAGTAAGTCCACCACAGACTATAATACAAACATAGAATGAAAGTCCTCTGCTTAGGATTTCTCCATTTGCAGGGTCTGCAAATATGTTTCTAAATCCGTCAAAGAATAAGTAGTCGGCAATACCAACAGCACCGGGAACAGGCAAGCTGTTACTACCGATAAGCACATATCCTTGAACTGTCATAATATCAATAAATGAGTGACCGGTTTGTCCACTACCCATATAAACGCAATAAGTAACTGCCACAACAGAAACTCTTTGCAATAGATTTAACAAAAATGCAACACCAATCATTGCAGGGCTTTCCTTAATGATTTTTGCACATTCCTGATATTCGTCCATCATCTGATATAACTTGTTTAGCTTTCTTCTTCTCTTTCTCAAAAGATGTATTCTGAAAAGTAAGTTAATAACACCCTCACAACTCTTTTTGATAATGTTTGGGAAGAAAATAAGTAAAGCAAAAAATACTGTCAACAGTAACTGAAAAACAATACCTAAAATAATCAATAGCTTTGACCAAGAATCAAAGATAAAGAAGTATTCCGGTCTTAAAATAAAACAAGCTGCTGCAATTACCGACAATGAGGCAGTATATTGCATAACATTAAGTATCAATGTAATGGTGGTAACTGACATTGGAATTTTGTCCTTTACCATAAAGAAAGCTGAAGCAGGTTGTCCACCGGAAGCTGATGGTGTAATTGCTGAGAAGTAAATATCTGCTGCCGAGTAAATAAAACTTTGGTAATACCCTCGTTTATATCCCAACTTTGCTGCTATGTATCTAATACTTAAACCTTCAAGCAGAATAAACATAAATACACACATTACTGCTGCAATCAGCCAACCAATCTTTAGGCTGAAAGTGTAATCCAAAAAACCTTCTAGTGTTAAATTTTCATTTTGACTAATAATAGCATAGAAAGTCAGTGCAATCAGTGCTACAAAAACAACAATGTAAATTATCTGTTTTTTTATGCTAAAAGCACTCTGATCTTCTTTTTCAATTTTTTTGTTTTGTTCCATAATAAATATCCTTGAAAATAATAATAAATCACAATATCATCACCGTATATTATAACATTATATAGGGTCAATATCAATGAAAATATTATCCTTTACAATATTTTATAAAATATGTATAGCCAAGTAGGTATTATTAAAAATTATTTCTACATACAGTTTAAAATAATATATTTGTTAGTGTAGAGATATATGGTTTTACTATTGGCACATAAAAAAGCGTAATAGCAAATGCTACTACGCTTTAACACTGATTTTTAATTGTTAGAAAGATTTTTTCTTTTATTTAAATAATCTTCAAGGATGATTGTGGCAGCAACTGTATCAACCACATTCTTTCTTTTCTTACCTCTTGTGTCGGTAAAGTTAAGGTAATTATGAGCAGTTATTGTTGTACCTCTTTCGTCCTGCATATCAACATTAATACCGGACATTTCAGCAAGTTTTTCTGCAAATTCTCTTGCACCCTTTGCAGAGTCCCCCTCACTGCCATCCATATTCTTAGGAAGTCCCACAACAATAAGTTCTGCTTTCTTTTCCTTAGCTAGGTTAGAAATTTTCTCAAGGAGTCTTTCCCTATTATATTCACTAATTTGGGTTAGTGGTGAGCTTAGCATTTCCAGTTTATCACAGATTGCAATACCGGTTCTTGCTTTGCCCAAGTCCACAGCCATAATAATCATATTTATTGCCTTTCTACTTGCAATAATTGTAGGTAGTTTTACTGAAAAATATCATTAGTAACACTTTCATCGGTTTTTACATACACAGAAAGGTTATTTTCACCATCAGCTTGTGCAATAAAAACATCAGAAATTACTGCACCGTTTTCCTTTACCTTTTCATTTAGCCACTGTTCATCTTTGCCACATTGCTTTAGGTTTTTGTAAAGAATTTTACCGTCCATAATCAATATAGGTTCAGCCTCAGCCTTCTTAGGTTTCATACCCATATCATATGGTGTCAATGGTGCTTTCTCACTTTTAGGAAGTACACTAACCACACCGTTGCTTTCTAAGTAAGCACACTCAATATCCTTAATAGAAAAGTAACCTTGTGCCCTAACTTCTGTTAAGAATTCACCAATATCCAACTTACACTTTAAAAGATTTTTCTTGTAGAACTTTCCATTCTTAAAAATAACAGTTGTTTTACCTGAGAAAAATCTCCTTAGTGGCATTGTGGTTAATGAAATATAAGAAATTGCAACTGCCACTAAACCGTAAATTATCATAGCAGTTAAAGGCTCCAGCACATTGTCCCATTCTTCTGTTGATAGTTCTGCTGCAATAGAACCGATTGTAATACCGTTAATATAGTCAAAGGTAGATAACTGAGAAATCTGTTTATTTCCCATTAGCTTTGCCAAAATAAAAAGTACAATTATTGAAGTAAATGTTAATACTAAAGTTTTTATTATAACCATAAAATCACCACTACTATTATGATGATTTTATGGTTTATTATTCATTTTACCAAGGCTTTACTGAGCCTGTAATTTCACTTAATGACTTAATGCCATTCTTGTCCATAAATTCTGCAATGCCTTCATTGATTTTGATAGGTGCATATGGGTCAGTGAACATACAAGTACCAATCTGTAATGCAGTAGCACCTGCCATTAACATTTCAATTGCGTCTTGCCACTTAGAGATACCACCCATACCGATAATAGGAATCTTAACAGCATTTGCAGTTTGCCATACCATTCTTACTGCTACAGGGAAAATTGCAGGACCTGACATACCACCTGTGTTGTTCTTAATGATAGGTCTACCTGTATTAATGTCAATTCTCATACCTGTTAAAGTATTAATCATAGAAATTGCATCAGCACCATTTGCTTCAGCAGACTTTGCAATTTCTGCAATATCGGTAACATTAGGACTTAGCTTTACAATAAGAGGCTTCTTGCAATGGTCACGAACATACTTTGTAATGTTAGCAACACTTTCGCAAGATGTACCGAAAGCAACACCACCACTTTTAACATTAGGACAACTAATGTTAAGCTCAATCATATCAATATCCGTATCACTTAGTTTTTCTGCCATTTGACCGTATTCTTCCTGAGTGTTACCGGCAATATTTGCAATGATAACTGTACCTTGCTTTTTAAGCCAAGGTAAATCTTTCTCAATAAAATGGTCAACCCCTGGGTTTTGAAGTCCAACTGCATTTAGAATACCTGAAGGAGTTTCTGCAATACGAGGTGGTGGGTTACCAAGTCTTTTCTTTAAGGTAATACCCTTACAAGAAATACCACCTAGGTTTGATAAATCATAAAAATTACTGTACTCATGACCAAAACCAAAAGTACCTGATGCTGCAATCAGTGGACTGTTAAAGTCAACACCTGCAACCTTTACTGATAAATCTGCCATTAAAATACAACCTCCTTGCTATCAAATACCGGACCGTCTTTACATACATGAACATAGTCGTTTGTACCGTTTCTCTTAACTTCACAAGCACAAACCAAACAAGCACCAATGCCACAACCCATTCTTTCTTCAAGGCTAATTTGGCAAGGTACATTATTTTCGTTACAAATTTCAGAAATTGCTCTTAACATTGGCATAGGACCACAAGCACAAACTTCATCAATTTCATCTAACTTTCTCTTTAATACATCAGTTACAAATGCCTTTTCACCGGCTGAACCGTCATCTGTAGTAAGGTAAAGTTCACAATTATCTTTACGGAAATCACTCTGTAAAATTACAAGGTCTTTGTTTCTGAAACCTGTAATTACAATAGGCTTTTCCTTTTGCTTAGATGCATATAACATAGGAGGTACACCAATACCACCACCGATAAAGCAATATCTCTTTTCAGGTTTAATATCAAAACCATTACCAAGTGGTGCAATAATGTCAAGTTCTTCTCCTACCTTAACTTTAGATAGAATTTCAGTACCCTCACCCTTTACTTGATATACAAGTCTTAGGCAAGATTTGTCTGCATCACAAATAGAAATTGGCCTTCTAAGAACTTTTCCCGGTACAAGTATGTGTGCAAACTGACCCGGTTTTGCCAAAACTGAAAGTTCGGAATTTTCAACCCACATATCAAAAATTCCTGTGGCAATTTCTTCATTTTTAATTACCTTAAACTTTTGTGCATCGTAACTCATAATTTCTCCTTAATAACTTAATTTCACCGTAACTACCGATAAATTCTCTTTCTTAATAATAGAAACACCTGACTTATCAATATAGTTACTTGGGTACATTGAATTTACTGTATCAATATAAGTAAAGAAAAGTTGATCACCTGAAACGAATAATTGATCAACTGCACCGTTATATTCCAGATAAACAGGATCAATATAAATATGGAAATACTTTTCTTTATTATTTGCTGCATTATAAAGTGCATTTGTCATTTCATCATTTTGATAACTGTACAAATCAGTAAAATGCACTGCCTTCTTTACATAATAGTTTTCTTCTGTACTGTCACATTCAGGTACAGAAAAGTTAAAGTTAATAGCCTTTACACCGTTAGTACCGTTAACCTCATCACTTGAACATTTTGAATAAACTTTGCTGATTGTATGGTCTTTCTTTAGCTGACTTTCTGTAATGTTAAAGTAATCATAACGGCTGTATTCCTTGCTATCATCCCAACTAACATCAGTATAGTACCAGCTACCGTTAATTTTTACTGCATTCCACATATGAAGTTCTTGACTACCCTTACCCACTATGCCTTTGCTTTCAATTCCAAGTTGAGAAAGTAAGTAGCTAAATGTCTTTGCATAGCCTTCACATACTGCACTGCCATTTACTATTACACCGTAAGGGGTAAACGCTAGGTAGTCATCATCAGCATTTTTTACATTATCAGCATATTTGCTATTGTCAACAATATAGTTATGTGCTAAAAGCTCAAGTGAAAAGTTATCAAGTCCATATTCAATAGAGTTAATAAAATTATTTACTCTACTATTTAACTTACTTTGCATTGACTTGATGTTTTCCGGTGACTCATAACTATACAACTGTAAAGCAGTATAACCGTTAGTGTTGCTAAATCCAAAGTTGTCTGTAAGCCAAAATAGCATTGGATTATCTTCTTTTACAGCAGTAATTACAAGTCTGATTTCTGCTTGAGTCAAAACTGTATCTTCAAGGTTAACAATGCTACAAGGATAAGTACCGTTATTATCCTTTTCTTCAGCAACTGATGAGGTGCTTTCCAGAACTAAATCGTAGAATTTTCTTTGGTCATCAGTTTGTAAAGAATCATATCCGTTTTTTATTTCAACGGGTGTGTAGTAATCACTTTTATCAGACTTTTTTAAGTCTATATCTTTATAATCTGTATCGTCATCATCTTTATTTAAATTTTCATTTGAAACAGTGGTTGTAGTTGTTTTGTTTTCGGTAGCTTTTGAGGTTTTTTCACAACCTGAAAAGACACATAGCAACACACAACCCATAAACAAAGCTAATATCTGTTTTTTCACAATTATTCCTCTTTTCATTCCATTTCATTATACGATATAGGTTATAAATCATAATTCTATATTAGCATTATAATTTTCTAAAATTATTTAAAAAATTTTGAAAAATGCAATTATTGCATTGTGGGAATTTCTGATTTTCTCTACAATTTTATATAGTCATTTCCCCGTAATGACTAAAAATATAAGGAGGAAAATATGGATATAAAACACCAATCAATAATTCTTGATGTAAACAAATTAAATATTCTGCCAAATATTATTGCCCATCAAGGTGACCAAAAAACCAGATTTATAGATGTAACACTAACAATGTCCGGTGAAGAACTAATTCTAAATGATAGCTACAGAGCCATTCTTAAAGCCTCAAATAATGGTGAAGTCAAGGCTATTAATGATTGTGAAATTGACTTAGAACAAAACATTATTATTGTTGAATTAACAAGTACAATGCTGGATTCTGCCGGTTATCTAAATTGTGAAATAACTGTTGTTGATGAGGATAAATATATTACTTCACAGAGCTTTCTTGTGGAGGTTTCTCTTAGTACAATTAGCGAAGATAAGGAAATTGAAACTTCAAAGGAATACGGTACGCTGGTTAAGCTAATGAATGAAGTATCTAAAATTGAAAGTGATGCAAAAGTGGTTAAGGATATAATTAGCCATTTAGCTGAAATTACCGATATTGATACTCTTGTAAATAGTAAAGCTGATAAAGCCGATGTTGAAAAGATTAAATCTACTGTTGAAAGTTTAGAAAGTACAAAGGCTGATATTACTATGCTTGATGGAAAAGAAAACTTATCAAACAAAGTTAATTCTATTAATTTTCCAAGTACAACATACTACCCATCAACTAAAGGTGTGTGGGACTTTGTTAATAAAATTGTTTCTTCACCGTTATCGGACATTGAAGATTTAAAGAATCAACTTGCAGAGAAAGAAACTGAACTTAATAAATTAAAAATTAAGAACACTACTGAAAAAAGCAAATTGTGTTGTTATAAACGACAGTAGCGATAGCAATATTGTTAATATAAAACTATACAATACACAAGCAAATTTATATATGTGTGGCAAAAATCTTGCAGATTTTAATACATATTTTGCAAAAGCACAGGCTTGGACAACGACTGGAAGCACTGGATCTACTGTAATCACAAGAGATACGATTAACAAAACGATATCATTTAATAGTATTAATTCAATCGGTCGGTCAGGGATAAATGTAGGTTGGAATAATAGTGGCGTCCCAATTTCGCTTCTATTAGGAAAAACAATCACAATTTCCGTTGATGTTTCTTCAACAGACGATTGTAAATTTTTCTTATGCAATTCTTGTGATAACTACAAAAAAATATATGTAAACACAACGGCAAATAAGGTTAGCAGAGTGGTATTAACTACAAAAATGCCTAGTGATGTTTCAAGTATCAAGGATACAAGTATATTACTTCATGTTGACTCATCAATGACAACTGTAACTCTAAGTAACTTTCAAATAGAACTTAGTAGCACTGCAACAGATTATGAAAATTATAAAGAAAGTCAAACAGTCACTAATACTACCGACATGTCAACAGTACATACATATTATCCAACTACAACTATTATCAGCGATAGTGACTTTGAGGTTACATATATTGCTGACCCCAAAAATTACATAGACAGTAAGGTTGGTTAAAATCACTACTACAACATTATTTCATAAAATATAATACCATTGGAACAAGAAAATTAAGAATAAAAAAGTTCCCATTTTATAATAACATCCTGCAATGGGAACGCAAGTAAAATATTAAGAAGGGATTTTATGAGTGGAGAAGTAATTGTTGCACTAATCACCTTGTTAGGGTCGGCTATTGGTACAATCGGTGGTATTTTTGCAACAAACAAAATGACTGCATATAGAATAGAACAACTTGAGAAAAAAGTTGACAAACACAACCAAGTGGTTGAAAGAATGTATGAAGCAGAGAAAAATATTTCTGTTATTTCGGAAGAAATCAAAAGTGTAAATCATAGAATAGAAGAACTAGAGCATTAGGAGGAATGTTTTTGAAAAATTTTAAACAATGGCTTAAGTGTGCTACTGTAAGAGCAGTAAAAACTATAGCACAAACAGCAGTTTCCACTATTGGTGTTACTGCAATGATGGATGAAGTTAACTGGGTTGCTGTGGTGTCAGCTTCTCTTTTATCCGGTATTTTGTCAATGTTAACTTCAATATCAGGCTTACCGGAAGTAAAGGAGGACTCATCTAGTGCAAAAGGGGATTGATGTTAGCAAGTGGAATGGGGATGTTGACTATAAAGGTGTAAAATCTGTAGGCATAAACAATGTAATTATTCAATGTGGCTACGGTATGGAAAGTAATCAGAAAGACCCATATTTTGATAAAAATTACAGAAAAGCAAAAGAAAATAAAATGCGTGTTGGTGTGTATCACTACAGTTATGCAAAATCAGTTAATGAAGCAAGAAAAGAGGCTAAACTTTGCTTAAAGTGGATAAAAGGCAAAAACCTTGATTTACCGGTTTATATAGATATGGAAGAAGAAAATCTAACCTATTTAGGCAGAGCTACCCTTACAAATATTGCCATAGAATTTTGCAAGGTAATTGAAAAGGCCGGTTATACTGCCGGAGTCTATGCCAATGCAAATTGGTTTAAGAATTGTTTAAATTATAAGGAAATAAAGAAAAAATATAGTATTTGGTTTGCCCAATATAGCGATAAAAAGGACTTTGACTGTGATATTTGGCAATATACTTCTCAAGGAAAAATCAGAAAAAATGCCGGTAACTTTGATATGAATTATATCTATAACAACCCTGTTATCTATGTAACAACAAAGAAAAAGGCAGGGTTATATAAGTATCCTTACAAAGATTATTTTGGTAAAACAAGTTTAATAGAAAAATATATTAAAAAAGGTACAAAGCTAAAGTGGATTTATGACGATATGTATGGTTGGTCAAAGGTTCAGTTAGATGGCAAAGAATATTTTATGATTAATAATGCTATAAAAAGAAATAATCTTTCAAAGTATCCCAGAGAAATTTTAAGAAAAGATACTAAGGTTTATGTGGTTAAAAATAATAAAATTAAAAAAGCTAAAATTTTAAAGAAAGGTAAAAAAGTAACCATAATTTGTTCTATAGAAAAAGGTAAGTTCAAAGGTTATGATTACCTTGCCTCCGGTGTAAACCGTTACCTTAGAAAGTGATTTTATAATTTAATTGATATAATTAGTTTTGTGATAATAATTTTAAGATATTGTCATAAATTTTAGGGAGCACTTTGTGCTCCCTATTGCTGTTTATTATATTTTGTTGTGTAATGTTCAGATAATATTAATTGGTTTTTTAAATTTTGTTTTTATTAATTTATTATTTACTTCAATAAATTAGGGTTTGTCTTTTTAATTTTGATTGTGATAAAGATAAATTAGGGTTTGTCTTTTAGCTTTGTTTGTGGGTTAAGGTGAATTTGTTTTAAATTAAATCGGCTATAAAGAAAAATTCATAGTGAGAATATGCACATAAAATCATATGAAACTCTGACTCACAGGTGTAGGGTCCAACACTGTTGGACCGTTACAAACTATCCTGAATAAAGGTATTAAGTCCTATGTAGATATTATAAATTTATAATCTGCAAACAGGACAAAAATCCCATAGGTATCACACTTTCATTACGGGCGAACACTGTTCGCCCCTACCGTGTAACTCATAATTTTCTTATACTTTATAGTTAGAAATAGAGGAAAGTTTCAGCTATGATGATATTTTAAACAAGTTTAAAATATCAATCACTCCTTCCGTCTTTGCATACGCAAAGCCACCTCCCTCAGCGAGGGAGGCAACAAGGTCTGTACAATTTTTTGATTATGTACAAACTTGTAAATTTGTACATATTACGTTTGGCTCCCTCAGACGAGGGAGCTGTCGATTGTAAATTGACGGAACGGCAATTTACCTTTTATAAATCGACTGAAGGAGGGAAAAACTATAAATTAGATGAATTAATCGGTTATTATCTAATTTATCTACATTACATAATCAACCCCACAAACTCTAATTTGTAAAACTTACCTTTACCCACAAACAAAATTGAAAAACCATAATTAGAACTAAGTTTTTTGATGCACAAATAAAATTAAAAAAGCCCACTATTAACCGAAAATGGCTTACTAATGGGCTTTTTATGGAGCTGATAATCGGGCTTGAACCGATGACCTCTTCCTTACCATGGAAGTGCTCTACCTACTGAGCTATATCAGCAAATATAAAATTTACATAACAAAAATAATATATCATTAATACAAGAAAAAATCAAGTGTTATTTGAAAAAAAGCAAATAGCTAATTGTAAATCTACAGGTTTTATAGCCTTTTCAGAGTGATGAGTAGACTTTTTATTATTTGTATGATATAATAAAGTCCTTAAGTATCTAAGAGGTAAATATGAAAACAAAGTTTTATTATAATGATAATGCAGCTCCCTTGCCCAATAAACCAAATCATATTGGCACATCTGTATTAATATTGCATGATGGAAGGCTTCTTTTAGAAAGAAGACAGGACAGTGACACATGGGCAGTAATTGGAGGAGGTTTATTGATTAACGAAAAGTTAGTTCAGGGTGCTATTAGAGAAACTTATGAAGAAACAGGAATCGTTCTTACTGAACGTGATATGGAATATTGTAAGATTTATGATGACCCCACACGCATTGCTTCATATCCAGATGGGAATGTAGTTAGAATTATCACTGTGGTGTATTTAGCGAGATTAGAAACATTTCCAGAATTGCATTGTAGCGAAGAATCTAAAGAATTAGGATTTTTTACAAAAGAAGAGATTAAAGAGTTAAATATAGCGAGAACCCATATACCAATAATCAATGATTATTTATGTGGAAATTATTAAAAACTGAGGCTGAATGAAATTTAGCCTCAGTTTTTTGTTGTTGAAGTTTGATTTGTGTAAAGATTTTATTGAAATATACAAGTTAAGGGTTTATTAAAATTGATTTCATGATAATTAGGAAAATTGGAGTGTATTTATTTCTGAATATAAATTTATAATACTATAATCTTAAAATATATTTTAGTAAACGCCTATTATTGATTTTAATAAATAATTAGTTACTTTTACTTTTAAAATGTTATAGTTAATTATACATTTATTTTTTGAGTTATTATAATAATCATTGTTTAAATTATTTGTGTTTAAATACTTATTGATTTCTGATAACTATATTATTAATATACACATGATATTTAATAGTTGCATAAACTCCTTATTTGTAGTTTGTAGTTATTATAATATTATTATGATATGACAAAAAGTCACTATATATTGGTTAAAAAGTTATTTTGTAGATTTGCATAAAATAAAAGGTAGTTGGTTATACAAAATAACCAACTACCTTAATTTTACATTAATGGTGAGAATAATCGCAAAACTGCATAATAAATTCTACGGAAGAAACCTACATTCAAGTTTTCTTCTAAAACAATCTGATTGCAGTATTGTTGAGTATCTAGGAAATCCTCCTTAACTTGGCTTATTATTGAGGACTT
Source organism: uncultured Ruminococcus sp. (assembly GCA_934476515.1). GTDB lineage: Bacteria > Bacillota > Clostridia > Oscillospirales > Acutalibacteraceae > Ruminococcoides > Ruminococcoides intestinihominis. The sequence continues at coordinate 84,252 of CAKSNZ010000004.1, read as the reverse complement.
ATAGAACAAACAACCGTTTTCAAAATGCAAGTAAAGACTTCTAAAGTCAAAGTTTACTGTGCCTACTGTTGCAATTTCATCATCCACTACAACATTTTTGCAATGTACAAAACCTTTTGAATATTCGTAAATTTTGACACCATTGCGAATAAGTGCAGGATAATATGACCTTGTAGCTTGGAAAACTGTCTTTTTGTCCGGTATACCCGGTGTTATGATTCTTACATCAACACCTCTTTTAGCTGCTAAGGTTAATGCTCTTGTCATTTCAGCACTGATTATTAGATACGGTGTTGTAATGTAAATGTACCTTTGAGCTTTGTTGATTATGGATAAATACACATTTTCGGAAGTTGGTTCATCATCAAGTGGTGTGTCACCATAAGGACAAATATAACCGTCACCTTGTGGCATAACAGAAATTTCATCAATATATCTGTCAGGAAAATAAGGAGAAAAATCCCATTCTGTTCGTCTTAGTGCATTCCATGTGGATAAGAACATTTCTGTTAAATTCCACACAGCGTCACCTTTCAGCATAATACCGTCATCTTTCCAATGACCGAATCGTTCTATTCTGTTAATGTATTCATCTGCTAAATTAATACCACCGGTAAAGCCGGTATGACCGTCAATAACCATAATCTTTCTGTGGTCACGATTGTTAGCTACTGATGAAAGTACAGGTCTAAAGGGATTGAACTTAATGCATTTAATACCGTAACTTTCTAAAGTTTTTGGGTAGTTGTTTGGCAAAAGTGAAATACATCCAACATCATCGTAAATCAGTCTAACATCTAAACCACGAGATGCCTTATCCTTTAGAATATCAAGAATACTGTTCCACATATATCCATCGGCAATAATGAAATATTCTAAGAAAATATAGTGCTTTGCATTTCGTAATTCTTCCAGCATAACAGGAAAATTATATTCACCAAGTGGGTAGTAACAAACATCACTTTTCTTATATACAGGATAACCCATCCTATCTATGTAACCAAAAATATTTTTCATACATAGGTCTTGCTTTTCAATTTCATAAAGAGTAACACTGCAATCAGGTTTAAACTTCTGAGAATGACTTTCACTTTTATCCATTCTTTTTCGCAAAAATCTACCGGGTCTTTTGCCACCTGCAACAAAATATACCATACCACCAAAGGTAGGCAAAGCAACCATAGGAATAATCCAAGCCATTTTGTAGGCAGTATTTTTGTTGGAATTAATAATAGAAACAATCTGAGAAATTGTGATTAAAATAAAAAATACTCTTACAATCCTAAAAGCAAGTTGGAACTCAAACATTAAAAATAGTAGAAAGACTACTTGAATAAAAATGATAAATCCGATTATGAAAACTCTTGAGAAAATTTTGTTTAGAAATTTCATAAGAACTCCTTAATATCTAATGTTAATCAGTATTATAACAAATAGTGGTTAACTAATCAACAGTAAATAAGCAGAATAAAACCACTGTTTATTGACTATTTTTGTGACTTCACTTATAATGAAAGTAAATTGACTATAAGGGAGTTTATGATGAATCTATCTACAGCAACATCTGTAACCGGTGGTATTCTTCTTGGTATTATCCTACTGGTTATCGGTATTATAATTTGGTTTGTATTTTTAATGCTTAAAAAAAGAAAGAAATCTATTGCACCTAAACACGGTGGTAAGTCCGGTTATGTAGTAGGTGGTATTGGTTTGGTAATTACTGTTGTGTCTTTGATTGCAATGTTAGTTACCGGTACAACAAGTGGTGTGGGTACTATCCTTTCAACTATGAAAAGTGACAGTAAGGCTATTTGTGACGGTAAAATGTATGTGAAAACCGATTTTACTTATAACGGAAACAATGATTATAAGCTATCAAAAGCTGAGGGTGTAATCTCCGGTGCAAGTGATTTGAATACCTTGAAAGGTTATAGCGAATATAAAATTTTGGTATCATTAAATACTAACATTTCCGGTGTTATCTTTGTTGAAGAAGATAGCGAAAGAAGTTTTGAAGAAAAATATACTGATTATGACAACTTTAAGTGTGGTGTAGTATTTGACACTAAAGACAAGAAAATGTCAACTAATGAGTCGGATATAAGCACAAGCCTTTTTGAAAAGGTAATTTCAATGGATAACTACAAGGAAGTTGATAAGGACAAAATCAGCTATGTGGATAAAATTGATACAAAACAAAATTGTACTTTTTGGGGTACAAGTGATGATGAACTGGTAACAAGTCAGGTTAAACTATTCCCTAAGGATAAGAACAAAAAGTATATTAGAGTTGTTGACAGTAAGTATTATGAACTTGATGACAGTTTAACAAAAACTGTTGATAGATACTTTAAGTAATAATTACTATTAGAAAGAGGCTTTTCATAGCCTCTTTTTTGTTGCATAAATATTATTGCTATGTTAAAGACTTGAATTAAATGGCAATAAGTGATACAATTATGATGTTATTTTATATACTATGAAAACAGAAAGGAAGATTGTAATGGGTATGACAATGACACAGAAAATCTTAGCAGCACATGCAGGACTTTCTGAGGTTAAAGCAGGACAGCTAATAGAGGCAAATTTGGACCTTGTACTTGGTAACGATGTTACTTGTCCGGTTGCTATCAATGTTTTTGAAGAAAATGGTGCTGACTCTGTTTTTGATAACACAAAAATTGCAATGATTATGGACCACTTTACTCCTAACAAGGATATTAAAGCAGCAGAACAGGTAAAGATTTCTCGTCAGTTTGCTGACAAGTATGATATTAAGAATTATAGAGATGTAGGTCAGATGGGTATTGAACATGCCCTACTTCCTGAAATCGGTTTAGTAGGTCCCGGTTCACTATGTATCGGTGCTGATTCTCACACTTGTACATACGGTGCTTTAGGTGCTTTTTCAACAGGTGTCGGTTCAACAGATATGTGTGCCGGTATGATTTCAGGTAAGGCTTGGTTCAAAGTACCATCAGCTATTAAGTTTGAACTTGTTGGTGAACCTCAGGGCTATGTTAGTGGTAAGGATGTTATCCTACACATTATCGGTATGATTGGTGTTGACGGTGCATTATACAAGTCAATGGAATTCTGTGGCGAAGGCATTAAGCATCTAAATATGGATGACAGACTATGTATTGCAAATATGGCTATTGAAGCCGGTGCAAAGAACGGTATCTTCCCTGTTGATGATATTACAAGAGAATACTGTGACGGTAGATTCCAGGGTACTCCTGTAGAATATACTGCTGACGAAGATGCTGAATATGACGAAACATATGTTATTGACCTATCAACACTTCGTCCAACAGTAGCATTCCCTCACCTACCTGAGAACACAAAGACTGTTGATGAAATCGGCGAAACAGAAGTTAAGATTGACCAGTGTGTTATCGGTTCTTGTACAAATGGTAGATTAAGCGACCTAAGAGCTGCTGCTAATGTACTAAAGGGCAAGAAGATTGCTAAGGGTGTAAGATGTATCATCTTCCCGGGTACTCAGCAGATTTGGAAAGACGCTATGCATGAAGGTCTATTCGATATATTTATTGATGCAGGTGCAGTTGTTTCAACTCCAACTTGTGGTCCTTGTTTAGGTGGTCATATGGGTATTTTGGCTGCCGGTGAAAAGGCTATTTCAACAACAAACAGAAACTTTGTTGGTCGTATGGGTCATGTTGACAGTGAGGTTTACCTTGCTTCTCCTGCAGTAGCTGCAGCATCAGCTGTTAAGGGCTACATTACAGATCCGGAAAAACTTTAATTAGGAGGTTTTATTACTATGAACGCACATGGTACAGTACATAAGTTTGGGGATAATGTAGATACTGATGTTATTATCCCAGCTAGATATTTAAACACTTCTTCTCATAGTGAACTTGCTGCTCACTGTATGGAAGATATTGATAAAGACTTTGTTAAAAATGTAAAGCAGGGCGACATTATGGTTGCTGAAAAGAACTTTGGTTGTGGTTCTTCAAGAGAACATGCTCCAATCGCAATTAAGGCTTCCGGTGTTAGCTGTGTTATTGCATCAACATTTGCAAGAATTTTCTATCGTAATTCTATTAACATTGGCCTTCCAATTCTTGAATGTGAAGAAGCTGCTAAGGATATTAAGGATGGAGATACTGTTTCTGTAAACTTTGACACAGGTGTTATCACTAACGATACAACAGGAAAAACATATCAGGCAGAACCATTCCCTGAATTTATTCAGAATATTATTGCTAAGGGTGGACTAATTAATTCTATTCTTAACAAATAATAAATATAAAGAAAAAGAACAGAGGAAAAGTAATGAAGAGAACAATTAGCGTAGTAATTTGCGGTCTTGTGGTTTTGTCTTCTCTATTATTTGCAACAGGTTGTGGCAGAAGTACACACGAGGTTGATTTGTCTAAGTATGTTAAGTTTGACGGCTTTAGCTCAATGGCAAAATTAAACTCTACTCCTGACTATGAAAAGTGCGAAGATGAAAGAGATGAAATCGCAGAAAAAAGAAGTGATATTAAGGATAAAGATGACAGCAAGTATAAGGAATATTCAGATAAAATTGCTGAACTTACTGACACTAAAAATGCCTTGAAAAATATCACATTCTCACTATCAAAGGGTGAAAATGGTAAAATCAAAAACGGTGATACTATTACAGTAAAGGCTAAGTACAAAGAAGATAAGTTAAAGAATTTTGGTATTGACTTAAAGTCAGACGAATTTTCTTTCAAGGTAAGTGGCCTTGAAGAAAAGGAAATTATTGACCCATTTGATAAAGAACATTTTGAACTAAAAGTCAGTGGTTTAGACGGTGACGGTAGAGTTGATAACGGTGTTGATGATAGTACTAGTATTTACTATACATTTGAACCATCATATAACTTAAAAAATGGTGATAAGGTTACTGTTACTGCTACTATGTACGATGATGACGCAGTGCTAAAGGATAGCACTGATGAAGATGGTACTAAGGCTGAAAAAGAATTTACTGTTTCCGGTTTAGGTACAATTCCTGAAACTTTAGATGGTGTTGATACTAGCTACGTTGACGAAGAATTCTTAAAGGGTATCAAGGACGAAGTTGATATTAAGAAAAATGATACACTTCAAGGTTACGAATTAGGCATTGATAACAAGAACTATGAATTTAGTGACCTAAAGATAACTTCACTTGGTGACTATAAGAGATTAAATGGTATCTATGGTTACAAAGATAAGGGTGACAGCAAGGATTGTAAGTACGGTGTTGTTTACACTCGTGATGTAACTGTAAAGGTTGTTGATCCGGGTTATTCTTCAAAGGTAAAGAAAGGTTCAACTAAGAAGTTTACTATTTATTATATTGGTTATGAAAGTGGTTCAAACTTAATGGTAACCGATGATAAAAAGTTAGACAGAAGAAGTTATGATTATTCACTATACTATTCTGTTGGCAAGTCTGATACATATAAAGGTGCAGAAGATAAAATGACTAAGTATAGTAGCCAATATACATATTCTGAAGTAAAATAATAAGTAATAAAAATTAACCGATTAGCTCAATGAGTTAATCGGTTTTTTCTTTGTGAAGAAAAAGACTGTTGCATTTTGTACAACAGTCTTTTCTAATATAAAATTATTAAATTTTATTTATATGGGTGAGAATTTAAATATTCTTCCAAAATGTTACCGGCAATTTTACAAAGTTCGGAACAAGGTCTTTTCTTGTAATATTCATCAGTTCTTTTTTCCGGAACAATACCGTCCTTCTTTACAAGTCCTAAAAGTTCCTTGCAAATAATAGAACCGTTAATCTCTTTGTATTTGTCGGCAACTTCATTAATTCTTTGGTACAGTTCTTTCTTAGTCTGAAAGTCCGTTGGGTCGCTGTAACCATATAGAATACTTAGCACATATACCATACCGCTGACACAACCACAAACTTCTCTCATTCTGCCCATTCCACCACCAAAGCCTGAAACGGACATTGCCACAACATCACTTGGGATGTTTAGCTCATCGGCAAATGCCATAGCTACTGATTGGGAGCAGTTGTAACCTTCTTTAAATAAGGACTCGGCCTTTCCACCTTTAGTCATTGAGAGCCTCCAGCTGTTTCTCAAATTCAGCAAGTTTCTGCTGAGCTTTCTTTAGCTTTTCCTGACCCTCTTCCGAAGTGTCATCTTTGTGCTTTTCAATAACACCCTTCTGAGTTTCAATAAAGTGTTCAAGAACTTTCTTTCTTAAATCGGAAGTTTCTTCATCTTTGTATCTGTTTGTTGAAGTTTCTTCTTCTACTTCTAATTCTTCATTGTCATCATAATCAACCTCTTCACCATTTCTCTCAACAAGAATGTTAGGGTTGTTGTGAAGTTCAATATTCTTTGTTGCAACGCTCATAACATCTCTGTTAATAACTAGGTTGATACCTACAGGGTTAATTGCAATAGCAAATAAATCATCTGTCTTAAAGATACGATACACTTCAACAAATGGTAGTTCAATACAAACTTTCTTGTCATCATCAAGGGATGCATAATCTTTCATAAGTGGTGTGTTAATAAAGTAGTCGTATTCCTTATGATCAGTAAGAATAGGTAAAATCTTTTGGCCCTCAACATTTGTATTTAGGAAAGGATACTTAACCTGCATTTGGTCACCGTCTCTGCTTTGTACAATAGCAGGTACAAGTAAAGTGGCATTCTTTAATGCAACAGTTAGTGGGCTGTTCTCTTGTACAGCAATATTCTTGCCTTCTTTACGGAACTTTGCAACATGCTGTAGAAAAATCAGTGACTCTATGTAAAGGTCAGGGTTGATAGTTGTTTCACTTTTTTCAGCTTTAAAGATAGTATCTCTTGGGATAACTAGTGGTCTTAGCCTGCCATCAGTAAACTGAATGTTTTGGAAACCAAGTCTTTGCATATCTTCAACAAGTGCAATAAAGTCATCACCAGTAATTTCACGAATTTCAACATCAAAATTCTGTTCGGCAAGGTTGCCGATTAGGTAATCGGCACCACTTGTATCAACAAGTACAATAGCATCCTTGTCGTGTGCATAGAAGTGGCTTGTACCTTGTGAAACAACAATCCACATTTTATCCAGATTTAGAATTTTCTCTAAAGTCAGCATACGGAAGTGAATAACATATTCTGTAAACATCTTTAGGTCATCATTGTTGTTTACTTCCTTTGCTTTAGGAATACAATGTTCTTCTAGGTAATCTATAAAGCAGATATTTTCAGCAACAGTTGCATTTTGCATTGCTTCTCTGCCATGGTCATGGTCTTCAAAAAAAGCCTGAATTAGCTCTTGTATTCTTTCGTTACTTATCATTTTATCAATTCCTTTATAGTTGATATGTAAATTATACCATAGTTATCTCTTTTTGTAAATGATAATAGTATGTATTTACTAAAAAATTAGTTGCTTTTGCTCTTTCCTTTTATAACTTTGTCAATCATATATAGGATATAACCAAGTGCAATAAAGATAGCAAGTAAAACTCCTACCCAACCTAAGAAACCACTCCAACCAAGGTGTCCTAAGTCTAAGAAAAAGTATGGATAAATTACAATACCCTTTGCAGGGTGTGTAATAAGTGAACTTCTGATAACAATATATGCTACGTAAATCAGTGGCATAATTACTGATAATATAGGGTCAACTACCTTTAGTGTGTTTCTCTTGCAGAACAGTAACCAGTCAAGAAAATACATTATAGGCAGTACACAGTGAAGTAGTGTGCAAGAAATATCTGTAAAATATGTATATGGTGTGTGTTCATCTGATAAAAGAATGTTATACACAAAGAAAGTTACCAAAATCATTATTAAACAGTAAAACCTAAATCGTGGCAATACTGTATCTTTGCCTTTTGCTGAAAAGATTAAGGATATAAACATAACTATTATACAAATATAGTTAGATAAATTTGTGTAAAATACATACCAGTTAATATTGTATTCCCTATTAAACCAACCTAGGCTTGAGAGAATTCCCACCACACCTAAAGTTACAAAAATTGTGCGAAAAATTACTGCACTTACATTTACATTTTTTCTCATACTTTCCTCCATAGATAGCAAAAGGCTGTCACCGACAGCCTTAAGTTTGTTTATAAAAATTAGAAAGAATCCTCCTCTGCAATTTCAGTTTCAGCATCAGATGATGGCTGATTGTTGCTGATTGCTTGGTTAACAATTTTCTTTCTGTTTTCTGCTCTTACTTCTTCAGCAGTTTTTTCGTGAGTATCTTCACGCTTGATTTCTTTAACAGTTACTTTTACAGGAGTTTTTATTTCCTTATACTCGTTTTCGTTAGAACAAGCAACAGTCAGTGACTCCAGCTCTTCACTTGTAATTTCTTCTTTGTTTCCAGGGGACTGATCAACAACACCGTCAGCTATTTCTATATAGCGTCTATGAGCTCTTTCAAGTCTTTCACTGCTTGTTTCAATAACCTGACAGATTAGGTGGTGTTCCTTCTTGTCATCTTCTGTCATATTTTCATAAAAAGCCTTACCCAGTGCAGTAAAGGCCTGTTCCATAGTTTTGTTTTCTTTCTTCATTATACTGCGAAGACGGTTAAGCTGAGCTTTTTGATGACTTTTTTCTACAACATCTTGTGCTATATCAACAAGTGCATTTTTTGCTGAGCATAAACCATCAGTAATTGTTTCTAAAATAGCCATAATAAACCTCCTAGTTTATTTGATAAGTACAATGTACTATAACACTATTAAAACAGATTTTTATAATAAAATCAATAAAATTTTGAAAATTTACTTGCGAATATTTTTCATTTATTATAATATTGTATAGAATAAGGAGGTGGCAATATGCCTAAAACAGTTATAAAAGAAATTATCTGCCCACAATGTAACGCAGTAACTGAGGGAAAATTATATACAAGCATCAATGCCACAAACAATCCTCACCTTAGAAACGAAGTTCTTGAAGAAAAAATCTTTAATTGGACATGTCATGCTTGTGGTCATCAGGCAAGACTTACATATCCTTTACTATATAATGATATGAAAAGAAGATTTATGGTGTATCTGATTCCGGATATTGACCGATTCCAACTTGCCGATAATGAGCTTGAAGAAGAATTTAAGAATCTAAAGGGTATCAGAAAAAGATTAGCACCTAACTTTAACACATTTAAAGAAAAAATATTTATCTTTGAAAACGGCCTTGATGATATGGCTGTTGAGTTAACCAAACTTGCCATTAGCGAAAGTGTTGCAAGAAAGCTAAATCTAAAGGAAGTTACCGAAGGGTACTTATCAATGTATGACAGAGAAAGCAACACAATGGGATTTACTTTTTTAACAGGCCTTGAGAAAGAACCTTATATTCAATCGGCCAGACTTGAGATTTATAGCAAAAGCCTTGCTATTGTTGATGAATTGGCTGAAAAGGATAAGAACTTGATGGGTTTCTTAACTATCGACAGAGAATGGGCAACTAACATTCTTTATAGATATAAAAGGTCACGCCAAAGAATTAAGAACAAAAAAGAAAAAGAAGTTCAAGAATAAATTTAATTATTGCAAAAAAGCACTCATTATGGGTGCTTTTATTATTGACATTTTTCTGTTATAATGAGATAATAAAAACTGTATGAACTTTGCTATGAAGGAGAATAAACTATGGCAAAAGAGATGGCTAAAGCCTACAACCCAAAAGAGGTTGAAGACAAAATATATGACTTTTGGCAGGAGGGCAACTACTTCCACGCAGAAGTAGATAAGGACAAGAAACCTTATACTATTGTTATGCCACCTCCAAATATTACAGGTCAGCTACATATGGGTCATGCCCTAGACAACACTCTACAGGATATTCTTATTCGTTGGAGAAGAATGCAGGGCTATTCTGCACTATGGCTACCCGGTACAGACCACGCAAGTATTGCAACAGAAGCTAAGATTGTTGAAGCAATGCGTAAAGAGGGAATTACTAAAGAAGATTTAGGCAGAGAAAAGTTCCTTGAAAGAGCATGGGAATGGAAAAAAGAATATGGTGGCAGAATCGTAAGCCAGTTAAAGAAGATGGGTTCTTCTTGTGACTGGGAAAGAGAACGCTTTACAATGGATGAAGGTTGTTCTAAGGCTGTTAAGGAAGTTTTTGTTCGTCTATACAACAAAGGCTTAATTTACAGAGGAGAAAGAATCATCAACTGGTGTCCTCATTGTAAAACATCAATTTCTGATGCAGAAGTTGAATTTGAAGAACAAGCAGGTCATTTCTGGCATCTTCGTTACCCACTAACAGATGGTAGTGGATACCTGGAACTTGCTACAACAAGACCTGAAACATTACTTGGTGATACAGCAGTAGCAGTTAACCCAAGTGATGAAAGATACAAGGATTTAGTAGGCAAAACATTAACACTTCCACTTGTTGGCAGAGAAATTCCTATTATTGCCGATGATTATGTTGATGTTGACTTTGGTACAGGTGTAGTTAAGATTACTCCTGCTCACGACCCTAACGACTTCCAGGTTGGTCTAAGACACAACCTACCTGTTATTAATGTAATGACAGATGACGCAAAGATTGTTGAAGATTATCCAAAGTATGCCGGTATGGATAGATACGAAGCAAGAGAAGCTATTGTTAAAGACCTTGACGAAGGTGGTTTCCTTGTTAAAGTAGAAAAGCATGACCACAATGTTGGTACTTGTTACAGATGTCACAGCACAGTTGAACCAAGAGTTTCTAAGCAGTGGTTTGTTAAGATGGATGAACTTGCCGGTCCTGCTATTGAATGTGTTAAGAGTGGCAAAACTAAGTTTGTTCCTGAAAGATTTAATAAGATTTATTATCACTGGATGGAAAACATTCGTGATTGGTGTATTTCTCGTCAGTTATGGTGGGGTCACAGAATTCCTGCTTATTATTGTGATGAATGTGGCGAAGTAACAGTTGCAAAGGAAATGCCTGAGAAGTGTCCTAAGTGTGGTTGTACTCACCTACATCAGGATGAAGATACACTTGATACATGGTTCAGCTCAGCTTTATGGCCTTTCTCAACTTTAGGTTGGCCTGATAAGACACCTGAACTAGACTACTACTTCCCAACTAATACACTTGTTACAGGTTATGACATTATTTTCTTCTGGGTTGCAAGAATGATTTTCAGCTCAGTTGAACAGATGGACAGTCAGCCATTTGACACTGTATTTATTCACGGTATTGTTCGTGATGAAAACGGTGTTAAGATGAGTAAGTCACTTGGCAATGGTATTGACCCACTACTTGTTATTGACCAGTACGGTGCTGATGCTCTAAGAATGTTCCTAGCTACAGGTAACTCACCGGGTAACGATATGAGATATTCTGAAAAGAGGGTTGAGGCTTGTCGTAACTTTGCTAATAAGCTATGGAATGCAAGTAGATTTGTTCATATGAATATTGATGATTACAATGTTAAGAATGAACTACCTGCTACTCTTGAAACAGAGGATAAGTGGATTCTTCATACACTAAATAATGTAGCTAAAGAAGTTAACGAAAATCTTGAAAGATTTGAGCTTGGTATTGCACTTTCTAAGATTTATGACTTTATTTGGAACAGCTACTGTGACTGGTATATTGAACTTTGTAAGGCTAGACTTCAAAGTGAAGGTGAAACTGCTCAGAATGCTCGTCAGGTACTAATTTATGTTCTTGACAAGATTCTAAAGCTATTACATCCATTTATGCCATTTATCACAGAAGAAATCTGGCAGACAATTCCTCACGATACAGACGGTAAAACTGTTATGCTTGAAAAGTATCCTGAATATGACCCTAACCTTGACTTCCCAAGTGAAGCTGAAGAAATGATGAAGGTTATGGAGGCTATTACTGCCATTCGTACTCAGAGAAACGAAATGAATGTTCCACCATCAAAGAAAGCAAAGCTATTTATTGCTACTGCTATTCCTGAAACATTCAGTAACGGCGAACAGTTCTTTAAGAAATTGGCATCAGCAAGTGAAGTTGAAATCAGCGATTCATTTGATATTGACGGTGCAGTTACTGTTGTTACAAGTGACGCAAAAATCTATATTCCAATGGAAGAACTGGTTGACAAAGAAGCTGAACTAAAGCGTCTTAATAAGGAACTAAAGCAGGTTGAAAAAATGCTTGCTCAGGATGAGGGTAAACTTAACAACCCTGGCTTTATGTCTAAGGCTCCTGAAAAGGTTATTGAAAAAATCAAAGGCCAAGCAGAAAAAGAAAGAGAAAAGATTGCTCTTATCCATGCTGCTATGGATGCATTAAAATAAACAAATTTGCTCCCTAAAATTAGGGAGCATTTTTTCTTTTTCACAAGAATAGTTACAAAATGCCCCTATAGTTGAAAAAAATATATGTAAATGTTATAATAAAAGTTGGTAACAGCTTTGTTGCAATGGTAACAGAGAATTAATTATGCAAACAAATGAATAACATATTTCAAAATTTTAGGAGGAATAACTGTGGGAAAAGTACAGAAGATTTCTATAACACTAACATTAGTTTTGTTAACAGCTTTTCTGATGATTGTGCCTATGACTTCAGTTAGTGCCGTAAATTATTTTGATGGTGCTAAGATGATTTCAACAAATGGTTACAAATATTACAGAGCTTGGAGTCAGGATCAATTTCCTTGGCACAATACAAAACCTAGTGATGCTTGGGAAAGCGACTGGATGAACCGTTATGGTTGTAGTACAGTTGCTATGGCTAAGATGTTTGTAGAAGCCGGTGTTGCCAACCCTAATTCAGTAAACCCCGGTACATTAATGTCAAAGTACGGTTCACCATCAAAAGGTATCGGTGATGTAGGTATTTATTGGTCAACTTTAGCCGGTCAGTTTGGTATGAGTTGCGAAAATTTTCAGCAGTACCCAACAGGTTCTTTTTATAGCACAGCTATGAAGTATTTTAATGATAGTAACGCTCAGTATCATTTACTGTTAAAGGTAACTTCTCCAACAACATCATCACACTATGTTCAGATTGACCGTCAGGCAACAGTAAAGCAAAAAACACTTATTTATAATGATTCAACTGCTATTTATGATGGTGGCTCAAGATTTAATACAGCTAATGATTATTACAACACATTAGCACTAAAGAAACTTTCTTCTTCTAACTACACACCTTGTTATTTTGTTGTATTTAAAAATAACAACACTGTAAAGTTAAAGTCACTTTCTGAAAGCAAATCAACATCAGTAAAACTTTCTTGGTATCCTAACGGTGCTTGTGAAAAGTACGTTGTTTATAAAAGAAAGAAAGGTGTAGATTCTTGGACAGGTAAAAGTTACAAGAAATATTCAAGTTCAGCCGGTGAGGGTATTCGTAGTTGTACAGATACAGATGTAAAACCGGGTAATACATATGAATATACTGTTAGAGGTTGCTATTACGACAAAAACGGTAAAGCAGTATATTTGAAGTATAATAAGACAGGTAAGAGTATTAATGTTGAAACAGATGCACCTAAGTTATTAAGTGCAAACAGCCTTGACTACAATACTATTCAGGTAAAGTGGAAAGCTACTAAGGGTGCAACAGGATATAGAGTGTATCGTAAAAAAGCCGGTGAAAAGTCCTTTACTTTCCTTAAAAATGTAAAGGGTACAAGTTATAAGGATACAACAGCTCAAGTTGGACAAGAATATTATTATACTGTTAAGGCATATGTAAATACTACAAGTAATGTAGGTGACTTTGATAAAACAGGTATCAAGGGTGTTGCATTGCCTAAGAAACCGGTTCTAAAAACTGCTGAAAGCAAGGACTTTAACGCAATTAAAGTTACTTGGAAAAAGGTAGGTGGGGCATCCGGTTACTATATTTATCGTAAGGCAGATGCTGATAAAACATATAAGCAGATTGCTGAAGTTAGTGGAAACAAAACATTTACTTCAACAGACCTTTCTGCTACTACAGGTGTAAAATATCAATACACAGTTTGTGCATACAGAAACCGTAGTGGTAAGTCATATGCAGGTCCATATGATTCAAAGGGCTTAACTGCTACTGCTTGTACCAAAGCACCAACAATAAAAAGAAGTACAAGTACATCAAGCAGTAAATTAAAGATTAATTGGAGCAAGGTTAACGGTGCAACCGGTTACAATGTTTATCGCAGATTAGAAAAAGATAAAACTTATAAATTGTTAAAAACTATCAACGGTAACGGTAATGTGGAGTTTTCCGATAGTGGTTTACAATGTGGTGTTAAGTATTATTACAGAGTAAACGGTTTTAGAACAGTTGATAACAAAAATTATGAGGGCCTTGGTAGCAAAGATTATGTTGGCCTAACAAATCCGGCACAACCGGCACTAAAAAGTGCGAAGAGTTTAGCTTACAATACTATTAGTATTGAGTGGACTAAGGTTGACGGTGCTACAGGATATGAAATCTATAGAAAGACAACCGGTTCTTATAGCAAAATCGGTACAGTAACAGGACAGTCAACTGTAACATTTAAGGATGAAAAGGCTACTACCGGTGTTAAATATCAATATACAGTAAAGGCTGTTTATGTTAAAAACGGTATCAAGAGATATAGTACAGACGAAAATTATATTCATGGTACTGCATATCCAAGCAATCCTAACCTAACTTCTGTAACCAGTGTTGAGTACAATGCTATTGAACTAAAGTGGAGCAAGGTTGATGGTGCTAACGGATATAAGATTTACAGAAAATTACCATCAGATAAAAATTATAAGGAATTAATTGTTCTTTATAATGGTCAGGCTGATAAATATATTGACCAAACAGTAACTTGTGGTACAAATTATCAGTACATTATTAAGTCATTTAGATATGAAAATAATAAAACATATACCAGTGGCAATAACAGTGCTGTAACTTGCAAGGCTGTTCCACCAATGCCAAAGGTAAAGGTTTCTGTAGCTAGTTACAATTCACTAAATATCAGTTGGTCAAAGGTGAACAGTGCGACAGGTTACAGAGTTTATTATAAGAAAGATAACGCAAAGAAGTGGTCAACACTTGCAACATTTGAAAATGGTGCACTTACAAGTTGCGAACATAGAAAACTAACAACAGGTATTAATTATACTTATTCTGTTAGAGCCTACTATAGAGAAAACGGCAAAACAGTATGGGGTGATTTTGATAAAACAGGTGTTACTAAGAAACCTACCACAACATCACCAAAACTAACTTCTGTTAAGTCAAATTCAGCAAGTAGTGTAACTGTTAAGTGGAACTCAGTAAGTGGTGCCAGTGGTTACAAGGTAATGCGTAAGGCTGAGGGTGCTAAGAGCTTTACAACTATCGGTACAACTGATTCTAAGAAACTTTATTATACTGACAAAAAGGTTTCTTGTGGTGTTAAGTATCATTACACAGTCAGAGCATACAGAAATGTTAGGAAAAAGCCGGTTTTAGGTTCTTACAATTCTACAGGTCTTGAGATTAGAACAATTCCTAACAAGCCGGTTATTTCAGTTTCATCTGCAAACTATAACAAGCTAAATGTTAGTTGGAGCAGATGTAACGGTGCTACAGGCTATAAAGTTTATAGAAAAGTAGTTAACGGTACATATAAGCTAATTAAGAACCTAAGTGGTTCTACTGCTACAGGCTTTACCGATACTGTAGAATGTGGTACAGAGTATTATTATTATGTTACTGCTTATGTTATTAATAACAAGGTAGAGTACGGTAGCTTTGACAGTGAAGCTGTAAAGGGCAAGGCTGTTCCTAAGACCGTAAAGCTAGGTTCACCATCAACTACTAAGGGGCAGGCAAAGATTAATTGGTCAACAGTACCCGGTGCTACAGGCTACTATGTATATAGCAAAACAGGCAACAGTGGTTATAAGCTAATTGCTGATGTTAAGGGTGGTAAAGCTAAGAGTTATACAGACAAGAATGTTCAGAAAGGTAAGAAATATACTTACACAGTATGTGCATACACAATTTGTCCTGCCGGTTATATCTCCGGTAACTACAACAAAACAGGTGTTACAATTACAGTAAAATAATAAAAATTAAGTGGTGCTTTTCAGCACCACTTTTTTGTATCTAAATAAGGCAAAATTAAAGGACTTGCAGTTAAGCAAGTCCTTTTTTATCTTGATTATTTAATTTTACAAGTTGTTTCAACTTTCTTTGCGACATTATCCATAAAGTCGCCACTGAAGTTTTCTACTTCACCGGCATCAACCAGCTTGGCTATACTTGGGTCGATAGGTAACTTTGCAAGAACTTCAAGATTGTTTTTCTTTGCAATTTCCTCAATGTGGCTTTCTCCATAAATCTTATGTTCTTTGCCACAATCAGGACACTTAAAGTAACTCATATTCTCTACAATACCAAGGATAGGAATATTCATTATATTTGCCATATTAACGGCTTTTTCTACAATCATAGATACAAGTTCCTGAGGTGAAGTTACGATGATTATACCGTCAACAGGAAGACTTTGGAATACTGTTAGAGGAACATCACCTGTTCCCGGAGGCATATCAACAAACATATAGTCAATATCACTCCAAATAACATCAGTCCAAAACTGTTTAACTGCACCGGCAATTACAGGACCTCTCCATACTACAGGACTTGTTTCGTCAGGTAGCAGTAGGTTAATAGACATAATATCAATGCCATCTTTAGTTTTTGCAGGGAAGATACCGTCATCATTACCCTTTGCCTTTTCGTGTATGCCAAAAGATTTTGGAATAGAAGGACCGGTAATATCAGCATCAAGAATTGCTGTCTTATAGCCCTTTCTGTTCATTGTAACGGCAAGTGTAGATGTTACAAGGCTCTTGCCTACACCACCTTTGCCGGATACAACACCGATTACCTTTTTTACTGAACTGTATTGATTTAACTTTTCAATTAAATTTTCCGGTTTTTTACTGTTGCAACTTTCGCCACAACTAGAACAATCGTGAGTACAACCCATTTTATTACCTCTTTTTATTCTTGATTATCTTCAACAGGAGTGTCATCCTCTGTTACTTCCTCGTTCTGTTCAAGATCTTCTGTTTCGTCAGTTTCGTTTTCATCTGTAGCATCAATTTCTTCCATAATGCCACCTTCAACATTGCCTTCTTCTGCTTCTTCCTTTTCTACTTCAAAGCCGCTTAGGAATGTATATGGAATACCGTAACCAAGAGCTACACCTGCTAAGCAAACAACAATAGAGCTGTTGCCAAGTGTATCGCCCAGTGGTAGTGTTGGTGCAAGACTTGTAAGTAAAATGTAAAGTGAAGGTAATACCATAATAATCAGTGTAGCAACACTAAATCTCTTTACAGGCTTACCGTCACCAACTCTTGTTGCATAAAATAGAATTAAGCCGAATACTACTGTTACAAGTGCGTTGATTACGCTTTGAACTGTAGTTGCCTGGTTAAGTGTGCTAAAGAAGTATGTGCATACTATAAAAGCAATTACCAAAAAAGCAGATAGGATTAAGTTTATTGTGTTTTTCTTATTCATTATTATTCCCTCCGAAGGATAAAATTTTTGTTAGTTAGTATTATAAAGTATCTATGTGATAGATATATGAATTATTTAATTTTTGCAGTTAAACAGTACCAACCGTTTAAGAACAACTTGTCTGTAATTTCAAAATTCTTTGAAACTGACTCAATAACCTCATCAACTCTGGTGTCAATAATACCACTCATAATGTAGATAGAGTCCTCTTTCATAAACTCTTTAACACCTTCTGATAGAAACATAATTGCATCTGCTACAATGTTTGCAACAACAATATCATATTTGCCGGTAACCTTTTCTGTAAAGTTACCTTCAATAGCAGTGAAACGGTCCGATACATTGTTAAGTTCAGCATTTTCCTTAGCTGTCTTAACTGCAAGACCGTCAATATCAACACCTACTGCCTTCTTTGCACCCAGTAATAAAGATGCAATAGCAAGAATACCACTGCCACAACCAACATCAAGTACAGTAGAATTCTCTGTAACGACCTTTTCAAGTACACCAAGACATAGGCTTGTTGTTTCGTGAGTACCTGTACCAAAAGCAAGACCGGGATCTAGGTTAATTACAATTCTGCCCTGTGGGTCATAGTTTTCTCTCCATGTAGGGCGAATCAGTAGCTTTTCGCCAATAGGTGTAGGCTGAAAATATTGTTTCCAGTTGTTAAGCCAATCCTCATCGGCACAGTCAAGTGAATCAATAGTAAATTCAATATTAGCTTCCTTTAACTTTTCGGAAATCTGACTGATTGCTTCAAGAGGATTGTCCTCACAACTAATATACATATGAACCTTAGCCTTAGTCCTATCCTTTTTTAATAAGTCCTCATCAATAAGGTCAATGTGTGCAATTTCTTCAACATCTTGTTCAAGGTTTGTGTAGTCCTCAATATAGATACCATAAGGTACAACCTCATTAGCTATATCGGAAGTAATGTCAACATCCTTGTTGTCTATTGTAACAGTAATTTCTGTCCAATCCATAAAATCACCAATCCTAAAATAATAATACCTTTTAATTCTACTGTATTTTCGCTAAAAATACAAGGGTGTAATCAGTACAAAAAAAGACTGACCTACCAAGTAAGTCAGTCCTAAAAATTACTGAATTGAACTATCTAGGTAACGTTCTAGTTCTTCGTCATCCTTTTTCTTCTTTTCTTTAATAACAAAGAAGGTTGTTACAGTTGCAAGAAGTGCAACAACTGAGGAAACTAAAGCAACAAAGACGCTAACGCTCATTCCACATATCTTTTTCATCTCGAAATACCTCCTAAATATCAAAGTCGATATAATTAGTCTATCTAATGTAGATTATTTTATCACTTTTATTTAAATTAGTCAACAAATCAAGTGAATTTTACAAAAGAAAAAAGCAGAGTTAAACACTCTGCTTACATTTCATTCAATTAAGCGTTTGCCTTAGTAGCTAAAGATGACTTCATTCTAGCAGCTTTGTTCTTGTGCATAATGTTCTTTGCTGCAGCCTGGTCAATCTTCTTTGTAGCAAGACTAACTGCCTCAGCCTTGTTAGCATCGTTGTTTTCGATTGCTTCATAAGCTTTCTTAACTGTAGTCTTTAGGTTAGACTTAATCATCTTGTTCTGTTCTGTCTTTGTAGCGATAACCTTAACACGCTTTTTAGCTGATTTAATGTTTGGCATTGTCTCACCTCCAAAAAATATTATTAAATCATAACGCAAGGCTTATTGTAGCATTATTATTCCAAAAAAGCAAGTGTTTTTTTAAAATTTTTCAAATATATTTTCAAAAATCTACATATTGTGGTGCTGTTTCGGAAATTACAAGAATTTGTGGCGAAAAAAATAGGGAAAATTATTTTTTCTCGTTCTTTTTCATTCTTAAATATATAAATAGCATAATCAACACAAATATTGCAATAACAACTCTGACAATTATTCCATATGTGCCTTTTAGTAAGTTAACACCTGGAAGTAAAGCGTCAATAAGCCACCACACACCCATAAATATAAACATAAGGGATGCAACAACTGTAATTGCACCTAGTTTGTTTTTTTTCCCAACTGCAAAAGTGCCTATGGCAAGTAAGAACCAAAGGATTGCATATAAATAAGGTAAAATGTCACTCATAGTCGAAAAACCTACCTTTCAATTTATATTATATATACATATTTAAATAAAGTAAAGAAAAACTATATTTTTTCAGATATTTTTTTAAAAAAGTATTGACTTTTAGCACTCTCGGTGCTAAAGTAATAACTGTAGTTAGCACTCGGGTATATAGAGTGCTAAACAAGAAGAATAAACGGTGAGGCGATTTAAATGAGTCTATCAGACAGAAAAAAGAAAATCCTCTCCTGTGTTGTTGAGTCTTACATTGCCGATGGTGAGGCTGTAGGTTCAAAAACACTTCAAGCTGCTTTAGATTTTGAAGTTTCTTCTGCTACTATTAGAAATGAGATGGCTGCCCTTGAAAATGAAGGTTACTTAATTCAACCTCATACTTCAGCCGGTAGAATCCCATCACAAAAAGGTTATCGTTATTATATTGATAACCTAATGGAAAAGACAGAACTTAATCCACGATTTACCCAATATGCAGATTCTTTCTTGAGAAAAAGAGCTGAGTCACCGGAAAGTGTACTGAATGCCGCATCAACTCTATTAACAGAGTTAACCGGTTTGCCTTCAGTTGCAACAACACCTCCTGAGGGTAATTCAAGAGTCCATAAGCTAAGGTTTGTACAAACAGGCAGATATACCGGTATGGTTGTACTGATAACTTCAACAGGTATGGTTAAGAGTCAGTTGTTTAGAACAGAATTTGTTTTAACACCTGATATGCTTAGAGTGTTTGATGAAGCACTTAACAAATCTTTTGCAGGACTTCCACTAAAAGATATTACAAAGGCTTTTATCCAAACCACTGCTTTAGGTTTTGGTGAACTTTCATTCTTTATGCCAAATGTTCTTTTGGCAATTAGGGACGCAGCAAAAGAAGCCTCTCACATATCTGTAGTTGAAAGTGGAATGACTAAGTTGTTGTTCTTAAATGATTTTGATATTTTTTCAGCAAGAGATATTTTAAAGTTTTTAAGTGACAAAAACAATGTTTCCGAATTACTTACAATGAACACCGGTACAAAGGTTATTATTGGCGAGGAAAGTGGTAAATATGAGCTTTATAATTCGGGAATTGTTGTTTCTAGATATAACTTAGGTGGTTCAATGGCAGGTGCAGTTGCCGTTATTGGCCCACAAAGAATGAGTTATAAGGACATTGTTTCGGCAACAGAATATGTAGCTGAAAAGTCCGGTGAATTAATAAGTGAACTGCTTGAGGCAGATTAGGAGATGAAATAATGGCTAAAGAAGAAAAGAAGAAAAATTCTAAGGCTCAGGAAGAAACTGTAGAAGCTACAGAAACAGAAACTAAAGCCGAAGAAGCCACAGAAGAAAAAGAGCCTACTGCAGAAGAAAAGCTGACAGAGGAGCTAAAAAAAGAAAAAGAAAAATATATGCGACTTGCAGCTGAGTATGATAATTATCGCAAGCGTACACAACAAGAAAAATTAGGTATTTATGATGATGCAACAGCAAAGGCAGTTGAACAGTTACTACCAATGGCAGATGCTTTACAAATGGCTTTGCAAAATGCAAAAGATGCACCACAGGAATTTTTGAAAGGTCTTGAGATGATTCAAAACCAGTTCAAAACTTCTATGGATAAGTTAAAGGTTGAGGCCTTTGGTGAAATCGGTGATGAATTTGACCCAAATATTCATAATGCTATTGCTAAGATAGAAAGTGATGAAGTTGGAGAAAATCAAATCTCAATGATTTATCAAAAAGGTTTCAAGATTGGTGACAAGATTATCCGTCACGCAATGGTTCAGGTAGCTAATTGTGATTAATCACAATTAACATAAATTAGAAATTAACATTTATATAGTAAATATATTCGGAGGTAATTTATTATGGCAAAGACAATCGGTATTGACTTAGGTACAACAAACTCATGTGTAGCAGTTATTGAAGGTGGCGAACCTGTAGTTATCGCTAATGCAGAAGGTGCAAGAACAACTCCATCAGTTGTTGCTTTCGGCAAAGACGGCGAAAGAATGGTTGGTCAGGTTGCAAAGCGTCAGGCTATTACAAACCCGGAAAAAACAATCTCATCAATTAAGAGAGAAATGGGTACTTCTTATAAGGTAACAATCGACAACAAATCATATACACCACAGGAAGTTTCAGCAATGATTCTTCAGAAGCTAAAGTCAGATGCAGAAGCTTATCTAGGTGAAACAGTAACTCAGGCAGTTATTACAGTTCCTGCTTACTTTACAGATGCTCAGCGTCAGGCTACTAAGGATGCAGGTAAGATTGCAGGTCTTGATGTTAAGAGAATCATCAACGAACCAACAGCTGCTGCTCTATCATATGGTGTAGATAAAGAAAACGACCAGAAGGTTATGGTTTATGACCTTGGTGGTGGTACATTTGATGTAAGTATCATCGAAATGGGCGATGGTGTTCAGGAAGTTCTAGCTACTGCCGGTAATAACCGTCTTGGTGGTGATGACTTTGACCAGAGAATTATTAATTGGATGGTTCAGGAATTTAAGACTGCTGAAGGTGTTGATTTAACATCTGATAAGATGGCTATGCAGAGACTAAAGGAAGCAGCTGAAAAGGCTAAGATTGAACTTTCAGGTGTTACTCAGGCTGCTATTAACCTACCATTTATCACAGCTACTCAGACAGGTCCTAAGCACCTTGACTTAACTCTATCAAGAGCAAAGTTTGATGAACTAACTGCTGACCTGGTACAGTCAACAATGGGTCCTGTTAAACAGGCTTTAAGCGACTCAGGTCTATCAATCAATGAAATTGATAAGGTTCTTATGGTTGGTGGTTCTTCAAGAATCCCAGCAGTTCAGACAGCTGTTAAGAACTTAATCGGCAAAGAACCATTTAAGGGCATTAACCCTGATGAATGTGTTGCTATCGGTGCAGCTATTCAGGCAGGTGTTCTTGGTGGCGAAGTTGATGGCCTACTACTTCTAGATGTTACTCCACTATCACTAGGTGTTGAAACAATGGGTGGCGTAATGACTAAGATTATCGACAGAAACACAACAATCCCTACAAAGAAGAGCCAGATTTTCTCAACTGCTGCTGATAACCAGACACAGGTTGAAATCAATGTTCTACAGGGTGAAAGAGAATTTGCAAGAGATAATAAGCAGTTAGGTCTATTTGCTCTAACAGGTATCGCTCCTGCAATGCGTGGTGTTCCTCAGATTGAAGTTACTTTTGATATTGATGCTAACGGTATCGTTAATGTATCTGCTAAGGACCTAGGTACAGGTGCAGAACAGAAAATTACAATCAGTAACTCAACATCAATGAGCAAGGACGATATTGATAAGGCTGTTAAGGAAGCTGAACAGTTCGCTGCTGAAGATAAAAAGAGAAGAGAAGCAGTTGACGCTAAGAATGAAGCTGAAAATATGGCTTATCAGGCAGAAAAACTTGTTAACGAAAATGGCGACAAACTAGCAGAAGAAGACAAGACTGCTCTAAATACAAAGGCTCAGGCTGTTAAGGATGCTTGTCAGAAGAACGACGCTGACCTAATCAAGACAGCTAAGGAAGACCTAGAAAAAACATTAATGTCAGTTTCTCAGAAACTATATCAGCAGGCTGCTCCAAACGGTCAGCCTCAGCCTGGCCCAGCTCCTGATATGGGTGGTGCACCAAACAATAACAACGGTGATGACGGCAATGTTTATGATGCAGATTTCAAGGATGTAGATTAATTCGTATTTCCTTTCTCATAATCAAAACACAGAATCGTTGGGTGGCTTTTGCCACCCAACGATATGTGCTGTATTAAAAAAATACTTGAAAGTATAGATTTGTACAGTTATAATTAACTGCAGAAATATGTACTCTCAAAACGAGGTGACTATAAATGGCAGATAAAAGAGATTACTATGAAGTTCTTGGTATTGATAAAAATGCCTCTGAACAAGATATAAAAAAGGCCTTTAGACAACAAGCAAAAAAATATCACCCTGACTTACATCCCGGTGATAAAGAGGCTGAAGCAAAATTTAAAGAAGTAAATGAAGCATATGAAGTGCTTTCTGACTCAGAAAAGAAAGCAAGATATGACCAATTTGGCCATGCCGGTGTTGACCCTAACTTTGGTGCAGGTGGCCCCGGTGGTAGTCCATTTGGTCAGGATATTGACTTAGGTGATATTTTCAACTCTGTATTCGGAGGCTTTGGTGGCTTTGGTGGAGGTGGCAGAAGAGCCAACCCTAACGCACCAAGAAGAGGTACTGATGTTGAAACAAGTGTATATGTATCTTTTGAAGAAGCAGCTAAGGGTGCTAAAAAAAAGATTCAGTACAAGGTTATCTCAACTTGTCCTGAATGTAACGGTACAGGTGCCGCAAAGGGTACTAGCCCAAAGACTTGTACATCTTGTAACGGTTCAGGTAGAGTGACAATTAATCAAAGAACACCTTTCGGTGTGGTTCAAACTCAAAAGGCTTGTGACGCTTGTCATGGTCAAGGTAAAATTGTTGAAAAACCTTGTCACCATTGTGACGGTAAGGGCAGAATTCGTAAGACAAAGTCAGTTGATGTTACAATTCCTGCCGGTATTGCAGACGGTCAGATTCTTAACATTGGTGGTCATGGTAATGACGGTGTTAACGGTGGCCCTGCAGGGGATCTACATGTATTTGTAAATGTTCGTCCTCATGCAGTATTTGAAAGAAGAGGCAATGATGTTTGGTGTGAAATGCCAATTACATTTGCACAGGCAACTTTAGGTGCTGAAGTTACCGTACCTACACTTGACGGTAATGTTAAATATACTGTTCATGAAGGTACTCAGCCTAATGATATTTTCAAACTAAAGGGCAAAGGTATTCCTAACCTAAACGGCAGAGGTCGTGGTGACCAATATGTTAAGGTTACTGTTGAAATTCCTAAGAACCTAAATACAAAGCAAAAGGAACTTATCAAGGAACTTCAAAAGGTAACTACTGATAAGAATTATCAGAAGAGAAAGTCCTTTATGGATAAAATCAAAGATTTGTTTAAAGACTGATTTTTAATATTATATAACAAAACCCATTTCTATTTAGAAATGGGTTTTCTGTTGCCTACTAATCTTCATCAAAAAATGATAATGTAGATTTTTCTTTATTTTTAGTAGGCTTATTTTTGTTTTTACTTTTGAAATTATTAGATTTTGTGGTTGATTTTTCAATTTCTTTTTCCACATTTTCTTTTGAGATTGTGGAAAATTCAGTTGTGTTTTCTTTAACTTCACTTTTATTTGCAGTAGTTGGGGTGTCAGAATTTAAATTCCTATTAAATGGAGGAACTTTAACTTTTGTGGAAACCTTAGTTGAGTTATTATTAACCTTTCTAAGTTCTTCATCATTATTACTGCAA
This sequence comes from uncultured Ruminococcus sp., assembly GCA_934476515.1. Lineage (GTDB taxonomy): Bacteria > Bacillota > Clostridia > Oscillospirales > Acutalibacteraceae > Ruminococcoides > Ruminococcoides intestinihominis. The sequence continues at coordinate 59,321 of CAKSNZ010000004.1, read as the reverse complement.
CCACAGAAAGTTACCGACAACATAACAGCACAAAATAATAATATAAATATTTTCTTCAAATTAATCACCAATAATAATTATACCGGTAATTGCTGAGAAAATTGTCTAAATCATACCCAGAGAAATATCTTCCAAGATGATATCAATATTTTCATCATCATGTTCAATTTCTTTGCTGAAAATATATGCTACTTTAATATTATCTTCTGTTGTAAATTCCTCATTTTCAATGAATTTCATCAGTCCAACCATAAAGATAATTCTTGTTGCAATAATAGCAAACCTAACTCTCTGAAATACATTACCATCATTTGTGCCATACATAATGTGTTTGTATAGGAAATAGACTAAAATATTTTCATATTCCTTTTCTCTGTCACCTAAATATTCTTCAAATTTTACAATATCATTTTCGGAATATTCAAGTTCTTCAAGTTGGCTGAGAATTTTAGGCCACTTTTCAGTTACAACATTTAGACTGTTTAATGTGTCGCAATAGTCCCATATTGTTTTGTTATCCTCGGTCATAAAGATTTCATCAACCTTGAATTTCTCTACAAGGTACATTTGTTCTTTACGGATATAGTCAATAATGGCTTTTTCTCTATCACGATATTTTATAGAGTCATCTTGTGCAATTTCTATGCACTTATTTACAATGTGGAAAATTTCATTTTCATATTCATCATTAGATTTGCCTTCAACAATTAACTTTGTTTTAGATTTTTCTCTGACAATTCTGTTAGCCACATATGGACAGGATAAGGTTCTGCCGGTAACTTCATATGTATCGCAAGCAATAGTAAAGTCAGGATATTGCCTACAAGTAAATGCCATATGCTTAGGTCCAATCTGACAGTGCATATCACATAAATTTTCATCATTTAAGAATGCACATCTGCCATTGTAAACCTTAATCCAATGTTCATCCCCAATGTTATCAATTTGACTTCTTATGTATTCACCGTATGGTGTGTCTAACTTTTGATAATATTCATATGCTTTCTCGTCAACATCAATCTGCCATAATGTGCAACAAGATGAGGGACATTCTCCCATTAAGCACCTAAAATCATCATAATAATCCGGTTTTACAGTTACCATATTTCCTCCAAAGAAAGGTGTGACTTTCTACTTCTTATGTAATATCTCTATTTTTATTATAGCTAAATTTTATTTGTTTTACAATATAAATCAATTTATAAAAAGAAAAGGAAGAAGATTTCTCTTCTCCCTTTAGCTGATTGCTTAACTCTACCCTTAAGTGGTGGTGAGCACCAATAACTAAGTCTGCTCTTAAATGGTGGTGAGCACCAATAAAACGAGCAATCAAATCGTTCTTTCTACACTTATATTATATGATATATATAAAGAAAAATCAATACAATATATAAATAATAAAAGAAAAAGCACTAGTTGAGAAACTAGTGCCTTGTTGGATGCAGGGACCGGATTTGAACCAGCGACCTCCGGGTTATGAGCCCGACGAGCTACCAAACTGCTCTACCCTGCGATATTCATAAAAACACGCCAATTCCTCTTGGCGTAAATACAGTATATCAAATCTATATATACTTGTCAAGGGCTATATATAAAAAATATAAAAAACTTTTTAAATTATCGTAAAATCGGTGTTTAAATAAGTTTAAAATGACTTTTGAGTAGATAAATTCTTGTTGTTTAAGTTTTTTAATTTTTAAAATTTGAGTGAAATTTAGAAGAGAATTAAAGAATAAATTTAAAATACTAATATATTATATGAGAATTAATATAAATTAATACATATTAATTGCATTTTTATCTTCACTTTGTTATAATGAAATATAAGTGTTACTACACAATTAATAATGATATTATGGGACAAGGAGTGAGTATTATGTGTAAAAAGTGCGATAAAGAGAAATTTTATATTACAACTGCTATCGCTTACACTTCAAGAAAACCACATATAGGTAACAGTTACGAAATTGTTATGACAGATGCTATTGCAAGATATAAGCGAATGCAGGGCTACGATGTATTCTTCTGTACAGGTACTGACGAACATGGTCAGAAGATTGAAGAATATGCTGAGGCAGCCGGTGTAACTCCTAAGGAATATGTTGATAAGGTTGCCGGAGAAATTAAAGAAATTTGTGACCTATTAAATACAACTTACGATCACTTTATTAGAACAACTGACGAACATCACGAAAAGACAGTTCAAAAGATATTTAAGAAATTATATGACCAAGGTGATATTTATAAGGGCGAATACGAAGGTCTTTACTGTACACCTTGCGAAAGTTTCTGGACAGAAAGCCAGTTAGTTGACGGTAAGTGTCCTGACTGTGGCAGAGAAGTAAAACCTGCTAAGGAAGAAGCATATTTCCTAAAGCTATCTAAGTATCAGAAACAACTAGAGGACTTTATTGAAGAACATCCTAACTTCATTTATCCTGAAAGCCGTAAAAAGGAAATGGTTAATAACTTTATTAAACCGGGTATTCAGGATTTATGTGTTAGTCGTACATCATTTAAGTGGGGTATTCCTGTTGACTTTGACCCTAAGCATGTTATTTATGTATGGATTGATGCACTATCAAACTATATCACTGCTTTAGGTTATGATTGTGGCGAAAATAGCGACAAGTACAGAAAGTATTGGCCTGCTGATGTTCATATTATCGGTAAGGATATTCTAAGATTCCACACAATCTATTGGCCAATTATGCTAATGGCTCTTGGTGAACCACTACCTAAACAGGTATTTGCTCATCCATGGCTACTATTCGGCCAGGACAAAATGAGTAAATCAAGAGGTAATGTTATTTATGCTGATGACCTTGTAAAGCTAATCGGTGTTGATGCAGTTAGATATTACCTACTATCAGAAATGCCTTATGCATCCGATGGTTCTATCACATATGAAACAATCTTCGAAAGATATAACTCTGACCTAGCTAATACAATCGGTAACTTAGTTAACCGTACTATTGCTATGAACAACAAGTATTTTGATGGTGTTATTCAAGAACCAACTGCTGAAGAAGTTCTTGACTTTGAAATCAAGACTGCTTGTACTGATACAGTTAAAAAGGTTGATGAACTACTAACAACATATAGAGTTGCTGATGCACTAGAAGCTATTGTAGCTTTAGCAAAGAGATGCAACAAGTACATTGATGAAACAATGCCTTGGGCATTAGCTAAGGATGAAGAAAAGAAAGCAAGACTTGGTACAGTACTTTACAACCTACTTGAAAGTATCAGATATATTGCAATTTTACTTTCACCATTTATGCCTGAAACATCAGACAAGATTATGGAACAGCTAAATTGTGACAATAAGGATTACGATACACTTGATTCATTTGGCACATTAAAGCCGGGTGTAAAGGTTAACAAGGCAGTTCCTCTATTTAACAGACTTGATTCTGAAAAGTTACTTGCTGAAATTCATGCAAAGCAAGAAGAAGCAAAGAAGAACGAAAAGAAAACTGCACCAAAGATTGAAGGCCTTGCACAAATCGGTATTGATGATTTTGCAAAGGTAGAACTTCGTGTTGGTGAAATCAAGGCTTGTGAACCTATTAAGAAGTCTAAGAAGTTATTAAAACTAACAGTATTTGACGGTGAAAAGGACAGAACAGTTGCTTCAGGTATTTCTCCTTATTATAAGCCTGATGAACTTGTTGGCAAGAAGATTGTTCTTGTTGCTAACTTAAAACCTGCAAAACTTTGTGGCGTTGAAAGCAACGGTATGATTCTTGCTGCAAGTACCGGTGATGATGTAAAGGTTATCTTCCTAGATAATGAAATTCCTGCAGGTAGCAAAATTTCTTAATTTTACTTAAAGTATTAGAGGTTAGTTCTTCTAACCTCTAATAGTGGAGAATATATGTATAACAATATTTTTGACGGTCATTGTCACTATGATGACGAATGGTTTGATGAAGATAGATATAGTCTTGTGGAAAGTTTACCCGGTAAAGGTGTTTGTGGTGTTGTAACTAACGGCACAGACCTTGAAAATGTGAAAACTGTACTTGACCTTTGCAGTAAATACGACTTTGTGTATGGTACAGTTGGTATTCATCCTGAATGTTTAGAAAATTTACAAGAAAATTATCTTGACAAAGTGGCAGAAATATCTGAAAATAAGAAGATAGTTGCCATTGGTGAAATCGGACTTGATTATCATTGGGATATTCCAAAGGATAAGCAGATAGAGGTTGTAAAATCTCAGCTTAAACTTGCCAATGACCTTAATATGCCGGTAGTCTTTCACGACAGAGAGGCTCATGGCGACAGTATGGAGTTACTGAAAAAGTATAAGCCAAAGGGACTTTTGCATTGTTACAGTGGCAGTACAGAAATGTTAAAGGAAGTCCTAAAGCTGGGTATGTACATTTCTCTTGGTGGTGTTGTTACTTTTAAGAATGCCAGAGTGCCGGTAGAAGTAGCAAAGGCAGTACCTGTTGACAGACTACTACTTGAGACAGATGCTCCTTACTTAGCTCCTGTGCCTTATAGAGGAAAAAGAAATGATAGTTCATATATCAGTTATATTGCTGAAAAGATTGCTGAAATCAAAAATATGGACACACAAGAGCTAATCAACATTACAACAGAAAATGCCAAAAGAATGTATGGCATTAAATAAGGTATGAATAGTGGTAAAACACATTTATATATACAGAAAAAACTGTAAATAACGAAAAAATCTGCACTTCAAATGAGGTGCAGATTTTTTTACATAAAAACAGGTAAACTGTATTCGTAAAGTATATCATTGGTTTCCATAATAGAGCAATCGTGTTGCAAACAAAAGATTACAACAGCATCTCGCCTATTCCTTGGATAAAGTTCACTATATGTACATTTCTTTAGGAAAGACTGAGTTTCCCTAAGGTTAAGTCCCATACCAAAGCATAGCATAATAACTTTATCCCTACTGGGCTTTTTTGTACCGGAAAAAATCTGGTAGCCATAGTGCTTTTCAATAAGGCTATTGTCTAGGACTTGGCTTTTTGTTAAGCCTTTTTCTTTCAGAAAATAAGCCAAAATTTCCGGTATGCTATCGGGATAAATTTCTTCAATATTTTCAGAGAAATACTCCCCTATATTTTCACCGTTTTCTAAGATTTTAAAAAGATCATCTGTTTTCTTGTTCATAGTAAACCTCTTTTATATCTATATTTTATATGTTATAATATTTTTAGCAAATTATCAAGGGGTATGTAATGGATAAAAGTAAATTACTTCTTTGGCAATTTAGAGAGATTGGTCAGATAAATAAAAACACTGTTGTTGTGTATAATGATTACTTACAAAGACAAATGATTCTAAAAATTTTGCCAAGACAGAACCTTCCTGTTTTGAAGGATATAATGAAAATTAAACACCCTAACTTGATGGAAATATATGATGTTATGGATGACGGTATAAACTGTAATTGCCTATGTGAATTTGTATTTGGCAATAACTTGGATAAAATTGTTTATAACAAAATGGGAGTTGACCCTAAAATTGCTGAAAAGTGGATGGTACAACTTTGTAGTGGTGTGGAAAGTTTGCACAACAGAAACATTATCCATAGGGATATTACACCAAACAATGTTATGGTGGATTACGAGGGAAACATTAAGCTAATTGACTTTAATATTTCACGAGAAAGAAAGCAAAGTGCCTCCAGAGATACTACAGTAATGGGTACAGCAGGTTATGCTTCTCCTGAACAATTCGGTTTTACCCAAACCGGTTTTGGTGCAGATATTTATGCTATGGGTGTATTGCTTAACTTTATGCTAACAGGTAAAATGCCTAATGAAAAATTGTGTAGTGGTAAATATGCGTCAATAGTTAAGAAAGCAACCCAAATCAAGGAAGAGGACAGATATTCCAATGTGTATCAAATGAAACTTGCATTACAGGGTAACGGTAATGAAAAGTTGTCATTTGCCGATAATTTCTTGCTTAATCTACCCGGTTTTCGCAGTAACAAAACTTCACATAAGGTTATCGCTATAATTGGATATGTACTTTATTTTATTTTACTATACTGTGCTATTGATGTAACTTTTATCAATGGTGATGTTGAGAGTTTAATAAATGGTTTTGTTGCTTGGTCTTTAGTACCCTATATATGTTTCTTTGATGTGGGAAACATCAGTAGGTTCTTAGGTAAAGGCACTCAGAAAAGTAAAAAAACATTACTGAAAATTATTGGTGTAGCCCTTATGGTGATAATTCCTAACCTTACTTTATTGTTGGACAAAGTATAATAATATGTTAAATTGTATAATATTATACCCTATTTTTTTACATTGGTTGTATGCTAGTAGCATAACAAATAGCTATAATAATAATTTACTATATAGACAGGGAATTCAAATAAGGAGGAATTAATATGAAAAACCCTGCTAAGAAAATTTTATGTACGGTTATGGCTCTATTGGTTGTGGGAACATCAGGTGTGGTGTTTACCGGTTGTGGAAGTGATAACAGTAAAGACAGTTCATCTTCTAAAGAAAAAACAACAACTGAGGTAACAAAAGCTACAAATTCTGACGGTGAAGAATATGAGGAAATTGAATGGCCTTCTGATGGTATTGCCGGCAGGCTACCTGAACCAAAATCAAATATAGGTGAAATAGCTAGTGATAGTTCTGATTATTTACAGATTACCTTAGCTGGAGTAGCAAAAAGTGACTTTACCCAGTATATGAAAGATTGTAAGACTAACGGATTTACAGTAGATTATGATTATTATGATGATAATTATAGTGCTAAAGATGCAAGTGGATATGAATTATCACTTTATTATGATAAAGTAAATCAAACTATGGAAATATGGTTAGATGCTCCGGATGAAGAAGAAACAACTGTTGCAACAAAGCCTAAAACAACTAAGCCAAAGGCTACAAAACCGAAAGCAACTAAGCCTAAGACCACTAAGAAAACAACAAGCAAAAAGTCAAATTCATCAAGTGGTGTCAATGCTGACTTTAAGGCAACAATGGATAGTTATGAAGAATTCTTCAATGACTATGTTGACTTTATGAAAAAGTATAAAAATTCAACTGATATTACATCAATGGCAAGTGATTATGCTGACTATATGACTAAGTATAGCGATATGATGCAAAAACTTAATGATATTAAGTCAGAGGACCTTTCTACTGCAGATTTGGCTTATTATAATGAAGTTAATGCTCGTATTACAAAGAAACTTGCAGAAGTTGCTAACTGATAGTGGAGGGCAATATGGACACTTTACAGAAGAAAAATAATTTATTTATCCCTTTCATTGTGGCAGTTATCGGTTCAGCATTAATGATACTGACAATTTTCTTACCTTATACTTCAGCTACTAAGGAGTTTGCTGAAAGAATAGATTCTTACCCTGAGGCAGTAGCTTATAGTAATACTGATATTAAAGTAAGTGATGTGAAAAATGTTTCTATGGTTCAGTATGCTAGTATGTACAGCAGTAACAGTAAAGAGATTTTACATCAGTCATCTGTGGGCATAATCTATGTTGTGATAGTTGTAGGCATAGGAATATTCTCACTTTTATCATTGATTTTTGCTTTACTGAAAAAGCCTATTCCACTAATAATATCTGATGTGTTGGCTTTTGGTGTATTTACATTTTTAGGTTGGGACTTTAGAGATAGAGGTCTTATGAGAAATGCTTATAATTGGGGCATTGGTTACTACTTATTTTACATAGGTATAGTTATGGCTCTTGTTGGTGCAGTTCTCTTAATAATGGCAAAAAAGAAAGGTAAAAAGCAACTACAAGAAAATTAAAAACAATATAAAAAGACCGACAGTAGCTTAACTGTCGGCCTTTTGTGTTATAGAAAAATTATCTATATTTATTAACTATCTTTTCATATTCACCGTTACTCATAATCTTCTTTAGACCTGAGTTAAAGGCTTTTACAAATTCCTTTTCTTCACCTTTATTAACCATTAGTGAAAGTGAGTCGGTTTTTTCTTCATTTTCAAAGGTTTTGAATTTTTCACCTTTTTTAATAGCTGATTTAACACTTAATGTATCATCAAAGAAACCTGCAATTTTGTTATTTTTGCAATCAAGATACATTTCCTTTTCTGTAGTGTATTCCTTAACTGTTAGGTTGTACTGTGGAGCAATTTGGTTTCCAAAATCCTCACCGTAACTGTCCTTTATAACACCGATTTTCTGATGAAGTAACTGTTCGTAAGAATTAATATTACTGTCATCCTTAGTAGTAAAGATAATACCCTTTTGATAGTAACTGTCTGTTGAATCGTAATTACCGTTCTCATTTATTAATTCACTACTTGCAGAAATGTAATCATCCTTTTCTGAATCATTTACATAGTTAATAGTGAAATTTTCTTCCTTACTAATAGCATCTAATAAGTCAACCTCTAAGCCCTTTGCCTTGTTATCTTCAAAATTGCTATAAGGTGAGTTGTTGTCCTTGATTAAAACATTGTATGTTTTTGTATCTTTACAACCGGTAAATATGGCTAGAGAAATTATTATTAAAAGTGAGAGTGAGATAATTTTTTTCATAATATAATCACCTTTCTGTAATATAATTATCATTTAAATGTATATAATTGTCAAGTAGTAATGATTTGAATAATTATTTTCTATGTGATATAATGTGAAAATAAAAAATCAAAGGAAGAGTATAATGAGAAACTTTTTTTACAAAATAGCTCAATTTATGAACGGCAGATATGGTCACGATAAGCTAAATATGGCTTTGCTGATTTTTTGGCTTGTACTTCAAATTATTTGGATGTTTACAAGATTTTGGGTTATCGGTATCTTAGATATACTTGTAATTGTGCTAATAGTGTATAGAAGTTTGTCAAAAAATATTCAGAAAAGAATGTACGAAAACCGTAAATTCCTTTCAATTACAAGTGGCATCAGTAAGAAATTTAATCTTATAAAAAGAATGTGGCATGACCGTAAAACCCATAGATATGTAAAATGCCCTTACTGTAAAGCTCAACTTAGAGTAAAGTATCAGCGTGGTAAACACAAAGTCCATTGTCCTAAGTGCAATGAATACTTTGAAAAAAGAATATTATTATAATTTTTAAAAGCCTTATCCTTGTGGATAAGGCTTTGTTACTATCTGCTATTTTACGATTAGTTCCTTAATTTTGTAAACATTACCGTCCATAATCCGGTATGGTGTATTTACTTTTCCTTTAATTTCAGGACTGATTGATTGATGAATATATAGGCTCTTAATACCTGCTCTTTTACTGCCGTTAATGTCAGCTTTGTAGTCATTACCAATCATTACACATTCCTTTTTGTCAAGTCCGTATTCTTCGATTAGACCGTTGTAGAAACAAGGATTAGGTTTACTTACTTCTCTGTCTGAACTGATAAAAATACCATCAAAATATGGTGTTAGTCCCAGCATATTCATTTCATTCATAGTGAAACTTCTTTGTGCATTTGATAGCAAGAAAATCTTTTTGCCTTTAGCCTTTAGTGTGTCCAGTAAATCAATTACACCGTCATACAGCTTAACATATTTTGTTGAGTAGCAACGGAAGATTGCACATACATTCAGTACTTCTTCATCAGTTACTTCAACATTTTTTAGGTTGAAAAGTTCCTTGAAAATCTTTTCAATCTTAATGTCAACATTGTTTTTGTATTCAGGATGAACAGCCTTAATTCTTGCCTTTTCTTCCTTACAAAGACGATTATATTCTTTGTGAAATTCTTTGCCTGTGTATTTAGCACCTTTATAACTGTAAAATAGTGCCATCTTTTCCCACAAATCGTCACTCCACTCATCTGTGTTAATGTCGATTAGTGTTCCGTATAAATCAAAAATGTAGTTTTTAAACATAATATCACCTAAGTGGATTTTATCATAGTAAATAAATATTTGCAATGAAAATTTACTGTGATATAATGAAGTAAATATTTTATTAATGAGGAAAAACTATGACTAAGAAAGAAATTGCACTTCTTGCAGTAGATGCACTGAAAAAAGAATTTCCTGATGCAATCTGCTCGCTGACATATAATGACCCACTGCAACTATTAGTTGCCACAAGACTTGCAGCACAATGTACCGATGCAAGAGTAAATATGGTAACACCTGCCCTATTTGAAAAGTATAAATGTGCTGAGGATTTTGCCAATGCAAATGTAGAGGATGTTGAAGAATTAATAAAGTCCTGTGGTCTGTATAAGACTAAGGCTAAGTCCCTTGTTGCAATGGGTAAAGCCTTAACAGAACAGTACAACGGTGTTGTGCCTGATACATTGGAAGAACTAATCAAACTTCCCGGTATTGGCAGAAAAACTGCTAACTTAGTAATGGGTGATATTTTCGGTAAACCGGCAGTAGTTGTTGATACTCACTGTATCCGTATTACAAGAAGATTAGGTTTGCATAATGAGAAAGACCCAAAGAAAATTGAGTTTATACTTAGAGATTTACTTCCTCCGGAAGAAAGTAATGACTTCTGCCATAGGCTTGTACTTCACGGCAGAAAAACTTGTGACGCAAGAAAGCCTAAGTGTGAACAGTGTTGTATGAAAGATTTTTGCAAAAAAAATATTTAAAACAAAACCCTTTGCCACTCGGTAAAGGGTTACTTTGTTAATGAGAAAAATAAAAAACACCTTTCAAAATACAATAAGAGTGTTGAAGTCTATTGTAAAAATGAAAGGTGATTTAATGGTTAAATTATAAGTGTAAAATGCTTGTTGCAATTAAGAAATAAACAACAAGGCTCACTGCGTCAACAATTGTTGTGATAAACGGTGACGCCATAACAGCAGGGTCAAATCCTAACTTGTAAGCAAACATAGGCAAACAACAACCTATGATTTTGGCTACAACAACAGTAATTGCAAGAGTTAAACAAACTACCAATGCAACATAAACTGTAACATCAGGATTGCCTAGGAGAATTCTGTCAACCAGTATTACCTTTGCAAAAGCAGCAAGGGAAAGAGTAACACCACACATTAGGGCAACTCTAACTTCTTTCCATATGACTTTTACAAGGTCTTTAAACTGTATTTCATGTAGCGACAATGCACGAATAATAGTAACTGAGGACTGACTACCTGAGTTACCACCTGTATCCATAAGCATTGGAATAAATGCAGTCAGTACAACTGAAGAAGCCAAAGCGTCTTCAAAGGAACTGATAATCATACCTGTAAATGTGGCAGAAATCATCAGTAACAGTAGCCAAGGAATACGGCTTTTCCATGTTTCGAAAATACCTATCTTTAGATATGGTGTATCGGTATTAGGTGTGATAGCAGCCATTTTCTGAATATCCTCGGTAGCCTCTTCTTGCATAACATCAACGGCATCATCAACTGTGATAATACCAACAAGACGATTTTCTTTATCAACTACCGGTACTGCTAGGAAGTCATATTTCTTAATGATACTTGCTACTTCTTCCTGGTCGGTTAGTGTCATAACTGAGATTACATTGGTGTCCATAAGTTCAGAAACCTTTGTATCATCATCAGCAAGTAGCAAATCTTTAATTGTGATAATACCGATAAGTTTACTTAGATTATCGGCAACATAACAAGTGTAGATGGTTTCTTTATCAACACCTGTTCTTCTGATTCTTTTGATTGCCTCTTCGGCAGTCATACTTGGTCGCAAAATAACAAGCTCAGTTGTCATAATTGAACCGGCTGAATCCTCTGGAAATTTCAGCAACATATTAATTTGTTTTCTTTCTTCCGGAGAACTTTGGCGAAGAATACGCTTAACTACATTAGCAGGCATTTCTTCAATCATATCAACCATATCATCAAGGAACATATCGTCCAAAACTTCTTTAAGCTCAGTATCACTTAGTGAATGAATTAGAAACTTCTGGGTTTCGTCATCCATTTCTACGAAAGTATCGGCAGCAATATCTTTTGGCAATAGTCTGTAGAGAAGTGGCATCTTCTCATCTTGAAGTTCTTCAAAAATTGCGGCAATATCCACAGGATTCATTGTTGTAAGTATGTCACGCAATGTTGCATACTTCTTGCTCTTTAGCAGAGTTTCAATAGTATCTTGCAAAGTAACAGTACTTGTTGTTTCCATGGGGAAAACTCCTTTCTTATTTAAATTTTAGTCAAAGTAAAGAATCTTTCCCCGAAAAAATCTAAAAGAAATCTATGAACCCTAGAAGTCCACAGAACATCTTTGTGCTTTTCCCGGGAACAGAGCCTAAACTACCTCCAGCGTCCACGATTTCACCTCAATTACATAAAAATTTGCCCAATAGGGCTATTATTATTGTACACCTTATAAAACAATCTTGTCAATGAAAAATTATGTTAAAAACAAAAGAAAAACCACTTGCATAAATACAAGTGGTTTAAGTAAATAGCTATATGAAATTAGCAGAAGAAAACATCCATTTCTTTTGCTTCGCCATCGGCAACAAAATATGCTTTCTGATCCTCAGGCTTTAGATATACAGTGATTTCCTTTGCGTCTTTACCGTTAACAATTTTAACATTGTTAATAACATCTTCAAGAGCAACCTGAGCACCGTTATATTCAACAAATACCTTTACAGCAGTTTCTACCTTAGCAGGAGCTTCTGCCTTCTTAGCTGAAGGAACTCTCTTTGAAGGAGTCTTTTCTGTAGTCTTTTTTGTAGGTGTCTTAGTTGTAGTTTTCTTAGTAGCTGTTTTCTTTGTAGTAGTCTTTTTAGCAGTAGTTTTCTTTGCAGGTGCTTTTTCTGCAACCTTTTCTACTTTCTTTTCTTCTACCTTTTCAGCTTTCTTAGGTTCAGCCTTAACTTCTGCAGTTGTAGCCTTTGGTGCAACCTTAGTTTCAACTGTCTTTGTTTCTACTTTCTTAGTAGCTTCTGCCTTAACAGGAGCAGTTACCTTTTCAGTAGCCTTAGTAGCAACTGTAGCTACCTTTTCTGTTTTTGCGTCAGCCTTTGCAGTAGTTGTAGTAGCCTTTACTGCCTTAGAGGCTGTAGTTTTTTTTGTTGCCATTATGAAAAACCTTCTTTCAATATATACGGCAGTAATATGCCTTATGTTAAAATTATAAGATTTTTACAATGTTAAGTCAATTTATTGTGGCAAAATTCGGAAATCTGTACAGATATGTTGTTTTGTAAAATATTCGTTTGCACAATTGTTACAAAAGATTTTGTCGATTTCAGTAGTTATCAACAAAAATCTTTCATTTATTATTCATACTGCAACAAATTTAAGGTGAAATTTAGGTGGCTTTAACGAAAAATTGCAAAACTACTGTAAAAAATATATAATAGATATAAAGTTGAAAGGAACTGTCCCATTTTTGGGACAGTTAATTTGATATTATATAGGAGATGAAAGTAGTGGAAGAAAAGCTAAGGCAATTACTTGAAGATGCAAGTAAAGATGAAAATTTAAGAAACAAGCTGTTATCTACTAGGAATTCCCATGACCCTATGAAGTGTTTTTGTGACACTTGTGTTAGTTTGGGATATGAAATTTATCTTGGTGAACTTTTTGCTTACGGTCAAGAAATGAATGACTCTAAGATGCGTTCGGTAAACGGTGGTGGTGTTTGTTCCATTGACGGATGGGACGATGCCTATGATATGTTTTTTGCATCATTGGAGGGTATGAAATGATAAGTAATTTCTTAACTGTAGGTCAGCAAGTAGTGGTTTTGTTTATACTTATCGGTGTTGGTTTTGTATGTAAAAAAGCTACGCTGATAAGTGACAAAGCTATAAAAAGTTTAACAAATCTTGCCCTTTATGTGGCAACACCTTGTGTTATTATTGTGTCATTCCAAAATTGCGAATTTACAAGTGATAAGTTGGTTAATATGTTTGTTATGATTTTGTCCGTTGCAATAATTCATATTGGCAGTATAGTGATTTGTACTCTTATTTTTAGGAACAAAGATGAAGCAAAGAAGGTTGTACTTAGGGTTGGCAGTATTTTTTCTAACTGTGGGTTTATGAGTTTGCCACTTCAAAAGGCAATTTTAGGAAATGACGGTGTGTTTTACGGTGCAATTTATGTTGCAGTATTTAACATATTTATTTGGACCTATGGGCTTGTTGCAATGAGTGGTGACAAAAAGGAGCTTAGCTTAAAGAAACTTGCAGTAAATCCCGGTATTGTTGGTGTAATTATTGCCATTTTGCTATGGGTGTTCCATATTCAGTTGCCTAACATTCTTTATTCACCAATAGATTATTTAGGTGCGTTAAATACTCCTATTCCTATGATTATCATTGGTTGTCAACTTGCAAATACTTCTTTCAAAAAAATGTTTACAGAAAAGTGCAGTTATCTTTGTATCGGTGTAAGGCTTGTTGCAATTCCTTTAATTTCCTTGTTATTGCTTTATTTATGTGGTGTAAGAGGCAATATGCTTGTGGCAACAGTTATTGCAACTTCAGCACCATCAGCAGCTACAACTACAATGTTTGCTACAAAGTATGACAGAGATGTACCACTTTCAGTTAGCTTAGTTTCTGCTACAACCCTTGTATCTATTGTGACAATGCCAACTATTGTTGCTATTTCACAGATGTTTGCATAAGGAGATGTTTCTATGCCTAAAGGAGATAACCAAAGACAAAAATTACTTTATCTTTTAAAGATGTTCTATGAAAAAACCGATGAAAAACATGGTATGACGGTATCGGAAATTATTGAATATTTAGAAGATAATGATATTTACGCAGAGAGAAAGTCTGTCTATAAAGATATAAAGACACTTCAAGATTTTGGTATTGATATTGACAGAACAAAGCAAAAATCCTTTATATATAGACTATTGGGCAGAAATTTTGAATTACCGGAACTAAAATTATTGGTTGACTCTATTCAAAGTAGCAAGTTTATTACAGAAAAGAAAAGTGTTGAACTTATTAAAAAGTTAGAAAGCCTTACTTCGAAATATGAAGGAAAAGAACTTCAAAGGCAAGTTGTGGTGTCTAATCGTGTAAAAGCGTTAAATGAAAAAATTTACCACAACACAGATACTATTTACAATGCTATTAATCAGTGTAAAAAAATTACTTTTAATTACTACCACTGGGCAGTTGACTTTGGTGCAAAAGAAAAAGTAGTAATGAAACAGAAAGATAAATTGTACCAAATATCACCTTGGTTCTTGGCATGGGATGATGAAAATTATTATCTTATCGGTTATGACAGTGTTGCAGAAAAGGTAAAGCACTATCGTGTTGATAAAATGGATAAGATAGAAGTTACCGATGAGAAAAGAGAAGGTCAAAAATACCTTAATAAATTTGATTTGGCTACATATTCAAAGAAAGTCTTTGGTATGTTCGGTGGTGATGAAGTAGAGGTTAAACTACTGTTTAGAAACGACCTTATCGGTGTTGTTATGGATAGATTTGGCAAGAATGTTTTTATCTCGAAGGCTGATGAGGAAAGTTTCTTTGTAACTACTAAGGTGGATTTAAGTCCTCAGTTCTTTGGTTGGCTATTTGGTTTTGGTGAGGGTGTCAAGGTTGTATCTCCTCAGTTTGTGGCTGATGAATATGCAAAAAAACTTGCTGATGTAACTAATCTTTATAATCATAAATAATTTGTATTTCATTTAAAAAATCCCCTAAATAAAAACAACTGTCCCATTTTTGGGACAGTTAATATGTTATTATAGAGATGTCTTAAAGAGGTACTATTTAGGGGGATTATGATGATTATAAATTTATGTTTATTTGTATTTTTAGGATATGCCGGTAGAGCAGTATATAAAATGATAAAAGCAAAACCAAAATATAGAAGAAAATATGTAATGAATACACCTTATGGCAAGGTAAAAGTTATATATGATGAAAAGTAGCATTCCCTTTATTTTTATTTTCATATTTTTAAACTTCTTTTAAAAAGGAAAATCACCTATCCCTTTGGGTAGGTGATTTTTCTATATAAATAAGTTGTCTAATAATTTTTTACCTGTTTCGGTTTTAAAGATTTTTTCTTTAATTTTCATTGCTGAGTCTTTGCTAAGGTTATCTTCACAAATATTTACCAAAAAATCTGACTCAACCAGTATTTGATAGTCAATACTATCAATGTTACTGTATGTGTGATGGTGAGCAATAAGAAACTTTACCCTATCAATTACATTGTCTGTAAAGTTAAGTTTTCTCAGCATTTTTTCGGCCTCATCAGGGCCTAGCTTTTCTTGAATTTTGCCGTCATTTCGGGAATAAAGCTCCTCACCTTTCTTAATGCCAATGTCGTGGGTCAGTGCCGATGCCTCAAGAATAAACATAGTTTCTTTATCCAGTTTTTCCTCACTGCCAATCAGTTTTGCAAATGAATGTACCTTGATAAAGTGGTTAATTCTCTTTTGGTCACCTTTAAAGTAACTTGTCATTTCTAAGAAAAGTTTATTTATCATTTTTAACCATCCTTTTTACATAGGCAAAAGCCTCATCCTCACCTTTATCAGCAAGAAGTCTTAGCATTATTTCTAAGTCCTTTGCAGTCTGAGGGTGCATATGGTACCTAGCTTGACCTTTTAAGAAATAATCCAGAGGGTGATGATTAGTGTAGTTTTTGCCGTTATATGTTTTACTGGCTGCAACTCTGTCACAGAACATTTCTGCTAAATATCTTTTTGGCATTTCTACCGGCTCAACCTTTTTTGTCTTTAAGTTTATATCTGTCCAATATTCATAATGATGCTTGTTTCTGCCTTTGTGGTGCATCCAAGCCATTGAGTAGCCATAAACTTCCCTTTCTTTTTCATTAGGACTTCTAGTACCTAAGTAAAATTTTGCACCGGGAATAAACTCTGTTGGGCTGTATTTAGATAAGTCATGTTTTAGCCCTTGCCAGAAGATTCCGGCCTTAAAACAATTTCTTATTACCTTGTGTCTGTGCTTTGTTATTGTCTTAAAATGTCCTAGTGGATGTGCCATCGTTTCATTTCCTTCCCATTGTTATGATTTTATTATATCACAAAATGAAATAATTACAAAATGCTGAAATTGGTTTACAAAACCGTAACTTTATTGTATTATAATAGATAGAAGTATAAAGGAGAGTTTTATGAAGAAATATGTAAAGAATAATTTTGGCAGATACGGTGGAGTTATCGTTCTTGTTGTGTTCTTTGTTCTTCTGATTTCTCTATCTGTTGGTGGAGCTTTGTATGTTTTTTATGGTGACAGTTGGTTTGGTAGAAACCAAGCTGATGTAGTACAGACTGCTAATCAGGATTATGGTACTTGTGTCTTTAGCATAGAAACAAAGTCTATCAAGGTAAAATCTAATGAACGAAAAACAATTAAGATAAAGTCCAATGATGAAAACGCCTCAAAAGCTATAAAGTGGACAAGTAGCGATAAGAATACAGCTTTTGTTGACCAAGACGGTACAGTAATTGGTCTGAAAAAGGGCAAGGTAAAGATTACTGCAACTGCCGGATATTACAGTTCAACCTGTGATGTTCAGGTTACAAGCAACCCTACAGAAGTTTCTAAGGGCTATTCCACAGCTTTTACTGCTAATGAAGTAACTTTAAAGAAAAATAAAAATGACGGTAGTGGCAGAAATCTATATTCTATTGATGTTAATAGAAAGAAAAACTGTGTTACTGTCTATACTTACGATAAAGACGGTAAATACACAGTTCCTGTAAGGGCAATGATTTGTTCTTGTGGTGATGGTGACAATACACCAAAGGGTACATTCTCTATTTTTGTAAAGAATAGATGGCATCCACTTTTCGGTGATGTTTACGGTCAGTATGTAACAGGTTTTAATAACGATATTCTGTTCCATTCAGTTCCATATGAAAAGATGAATCAACCTGAAACTGTAGAAGTTCAGGACTATAACGGTCTTGGTACAAGTATTTCTATGGGTTGTGTTCGTCTTGCAGTAGCCGATGCTAAGTGGATTTATGAGAATTGTGACTTTGGTACAACTGTCAGAGTTTATGAAAGTGACAAGGATGGTCCGTTAGGTACACCTAAATCAATGAAGATTAACGAAAACAAAACAGTTTATTGGGACCCTACAGATAATGATAAGGACAATCCTTATTACAGTAAAGCACCGACATTTATAGGTGCTGACAATGTTACAGTTGAACTTGGTGAATACTTTGACTCAATGAAGAATGTTTCTGCTAAGGATACAAGTGGTAGCAGTATTGATAAAAGTAATATTAAGGTAGATGGTAAGGTAAATACCGATAAAGCAGGGGATTACCTAATTATTTATACTGTTTCCGATGATATGGGCAGAAGTACAACTCAGTATAGAGTAGTAACAGTAAAGTAAGTTAATATTAAAAAGATAGTTAATACCGAACTAAACACCTAGCAATTTTGCTAGGTGTTTTTTGTAGGCTATATTGTGCAAATTTGTTTATGGTAATTTAGCATATTGCATAAAAGTGTTCAGAAAAATTAGGGGGTCTGACAAAAAAAGTACCAAATTTTAGTTAATTTTACCCTATATTTTAGAATTGAGATAGTGTATAATATATCTATAAATATGTTACCTGTTTTAGGGACTAAAATATAGGAGGTAGAACTATGAAAAAATTATTATCAATTACTTCACTGTGTTTAGCACTTTTGATGATTTCTTTTTCAACTGTTTTTGCAGTAGATAACAGTACACCATCAAATAGTGATAAATCACAAAATGCTAATCGAACAATGAATAACACAATGGGAATTGTCAATACAGAACCTACTAAGGTGGATACACCAAAGGAATTACAAGAATTGTATCCAAACACTAACTTTACTGTAACTAAGCTAGGTGAAGTCGGAGAATATAGTTTGTACTACAATGTAACACACTATTATCAATTCTTAGATTATAATGTTACAATCGGTGAATATATATTTAATTGTTTTGCTCAGCAAAAACCATATGATTTAGGTCTATATGTTGTTGGTAATGGCAAAGCTTATACTTTAATTGATGCATACAATGAATTAAAAATTGATATGGATACTGTTTATTCACTAATTAAAAGTAAATATATTAATTACAATTTTACTGTTGGAAAGTCAATTCCGGATGTTACAACACAACCATCAGAAAATCATAATGTATATTACTATTTAAAGGGTGCAACTTCTTCTAATAATGAAACAACAGTAGGCAACCATTATAATACAGTTATTAAACCGAACTCACCTTATGAAATTGACTATGTTGTAGTTACTGTAAATAATAAGAAAAGAGAAGTTACTAAGAACTCAGATGGTTCTTATACAGTTGACCTTGATAATGTAGATGGTGACATTAATATTTTTGCCAGTGCAACAAGAGAAAAAGCTACAGAATTTTCTACTGCTCGTGTAGGTTGGCATGTAAATTATAATTTAAGCAATGTTGAATCATCTAATACAACTGATGATGCTTGGATGAATTATAGAACTGTTATTACTCCAAAGACTGGTTATGTTATTACAAATATCAGTGCAAAAATTCATGGTAAAGATGTTGGTAAGATTACAAAGAAAAATGGTACATATGAAATCTTTGTAGAGTATTTACAAGGAGGTCCATTAGTTATTAAGGCAGAAGCAAAAAGTGTTAAAATAGATACACCAAAAGAAATTGATAAACTATATCCAAATTTGATTTTATCAGTTGCTAACTTAGGCAAGGTTGGTAAATACGATTTGTATTATAAAATTTCAGATTATTATAATTTCTCAAATAAGAATATAAAAATGGGTAATTATATGTTTAATTGTTATCAGCAACATACACCATATGATTTAGGTCTATATGTTGTTGGTAATGGTAAAGCTTATACATTAAAAGACGCTTATGATAAGCTAAATATTAATATGGATGCAGTATATTCATTAATTAATAAAACTAACCTACATTACAACTTTACTGTCGTTAAGATAGCACAAGAAAAACTTTCTGCAACTAATGTTAGCCTAAAGTCAGGTGCTACAAAGACTATTAAGGTTCTTAACGGTAAGGTTAAAAGCTACAAGGTAACTAATAATAAGGTAGCTAAGGTTAACAGTAAGGGTGTTGTTACTGCACTAAACAAAGGCAAAACAACAGTGATTGTAACTCTTAAGGATGGTAATAAGTTAAACTGCAAAGTAAATGTTACTACTGCACCTAAACTTTCAAAATCTACTGTAAATGTTAAGGTAGGTCAAAGTGCTAAAATTAAGATTTACGGTAAAGCTAAGGGCATTGAATTTGGTATATCCGGCAGAAACAAAAATATTGAAGTTTGGCTTTACAAAATGAAAGATGCTACCGGATTTGAAGTTGAAGGTCTTAAGAAAGGTAAAGCTACTCTAAAGGTAAAAGTAAATAATGTAAAAACACTAACATTAAAAGTTAATGTAAAGTAAAAAAATAAACCCCACTTAAAAGTGGGGTTTTGTTATGTCTTTTTGTATGGTGAAA
Organism: uncultured Ruminococcus sp.; assembly: GCA_934476515.1. Taxonomy (GTDB): domain Bacteria; phylum Bacillota; class Clostridia; order Oscillospirales; family Acutalibacteraceae; genus Ruminococcoides; species Ruminococcoides intestinihominis. Next base: position 38,899 of record CAKSNZ010000004.1, on the reverse strand, counting down.
ATAAAATAATTAAAATAATAAAGTAGAATTAATAGATAAATAAAAGCTATTGGACAAATAGTAGAATTATTGATATAATAAGCAGATAAATAAATTTGACAAAAGAAAAATGCCTACCCTATTGGATAGACACTTGTTGATGTTGGCGTCTTCCTATTTTCACAGGCCGCTTCCAGCCAACTATCTTCGGCACTACTGAGCTTAACTTCTGTGTTCGGGATGGGAACAGGTGGACCCTCAGCGTCATCGACACCAACTATTTTCTTTTTGTTTTGTCGTCTCTCTCAACGACAAGATAGATTATATCACCCTTTTCTGAAAAATGCAAGTGTTTTTTCAAAAAAAATTAAAAAAATTTTGAAAAACTTTGAAAATCCCATTAAATAGCCATTTTTAGACGATTGACTACAAGGTATAATTGGAGTAAAATATAATCATATTAAAAGGAAGTAAGGGATTTGTATGAAAAAAACAAAAAAAGCTGCTTTTATGTTATCATCACTTTCCATTTATAAAGGTGTGCTAACAAGAAGTGTACCAAGTGCTTTTCATAAGTTATTGCTTTCTGTTGATGAAGAACCTGAAACATTCCTAAATGCTTACGGTGACTTCTACAGATTACTATGTGACAGAAACGCATCTAACTCATTAAGCTACACTATGACAGAGGCTGCTTTGTTTGACGAAAACTATTTTACAAGAACAGCAACTGCCGATAAGGTTAGTGAAATGTCAGAAGATGAGAAGAAAGCAGTAGTCAGAGATATTGATGCAATTCTTTTTGCATCACAGATTACCCCTGAGGATGTTATTAATGACTATAAATATAAGGAAGAAATTGATGATATTATTGATTGCCTTCCTAAGTGGCATTGTGGTACTCCATCAGAAGAATTTGTTGACTTTAACGATAACCTAGACAAGATTGCAAAGTTCCACAGAGAAAAGGGTTGTGGTATGTTTGCCAGATACCGTTCATTCGTATGGAGAGATAAGGGTATCGAACCTATTATTAATGATGACAAGGTAAGAATTTCTGACCTTGTTGATTATGAATATCAGAGAGACCTTGTTGTTGAGAACACAAGAGCCTTTATTGAGGGCAGAAACGCCAATAACTGCCTACTTTATGGTGATATGGGTACAGGTAAGAGTACAACAGTAAAAGCTACTGTAAACGAATTTAGACGCTATGGACTAAGAATTGTTGAAATTCCTAAGGAAAAGCTAATGGAATTCCCACTACTTATTGATGCTATCGCTCAAGTACCAATGAAGTTCATTATCTTTATTGATGACCTTTCATTCCAAAGACAAGATGAATGTTACACAAGCCTAAAGGCTGTTCTTGAGGGTGGTGTTGCAGCACTTCCAAAGAATGCTCTTATTTATGCAACAAGTAACAGAAGACACCTTGTTAAGGAGAACTTTGAAGACAGAGATTGTAATGATGTTAACCGTAGAGATAATATGCAGGAAACACTTTCTCTATCAGATAGATTTGGTCTTGCAGTTGGTTATTATGTTCCTGACAAGAGAAGATTTTTACATATTGTTGAAGAACTTGCAAAGACTCATCATATTGATATGGATCAGGAACAGTTATTCCTACAGGCAGAATCTTTTGCTACACAGAGGGCAACTCGTTCTCCAAGAACTGCTCAGCAGTTTATTAAATCATTACTATAAAGGAAAATATAATGAGAATAGTGAAAACAACCATATGTGCATTGCTTTTACTTTGCACATTGATTTTTACTGTTGGTTGCAACAGTGGTGACAGCTCCTATCCCATTACAATAGGAAATACTACCTTTAATTCTAAGCCTGAAAAAGTTGCAGTATTAAGCCCTAATGTGGCTGATATTGTCTGTCAGCTTGGTATGGAAAAGGATATTACTTTAATTAGCAGTGATGTTATTACAGATAGCATTAAGGATAAGAAAACTTGTGGTAATGCTATTGAACCTGATACAAAGAAGATTATTGACAGTGATATTGAGGTTGTACTGGCTGATGACAATATGTCCGATGGTGCTATAAAGACACTTGAAGACAATGATGTTAAGGTTGTACAGTTCCATTACGGAAATACCGGTGAAGATATACTGACAACATATACTTCTGTCGGTGCAATTCTAAATGGTGAAACAGGTAAAGCTCAGGGCAACAAGGCTTATACTAAGCTTATGAATACTCTTAAGAACTATAAAACAGAGTTTAGCAAAAAGCATAGTAAGGACAAGCTACTTTTCCTTGAGGGTACAGGTCCATATGTTTCTGTAATTAAGGAAAGTTGGTACGGTAAGCTACTTGCCTTTACCGGTACTGATGTTGTTACTAAGGATGTTAATAATTCAACTTATGATGTTAATATGATAGATAGTCTAAACCCTAAGTACTTGGTTTGTAATAATGATACATATAAAAGTTTAGAGAATAAAGGTACACTTAAAAAGTGTGATTTTAACAAGTCTAACGGTCATATTATTATTGAAAAGGACAAGCTAAAGTTACAAGGCAAAACTGCCATAGAAAATGTGGAAAAAATCTTGCAGACTATTGATAAGAGTACCTTTGAAAAGATAAAGTCCACTCCTACAACTACTGTAGAAAAGACTACTAAGGGTACTACTTCTACAACTGTAAGTAAAGCAACCACAACAGTGGCAACTACAACGGTACCTACAACAACTAAGCCTAAAGAAAAGTATTCACTACAGTCAAAGTACAAGGTTAAGTTTACCGATAGTGCTATTAAAACAATGACACTAAAGTCACAGAACGACTACAACAAGGCTATGCAAGAAAGACTTACTGATTTAGGTTATCTTGCAAGTGGCAATGCTACAGGTTACTTTGGTGATATGACAAAGACAGCACTTGAAACATTCCAAAAGAATAACGGTCTAAGTGCTACCGGTACTGTTGACAGCAAAACATTACAAGTAATGTTTAGTTCTTCAGCTAAGAAAGTTTAATAAGTTTTATAAAAAATGCTCAAGTAAGTTTTATCCTACTTGAGCATTTATCTTATACATAATTTTTAATATCTAAAAGTGAATCACAAAGTGCAAATAACTTTGGCTTTATACTTTCATCACAAGGTGTTAGGTCAGGAACAACAATAGTTTTGCAATTTGCATTAATTGCAGACAATGCACCGTTTGGTGAGTCCTCTACTGCAATACATTCGTTCGGTTTAAGTCCCAGCTTTTCACTTGCTAATAGGTAAATATCCGGTGCAGGTTTTGAATTCTTAACCATTGGACCACATACACAAGTATCAAAATACTGAAACAAATTAACCCTTGATAAATGGTCTTTTGCCCTTTCTAAAGGTGAAGATGTTGCAAGGGCTATTTTTATACCCTTTTCCTTTAGATAAGGTAAAAGTATGTCAGCACCTTTCTTCATTTCAACACCGTTTTCATTTACAAAGTTATCCATTAGTTCAATTCTCTTTGCCTTAACTGTGGGATAATCAAAATCTTCACCGAAAAATGACTTTAGCTTTGCTTCAGCCTTTTTGCCGGTTAATGAGCGTAAAGCAAGTACATGGCTTTCTGTTGCCGGATAGTTAAAGTAGTGTAGTGCCTCTAACCAAAAACGCTGATAAAGAATTTCTGAGTTTAGCAGTACACCATCCATATCAAAAATTGCACCTTTAATTTTCATCTTTCTTACTCCTTAAATTAACAAGAATAATACCTATTGATATTAACACAACAGACACAATGTTGTAAAGGTTAATAATATCTTCACCTAACAGAATACCACTCCATATTGTGCCGAAAATTGGGATTAGCAGGTTGAAAATAAGAATCTTGGATACAGGGTTGTATTTTAATAAAGCTGTCCACAAGGTAAATGAGGCAGCAGAAACAATACCTAAGTAAATCAGTAGCAGATATATTGTAATGTTTGAAAAGTCAAGATAACCACCAAACAATGCACCTACAATAATAAGTCCACCACCACCAATAAGTAGGTGATAGGCTGAAACAGTCATTGGGTCTCTGCCTTTGCTGATTTTTTTGCAATAAATATTGCCACCGGTTGCTGCAATTGTGGAGAATACCACAAAGCCTTCTCCTAAAAGAGTAAACCCACCGGTAGTAAGTCCATCAAGGTTAATGACAATAACACCTATAAAACCGATAATACAACCTAAAATCTTTTTAACATTTAGCTTGTCCGATGTGAAAAAGATTGGTGAAATCAGCACACCGATAAATGAACCTAGGGAAGTGATTACTGAGGTTTTTGTACCGGTAGTGTTGGAAAGTCCTATGTATGAAAATAGATATTGCAAGAATATCTGTAGGAAACCCATAATTGATATTGGAAGAATATCTTTTCTGCTGGGCTTTACAAATTTCTTTTGTAATATAATTGCCACAATAAGTACCATTACACCGGCAATAAAGAACCTATATCCGGCAAAAAGTACCTTGGATGGGTAGTCACTTGTTGGAATTGAAAATATTTCATAGCACTTTTTAATTACGGGAAAAGCAGTGCCCCACAATGTTACACATAGTAGGGCGATTAAAGGTGCTATTATTTTGTTACTGAAAAATTTTTTTGCATTCATAATATTAAGTGTGTTTAGTGGTTAATTTGTTTTTTCTTTTAAACATATCAAATGTTAGAGCCATAACTGCAAGTTCAATAAGAACAATAAATCCACAAAGAATTGCATAGTATAGTGATGGTAGAAGTGGATTCTTGTGCTTTTCTTCTACAGCAATTCTAAGATCGCCGTGAACCTTTTTGTTGTTGACAGTTAGGTTGCCTCTAATAGGGTCAATAGAATTACCATGACAATAACCAAAGTTAAAGGCATCTTTCTTACCCTTTAGGTGTTTGATAGTTAATGTAAACTTTTCTTCTGTAGTTGGGAAGTAAGTTTTGTCTAATTTGATATTTACAGTAGGGCGTCTTTTCTTTGGTTTTTTGCCATGAAAAACTTTCTTGGCAATAACTTCATTATTACTGTTTTTCAGTGTAGCTAAATAACGTGTGCGTCTAACCTTTTTGCCACCCTTACAAGATACTCTTAGACTTATATTGTTGAATTTTTCTTTAGTGTAGAATTCCTGTTTGATAACCTTGTCTTTCTTTGCAGCCTTTCTGATTGAACAGTTGTGAGTTGATTTAACAAGTATCTTCTTGTCAGAAACTTTTACTGAATTAGCAGTAAAGAAAGGTGTTCCGACAATCATTAGAATTACTGAAAAAATTGCTACAGCAGAATAAGAAATTCTACCAATGTTCTTAACCTTAGCATTTGACATAGCAAAAGCATTTTCGATACTTTCACCACCTAAAGTAGCCATACCTATAATAAAGAATACAAATGGTACTGCATAGGCAGGTTTTACTTCCCATATCATATAGAAACCATAACCACCTAGCAAAGTAAGAATTTGTAATAAGCCGTATTTACTTTCTTTGTTAAAGATAAATCTTATTATGTAAATTAGTGTAAGTATGTGGAGAGATAGCCACAACATCTGAGTATATAGACACATTAAGTCATTTTTTGAGCCATATAACCATTTGCTTAGTGGTGTGTATTTTTCAGCAGAACCGATTAATCGAGATTGATATTCCAGTGAACCGATAGCCCAGATATTGCCGTTCTTAACATATAAATGACTAATAAAAGAGCCAAAGTTGTAACTGCTTAGTCTTTCTTTAATATGTCTGGCTGTATTGGCCTTCATTTCATCAGTGTTAGCTAAAGAAATGTTTTCTTGTACAAGGTCTGTATCATACATACCACTTTCAGAAAGGCCCATAGCCACCCAATGAGTTAAAGGTAAATTACCGTTACTGCCTGTATAGTAGTGGTTGTTAAGTGCCTTAGTAGTTACAAATGAACCTAAAGCAAAAACTGCACAAATACCTACCATTATAGCTGACTTTACAAAACGCTTTTTGTCCTTAACAGTCCATAGGAATAAGCATATAAAACCGGCAATAGATAGGATAAGTACAACCGGTCTGATGTTGTAACCAACAATACTCAAAACACCGATTATTGCTGAATTAATGATAATTGATTTTTTTGATTGATTCTTAATAAGGTTTGCACCACATAACATTATACCACCTATAAAAGGTAAGCAGATAGTGGCAGTATATACCCAAGAAGTCATAAAAATCATTGGTACAAACAGTAGGTTTAGCAAAACAAATTTTGCACCGGTGGTTTGCTTGTTGGATAGTTTATTGATTGCAAAATAAAATAGAATTAGTCCACCAAGAATACAAGCTGCATTAAATAGTCTGCCAACTTGAAGTAGGTCTGTAATGCCTAAAGTATAGGCAATTTTGTATATAAAGGAAAGTAAAATGATAACCGGATTGTTGTTGCTATATTTTCTGAAATAAACGGAATTGCCGTTGATTATATCCTTTGTACCCTCAGCCATACCCACTGCTTGGTCATGTACATAAAAGCTATCGGTCATTGGAATTGTTGGAAAAAGGTAAGTGATAGCTACAAGAGATATTCCATAAATAGCAAATAAAACAATGGTAAAAATCGTTAACCCTTTTTTTGATAACTTATTTATCAGCCTAAACAGCCCTATTATTGTAAAGGTTAGCAATATGCCACCTACAGCAATAGAAATGAATAACCAAGCTAATTGTTTTCCATCGTTACTTGTTGATGAAAAGTAGTTTCCGTATTTCGGATAAGAGATAATGATTCCTGAAATGGTGATGCAAATAAGTATCCCCATAAGAATAGCAAATACTTTGCTTAAGTAATTTGAAAATTTCTTCATTTTATAACTTCCTATCTTTTTTGTCAAAAAACAACATTAATATACACCTTTTTTGGCGAAAAATCAACTGTTGCTAAATCTAAGGGTGAATAAATTTAGATTTTAAAATAACAAAAATTTGTATTTTATCACCATATATAACACGTTTCAAAAGGACAAAAGGTTACATATATTTTAAAGTTTAGAGTATTGACTAAAGAAAATAATTATGGAGTTAATACTGTTGGATAAATTTAACAAAAATGAAAATTAAGATAGTATATACAAAAAATAAAATAGAAAAAGCCTTCCCGATCGGGAAGGCTTTTTCAAAACTTAGGAGATTGTAATTGTAAAATTATTTTAAGTAAGTTAGATCTGTGTCACCAATTGCACCGTTAACTTCACTGCTTGAGTTTTGTAGAACATAAACTCTCATGTTACCCTGGCCACTTGCACCACTTGTTGAAAGTGTGCCACCTGTAACAACTTTCTTGTCACCTGTAACTGCATCAATATATGTGCCATTTGGTAGACCCTTAAATGTTGCGTCGCCACTGATTGTTACACAAGCAAGTGAATCAACGCTAGAATTTGTATATCTTCTGATGTAAGCCATATTGCCATCTACATAATTGCTATCAGTTGTGTACTGACCTTTTTGTAGGGCAGGAACTGCTCTTCTAATCTGATTTAGCTTTTCTAGGTGCTTTGAAAGAGGAGCATCTAATGTAGAAGCTACTGCACCGGAAGCTGTATATTTACCGTAGTCGTTTGCTGTAACTGAACCTTCTAGGTGGTCACCGAAGTAAGCACGACCTGTCTTGTCTAGTGGAGCGTTAGGACCAACATCAATTGGAACATCTTTCTTGAATTCAATTTCTGAACCATAGTAGATACATGGGATACCACGGAATGTGAACATTAAGTCCATATTTTCTGCCCAAGCAGAAGCACCACCTTGGTAACGAGTCTTTTCCTGACCGTCAGGACCGTAGTCGTGAGAGTCAACATATGTAACTGCCCATGTTGCATCATTGTATAGTGAGTCTTCACCCTTAGCAGCACCGAATGCTGAATTTGCATCCTTAAATGCCCAGTGCATAGGGAAGTCGATTGTACTTGTGCCGTTTGCCTTGCTGTAGTCCGGTGTGTGATAAGATAAACCATTTAGGTAAACATTGTCACTTGTTTGGTCGAAATCTCTGTTTTGGTGAGCTTGGAAGTGCTTTACAGAGTTATCATAGTTAGATTTCCAGTCAGAGTCGCTCCAGTTGTTCTGCCAAGCACTCTCTGTTTCGTTCCATGTATAGAAGAAACATGAGTCTGAAGAACCACCTTCATTATAAGCACCATGGTATCTGGCACAAACTTCACCAAATAGGTGGAAATTCTTGTACTGGTTAAATACAGGGAAGAATGCGTGGTTTAGTGTCCAACGGTTAATGTGCTTTTCTGTATCCATTCTGAATGCGTCAACACCCATATCTAGGTACTTTGAATAAGCATCTGTAAGATACTTTACAACGGATGGATTTTCTGTATTAATATCAACACAGTCACCTGCCATCTGACCTGTTTGTTCTGTGTATGAACCGTAGCTTAATGACTTATCATGGTGATAGTTGTGTGCTGTATCATTAACATCTTCCTTCATAACTGCAAGTCTTGCCTGATACTGATCAGCAGGTAACAAACTTTTATATCCTGAATAGTTTTTAGCTAGAGTAGAATCGGGAATAACATTCATACAGTCTGATGAACCTAGATTGCTATAGTCCTTAGTAAACATTGGGGCTAGGGTGGCTTCACCAAAGTTACCTGAGTGGTTAAATACAACGTCCTGAATAATCTTTAAACCTTTTTCGTGAGCTGCATCAATTAGGTCCTGATATGAAGTATCATCACTTTCATATCTAGGGTCAACCTTTGTAAAGTCAAATGCGTGGTAGCCATGGTAGTCATAGCCTGATGCATTTTCTACAACAGGTGTAATCCAAATTGCTGAGAAACCAAGAGCCTTGATGTAGTCTAGCTTTTGGATTAGACCTTTAAAGTCACCTCTCCATGCTGGGTCTGTGTCTGGGTTGTTAGCCTGACCGTCATCCCAACAGTGAACATTGTTGCTCTCGTCGCCATCGTAAAATCTTGTTGTAATTACGAAGTAGATAGAGTCTTCTCTAAGGTCTGTTCTTTCATATTCTGTATCTGATGGTTGTTTGTTGTACCAACGGTTACCTTTGTACCAAAATTCGTTAGTACCACTGTTTGTGTTTCTTGTAAGTTCTTTACCCTGAGTACCATCACTTTCGATGAACTGTAGGTTAATTTTAGAAACACTTGAGAAAGTGTATCTGTAGTAGTTATTACCCTCACTCGTCATTTTAACACCGGGATACTCTGTAGAAATATTTTCTGGAAGTGCATTCCAGTAGTAAACGCTTGGAGTTCCCTTCTCTGTGTAGTAGTGAACAGTAATACCTGTTGCACCGGTTGATTCCTTATCTGTCTGTGCAGCAGATGCAGAAACTACAAGTGCTGACATAGCCAAAGTTAGAACCATTAAGATTGCGACTAATTTTTTCATTGGCGTTATCTCCTTTTTTATATTTCGTTATTCTAATTATAAACAGAAAAGCTATGGTTATATTTCTATAAAAGAATTATAACCATAGCTAGGTATCCAATTATTTGTTATTAAATTTGTCTATTATTCATAATATGTGAATTGATTATGAATAAAGTATTTCTAAAGGATATATTCATTGATGATTTTGGCAACACCACAGTCATTATTACTAACTGTTACAAGATTTGCATAGTCTGAAACGCCCTCTTTGCTATTTTTCATAGCAACACCAAGACCTGCTTCTTTTAGCATTTCAATGTCATTAAAGCTGTCACCCATTGCAACCATCTTTTCAATCGGAATACCTGAGATTTTTGCTAGGTTGTGAAGTCCCTCACCCTTGTTTACATTTTGTGGTGTAATCTCTAGAAAGAAAGGCTCACTTAGGAATACATGAAGCTTTGGTTCAAGTGTATCGTGAATGTTGTCATAGTTTGCACCGATAACCTTTGGGTTATCAACAAGTAGTAACTTGTTCATTTCAGTATCAAGTGTTAAAAAGTCCTCGTGATATTCAAAAGGTAGATGAACAACATTAGCTTCGGTTCTTGACCAATCATTTAGTGCATGACCGGCAATAATCTTGTGGTCAAGTGGAGAAGAAACTGTAATTGTTGTACCCTTTACTAAGTCAAAGACTTTCTGTAAATATTCTTTTGGGAAAGCCTTGTTGTAAAGAACCTTGTCATTCTTTACATCATAAATTCTGCCACCATTGTAAGAAAGTACATATCCACCGTACTTTTCCAGGTGTAAATCCTTTACAAATGGCAATGCACCACTTGCAGGTCTGCCGGTACAAATAGCAACAGTTTTGCCTTGTTCCTGCATTTCTATAATTGCATCAACATTTTCTTTTGGAATAACCTTGTCATCATTTAACAAAGTACCGTCCATATCAAGTGCTATTAAATCATATTTCATAATTATCACCATCACGATTTTAGCACATTTACATTGCACTGTAAATATAGTTAGAAATAGAAAAAAGACCTTACTTAAAAGGTCTTTTTGTATGTAATTATTAAATTTTGTTTACTGTGAAATTGCATCTTTCATAGACTTAACATATTCTGCAACATAAGGGACGCAGTCCTTGCCGTACTTTGCACAAATTTTTACAATAGCAGAACCAACAATTACACCGTCAGCATTTTTTGTCATTTCCTTTGCCTGTTCAGGAGTTGAAATACCGAAACCGACTGCACAAGGAATATCCTTAACTGATTTTACAAGGTCAATCATTTCACCGATATTTGTTGTAATGTTCTGTCTTACACCTGTAACACCTAGGGAAGATACACAGTACATAAAGCCTGATGCGTCCTTAGCAATCATTTTGATTCTGTCGTGACTTGTTGGTGCAACGAATGAAATATATTCAACACCATACTTTTCACAATAAGGTTTTATAACATCTCTTTCTTCATATGGAACATCAGGAATAATCAGTGCATCAACACCAACTTGCTTACAGTTAGCAAGGAACTTGTCGGTATCATAAGCATAAACAGTATTTGCATATGTCATAAGTGCAACTGCACAAGAAAGTTTATCTCTTACTTTTGCTACCATCTGAAAGATTTTGTCTGTTGTTGTGCCTGCTGCTAACGCTCTAATGTCAGCCTCTTGAATAACAACACCCTCAGCTACAGGGTCAGAGAAAGGAATACCGATTTCAATAATATCGGCACCGTTCTTGTCCATTTTAATAAGTAGTTGTTCTGTAACTTCAAGGCAAGGATCACCGGCAGTTACGAAAGGGATAAATGCTTTGCCGTTCTTAAATGCATCTGTAATTTTACTCATAAATCTCAACTCCTCTGTATCTTGCGATTGCTGCAACATCTTTATCTCCTCTACCTGATAGGTTTACAACAATGATTTTGTCTTTGTCCATAGTTGGAGCAAGTTTCATTGCATAAGCAACTGCATGAGAGGATTCAATAGCAGGGATAATACCCTCGGTTCTTGATAAATATTCAAAAGCATTTACTGCTTCATCATCTGTAATAGCAACATATTCTGCTCTGCCAATATCGTGTAGATATGCGTGTTCAGGACCAACACCCGGATAGTCAAGACCGGCAGAAATTGAATATACCGGTGCAATCTGACCGTATTCATTCTGACAGAAATAACTGTGCATACCGTGGAAAATACCATCTCTGCCTGTTGAAATTGTAGCAGCAGTTTTGTCTGTGTCAATACCCTTACCGGCAGCTTCACAACCGATAAGTCTTACTTCTTTATTTGGGATAAATTCGTGGAATGCACCGATAGCATTACTGCCACCACCAACACAAGCCATAACTACATCAGGAAGTCTGCCTTCCTTTTCCATAATCTGACTTTTGATTTCTTTACCGATAACACTCTGGAAATCTCTTACAATAGTTGGGAATGGGTGAGGACCCATAACTGAACCAAGTACATAGTGAGTATCACTCATTCTGTTAGTCCATTCTCTGAAGGTTTCGTTTACTGCATCTTTTAGTGTCATTGTGCCACTTGTTACTGCGTGAACCTTTGCACCAAGAAGTTCCATTCTAAATACATTTAGTGCCTGACGGTCTGTGTCCTCTTTGCCCATAAAGATTTCACATTCCATACCCATAAGTGCTGCTGCAGTAGCAGTAGCAACACCATGCTGACCTGCACCTGTTTCGGCAATTACTCTTGTTTTGCCCATTTTCTTTGCAAGTAATACCTGTGCTAAAGCATTGTTTAACTTGTGACTGCCTGTGTGGTTAAGGTCCTCTCTCTTTAAGTAGATTTTAGCACCACCAAGGTCCTTAGTCATCTTTTCTGCATAATAAAGACGAGATGGACGACCTACATATTCTCTAAGCAGTTCGTTTAGTTCATCGTTAAAGTCTTTATCATTTTTGTATTTATTATAAGCATCCTCTAGTTCCATAATGGCATTCATTAGTGTTTCAGGAATAAACTGACCACCATGTCTGCCAAATCTTCCGTTTGACATATTAATTCTCCTTTTTCTTATTTATGTAATGGTTCACCGTTAAGCTCAGTAAGAGCCTTTGATTTATCTTCACTTCTCATAAGTGTTTCACCGATTAAAACAGCATTTACATTAGCTTTCTTTAGGTTAGCAATGTCTGTGCTTGTTTTGATACCACTTTCTCCAACAAATAAAATATTTTCCGGAACAAGCTTTCTTAGGTTGATACAGTTGCTAATATCAACTGTAAAGTCCTTTAGGTTACGGTTGTTAACACCGATAATTTTTGCACCACAGTTTAGTGCCATTTTAACTTCTTCTTCTGTATGAGCCTCAACTAAAGCCGATAGTCCAAGAGAAGTTGCAATGTTTAAGTATTCCTTAATTTCTTCTTCGGTAAGAATTGCACATATTAGTAGTATAGCAGATGCACCGATTACCTTTGCCTCATAAATCTGATAGGCACATACTGTAAAATCTTTTCTCAGAATAGGAATAGAAACTTCCTTGCTGATTTCTTCAAGATACAGATTCTTGCCTTTAAAATATTTTGGTTCGGTTAAGCAGGAAATTGCTGATGCACCGGCCTTTTCATAGTCTTTGGCAATTTCCTTATAAGGAAATTTTTCTGCAATAACACCTTTGCTGGGACTTGCTTTCTTTACTTCACATATGTAGGAAAGTCCTTCCTTTGCTAAAGCTTTTTCAAATGGAAAACCTGTGTTGCTGTCCATCTTTCGGGCTTTACTTTTGATTTCTTCAAAAGGTACAACCTTTTCTTGCTCAATATATCTCTTCTTTGTATATTCTGCAATTTCGTTAAGTATTGTCATATCAATCTCACTTATTCATTAGTTAAAGCAACAAATGCTTCCTTAGTAGCAAAAGCCTTGCCACTGTCAATAATTTCTTTTGCATAGTCAACACCGGACTTAATAGAGTCTGCCTTACCTGCAACATAAAATGCAATACCTGAGTTTAGCAGTACAATATCTCTCTTTGCACCTTGTTCTTTGCCTGTAAGAATATCCAAAGTGATTTCTGCATTTTCTTTGCCGTTACCGCCGATTAGGTCATCCATTGGGTAAGTCTTTAGTCCCACTTCTTCCGGTGTAATATAGTAAGAATGTACCTTACCGTCACGAATTTCTGAACAATAAGTCTTTGTTGTAACAGTAGCTTCATCCATACCGTCTAAACCGTAAATAACCATGCCCTTCTTAACACCAAGGTTAATAAGAGTGTGTGCTAATGGTTCGCATAAATCTTGACTAAACACACCCATAACTTGCATTGATGCACTTGCAGGGTTTGTTAAAGGTCCAAGAATATTGAAAATGTTTCTAATGCCAATTTCTTTTCTTGGCTTAGCAACATACTTCATTGACTTGTGATAACACTGTGCAAACATAAAGCACATACCACATTGGTTTAATACTTCTTCACTTCTTTCAGGTGTAATGTTAAGGTTTACACCTAAGTTTTCAAGACAATCGGCAGCACCTGACTTACTGCTCATTGAACGGTTACCGTGTTTTGCAACAGGAACACCACCGGCAGAAATAACGAATGCCGAAGTAGTGGAAATGTTGAATGTACCTGTACCGTCACCACCTGTACCTACAATTTCCATAACCTTTACTTTAGGGTTAATGTGTAGAGCCTTTTCTCTCATAACTGTTGCACAAGCTGTGATTTCGTCAATAGTTTCACCTTTCATCATAAGTGCTGTTAAGAATGCACCGATTTGTGCTTCGGTAGCTTCACCACTCATAATTTCGTTCATTACTTGCTTTGTTGTATCTATGTCAAGATTTTCTCTTTTACTTAGTTTTACAATTGCTTCTTTAATCATTTTTTACATCCTTACTTTATGTCTAAAAAGTTTTCAAGTAGTTTCTTACCACCGACTGTCAATATGCTTTCAGGGTGGAACTGTAGTCCGTAGATTTCATAATCTCTGTGTTTTACTGCCATTATTTCACCCATATCGTCAGTTGAAGTAACAATTAATTCTTGTGGTAAAGTTTCTTTCTTGGCAATTAGTGAATGGTATCTTGCACCTACCATTTTGTCACCCATACCATTAAAGATTTTGCAAGTTGGGTCAATGTTTAGTGTGCTTTTCTTGCCATGCATTAGCTTTTTAGCATGAGTGATTTCTGCACCGAAAACTTCACAAATTGCTTGATGACCAAGGCATACACCTAGGATTGGTTTCTTTCCTTTAAAGTATCTGATTACATCTTCGCAGATACCGGCATCCTTTGGATAGCCCGGACCGGGAGAAATAATAATATGGCTTGGGTTTAGCTTTTCAATTTCTTCCACAGTCATTGCATCATTTCTGATAACCTTAATGTCCGGATTTACACTACCGGCAAGTTGAACAAGATTGTAAGAAAAACTATCGTAGTTATCAATTAGTAAAATCATACTTCTTCAACCTCCCCGGCATTCTTAATTGCATTCATTACTGCAAGTGCTTTGTTGTAGCTTTCCATATATTCGTTGTGTGGGATACTGTCTGCTACAATACCACCACCGGCTTGAACATAAACTTTGTCTTTAATCTTTGATGCCATTCTGATTGCTATGCAAGTATCCATATTACCGTTAAAGTCAACGTATCCGATAGCACCACCATAAACACCTCTTGGGCATTTCTCAAGTTCTTCAATAATCTCACAAGCTCTAACCTTTGGTGCACCTGAAAGTGTACCGGCAGGAAGTACTGCCTCAATAGCATCAAATGAATCTACTGTATCAAGTGCATCACTTTGTACTTCTGAGCAAATGTGCATAATCTTTGAGTATCTTAAAACTTTCATATACTCTGTAACTGTAACAGAATTGAATTTTGAAATTTTACCAATATCGTTTCTGCCTAGGTCAACCAGCATATTGTGTTCTGAAAGTTCCTTTTCGTCTTGTAGTAAATCTTTCTCTAGGGCAATATCCTCTTCTTCTGTTTTGCCTCTAGGTCTTGAACCGGCAATAGGGAATGTTGTCATTCTGCCGTTTTGGTATCTTACCAATGTTTCAGGTGAAGTTGAAATAATTTCATTTTCGCCGATTTTCATAAATACCATATAAGGGCTAGGGTTTGTAACTCTAAGTACTCTGTAAGCATTTAGTAGGCTACCCTCATATTTTGTTTCAAATCTTCTGCTGATAACTGCTTGGAAAATATCCCCGTCAAAGATATATTCCTTAGTTTTGTTTACTGTATCGGCATATTCTTCTTCGGTGAAGTTTGACTTAAACTCAACATCTTTGTAAGAAGTTAACTTGCTTACAGGTGTTGGGTCGTTAATCATTTTAACGATTTCATCAATATCATTAATAGCCTTGTTGTACTGATTTTCAAGGTCATTGGTTTTCATATTTACAATAACAGTGATTTTCTGTTTTAGGTGGTCATAAGCAATGATTTTGTCACAAAGCATAACATCAAAGTCGTTAAATTCACTTGACTTTAGCTTTAGTGTTGGTTCGGCATAACCAATCATTGAGTAACCGTAGTAACCCACCAAACCACCTGTGAAAGGAGGATTACCCTTGATTGTAGGTGTTTTGTAGTGACTTAGGTATTCTCTTAATACTGTTAGAGGTTTCTTGGTTTCTACAACCTTAGCACCCTCACCTTCAATAGTAACAACACCGTCTTTACAGTAAAGTCTTGCCTTTGGGTCAAAGCCAAAGAAACTGTATCTTGCCCACTTTTCTCCACCTTCGATACTTTCCAGTAGATAGTAGTTTTTGTATTTGTCTGCTATTTTTCTTAATAATGTAATGGGAGTGATAACATCAGCATAAATTTCCTTGCTAACAGGAATAACATCATATTCTTTATACTGTGCTACCTCATCAAAACTTGGTGAATACATAGGTTTCTCCTTTCTTTTTAATAAAAATTATAATAAAAAAAGCCCTTGTCCCTAGATAAAGGGACAAAAGCTGTAATAAACTTCTGCGGTGCCACCCAAATTGGTACAATAGTACCCGCTTTACATATGCTAACACATACTCCTTGTTGTAACGGTCAAGGCTTCCGTCAGTACCTACTTTATATAAATATTTCAGTCTGCCCTCTTGAGTCCATTCCAAATGATTTTAATTATTGTCTTGCACCGGCCGACAACTCTCTAAAAATCTCCATCAAATGTACTTACTCTCAATCAACGGTTTGTGACAAATTATTAAACTATTAAGATTATAAAGCTAAATCAAAAATATGTCAAGAGAAAATTGACACTAATTTTTATTATGATATAATTTATCAATGAGAATGTATTTTATTTTTGTGGAAAAGAAGTGGAGTTTTTGAAAATTAATAAAAAATATAAAGGTGTTATCTATATTATATTGTCAGCATTTTGCTTTGCCTTTATGAATTTCTTTGTAAAATTGTCAGGTGACTTGCCAACAGGTGAAAAGGCATTTTTCCGTAACTTTGTAGCGTTTTTCTTTGCTTTGTTTATGGTATTAAAGGACAGAAAAAGTTTTCACTTTAACCCTAAAAACTTAGGACCGTTACTTTTAAGGTCATTGTTTGGGGTGTTTGGAATTTTGTGTAACTTCTATGCTATTGACCATTTGGTACTTAGTGACGCCTCAATTCTTAACAAAATGTCACCGTTCTTTGTAATTATATTTTCATTTATAATATTAAAAGAAAGGTTAACTTTGCCACAAGGTTTAATTGTGTTAGGTGCATTTATCGGTGCATTGTTTGTTATTAAGCCTGACTTTTCAAATGCAGATTGGTTTCCTTCACTTGCCGGTTTTGTGGGTGGTGCTTGTGCCGGTTTTGCTTATACAATGGTTAGACTTCTTGGCACAAGAGGTGAGAAAGGCAGCTTTATAGTACTGTTTTTCTCCGGATTTAGTACCGTTATATTATTGCCTTTAATGCTAATGGACTTTAAGATGTTTACACCGTTTCAGTTATTTGCGTTAATAATGGCAGGTCTTTCTGCTGCCGGTGGACAATTTGGCATTACAGCAGCTTATACTTATGCACCTGCTAAGGAAGTTTCTGTTTATGATTATAGCCAAATTATTTTTGCTGCCGGTTTAGGATTCATTGTTTTCGGTGATGTACCGGATGTTTATTCATTTATCGGCTATGGAATTATTATATTAATGGCAATTATTATGTTCGCTTATAATAATAATTTGTGGATGTTTAAAAACAGAAAAGCTAAATAGAAAATTATAATAAAACTGACCTCCCACTAGGAGGTCAATTTTATTTTCTGGGTATTTAATAATGAAAGGTAGGTTAGTGGTGAATGTGCAAACATAGCACAAGAGTTGTTTGCGTTACCTTGAGAAAGTAACATAGGTACATCAATACCACTTGAAAGAAATTCGGTAAGTGGTGCAAATTCCGATAGCTTTGTGGCAAGTAGTGTTATACCGGCAGAAAAACTTTCTTTGTCATTAAAAATATCACAAATTATTTGAAAGTATTTGTATAGGGTGATATATTCTTCATCTACTAAATATCCTTTGTGGTAGTATTCATAAGGGTTACTTGCCAGGTGTAATGTGGTATCAATAAAGTTATCCACACTTTCGTTGCAATCTTTGAAAGAAACAAAGTTACTGCCGGAAAGTTCATTGAAAGATTTTTTCAGCTTTTTGTAGTTAATATCCCTTAATTTAAATTTAATTGTGTTACCGTAACGGTTATAACCCCATTCTCTGAGAGGACAATGGGTAATAAAGTCATCTTCGTACACAAAGTTATATATATCGGAAAACCTATGACTGTATGTGTCATCCTTTGAAGTAACATTAGGACAAGCAAAGGTATAGGCAAATACATTTTCTCTGCCGTCTTTGATTAATTCCGATGCCAGTAAATTTGCCAATGCACCACCACGGGAATGACCGGTAAAAATAATGTTGTTTGTTGTGTTAATGTATTTCTTAATAAGTGGCTTTAAAAAACCTATTGTGTCGTAATATCCTTGATGGGTGTCCTCAAGTCCTGTACGAAAATTATTGTACCATTCTTCACCTAAAGTACCTCGGATAACAATAAAAACATTGCTATCCTTTTTTGCTATAGCAATTGATGCAGTATTTTCTTGTGGTTTAAAGTACAGAAGTTCTATGTCGGTAAACTCAGCATCCAAAAATGCCTTTTTCATACATTCTTCATCATAACTGCAACAACAGAAAGTGCAACATAACCTGGCTAAGTTAAGGTCAAGTGTTTTAGATTTTAAGTATTCATCACTGTAAATTACGGGAATAGTAATTTCTTTCTTAAAGTATTCATCAGTAAATTTAACATTATACTTGCTTAAAGTTTCTATCATAATCATCACCACTAAAAGTATGCCCTGTATTGTGTATATTTTTCATAAAATGTATATTTTTTAATATTTATTCTTGACTTTATCTGCCCTTAGTTGTATATTAGTTTATAGAGTTAGCACTCTAAAGTTGAGAGTGCTAAAAATTATTTAAAAGAGGATTGATTAAAGTGGCTAAGAAACAGTTTAAATCAGAGTCAAAAAGACTACTTGATCTTATGATTAATTCAATTTATACAAACAGAGATATTTTTCTAAGAGAAATTATTTCTAACGCAAGTGATGCCATTGACAAACTTTGTTTTAAGAGTTTAACTGACCAAAATGTTGGCATGAGTAGAGAAGATTTCAAAATTGAAATCGGTACAGATAAAGAAAACCGTACAATTACAGTTAGTGATAATGGTATCGGTATGGATGAAGATGATTTGGAAAATAACCTAGGTGTTATTGCTTCTTCAGGTTCATATAAGTTTAAGCAAGAAATGGACAAGGACGATAAGGAAGACATTGATATTATCGGTCAGTTCGGTGTAGGTTTCTATTCTGCATTTATGGTAGCTAAGGAAATTACAGTTATCACTAAGAAGTACGGTAGTGACAAGGCTTATAAGTGGCAGTCAACAGGTGCTGACGGTTACACTATTGAAGAATGTGACAAAGACACAGTTGGCACACAGATTATTATGAAGTTAAAGGATAACACAGATGAAGAAAACTATGATGAGTACCTAGAACAGTACAAGTTATCTTCATTGATTAAGAAGTATAGTGACTATATCCACTATCCAATTGAAATGGAAATGAAGAAGTCCAGAGTAAAGGAAGACAGTAAGGATAAGGAACATCCTGAGTATGAGGATTACTATGAAAAGGAAACTCTAAACTCAATGGTTCCAATTTGGCAAAAGCCTAAGAAGGATGTTACAGAAGAAGAGTACAATAACTTCTATATGGAAAAGTTTATGGACTATAACCCACCACTAAAGGTTATTACAACTTCGGTTGAGGGTGTTGTAACATACAAGGCTATGCTATTTATTCCATCAAAAACTCCATTTAACTACTTTACTAAGGAATACAAGAAAGGTTTGCAACTTTATTCTTCAGGTGTCCTAATTATGGATAACTGTGAGGACTTGTTACCTGAACATTTCCGTTTTGTAAAGGGTGTTGTTGATTCTCCTGATGTATCTCTAAATATTTCAAGAGAAATGCTACAGCAGGATAGAGTTCTAAAGCAGATGGAAAAGACTCTTGAAAAGAAGATTAAGAACGAACTTGCATCAATGCTAAAAAAGGATAGAGAAAATTACGAAAAGTTCTATTCAGCATTTGGTGTTCAGTTAAAGTACGGTTGTGTAGCTGATTACGGTATGCATAAAGGTGAACTACAAGACCTATTGATGTTCTATTCTGCTAAGGAAAAGAAGAACATTACTCTAAAAGAGTATGTTGAAAATATGAAAGAAGATCAGAAGTATATTTACTATGCTACAGGTGAAAGCATTGAGTCTATTGACAGACTACCTGTACTTGAACTTCTAAAGGAAAATGACTACGATATTCTTTATATGACTGATGAAGTTGATGAATTCTGTATGCAGTCACTTAGAGAATACGGTGAAAAGGAAATTCGTTCAGTTCTTAACGATGACCTTGGTTTACCTGAAGAAAACAAGGAAGAAACCGAAGAAGAAAAGTCACAGAGCGAAGGTACAATCAACTTTATGAAAGAAACTCTCGGTGACAAGGTTGCTGATGTTGTTGTAAGTAAAAAGCTAAAGAATTACCCTGTTGTACTAACTGCTAAGGGTGGAGTTAGCTTTGAAATGGAAAAGTACTTTGCTCAGATGAACCCTGAGGGTGGTATGAAAGCACAGAGAGTTCTTGAGATTAACCCTAACAGTGACAGTATCAAGGCTATGATGGGTTACATTGATACCGATATGGAAAAGGCAAAGTCCTATTGTAAACTACTTCTTGCACAGGCTGAACTAATGGCAGGTCTTGAAATTGAAAATACTGCTGAATATAGTGAACTTGTACTATCATTGATGAAGTAATTTTTGAAAAATAAAAATAAATTTTTAAACTACCTTAATTTTTGCCAAAATTAGGGTAGTTTTTTTGTTATTTAACCTTAATTTATCTTGAAGTATTACCTTTCCCGTGATACAATAAACAGAGGAGTTGGGTAATATGTTCACTTGTCCTATTTGTAAGGAAAGTTTACAGTTAAATGGAAAATCTCTTGTATGTGAAAATAACCATTGTTTTGATTATGCAAAACAAGGCTATGTAAACCTTTTGCCGGTTCAGCAAAAGAAAAGTTTACATCCGGGAGATAATAAAGAAATGCTACTTGCAAGAAAGAATTTCTTGTCAAATGGTCATTATGAGAAAATTTTAGATAAAGTTGCAAGTTTGATTAAAGAGTATTGCAGTTCTTTTGATTGCTACTTGGATTGTGGTTGTGGAGAAGGCTACTATACTTGTGGTATTGAGGAAAGAACAAATTTTGCTAATGTTATCGGCACAGATATTGCTAAAGATGCAGTGAGAATGTGTTGTAGCAGAAGTAAAGATATTAACTGGGCAGTTGCTACTGCATCCCATCTACCTATAAAGAATAACAGTGTAGATGCAATTACGGCAATATTCTCACTTTTAGTACCGGAAGAATATAGTAGGGTGCTAAAAAGTGGTGGTATAGTGGTAGAAGTTACTGCCGGTAATAATCACTTAATTGAATTGAAACAGCAGATTTATGATACTGTTTTCAAACAAGATAAACATCAAAAAGATGTTGGTGATATTTTTGATACATTGTATCAAGGTAACATAGATTTTAAACTTCATATAGAAGGTGATGATTTAAAAAATTTGCTTACTATGACACCGCATATTAATAGAATAAAGGAAGAGAAGAAATCAAGGCTATTTTCTCTTAACTCGTTGGACCTAACAGTTGACTGTCAGGTCAGAGTTTTGAAAAAGCCATAAGAGAAGTGAGGTACAAGGATTATGAGACAAACAAAAATCATTTGCACTATTGGCCCTGCATGTAACAACAAGGAAACTATCCTAAAGATGATTGATGCAGGTATGGATGTTGCCCGTTTCAATATGTCACATGGTGACTATGGGGAACTTGAAAAAACTTTTGCTACTGTAAAAGAAGCTATTGCTGAAAGTGGCAAGAATGTGGCACTTCTTTTGGATACAAAAGGTCCTGAAGTAAGAATCGGTCACATTGATGGTGGCAAAACAGAAATCGTTGAAGGTCAAGACTTTACTTTCTTTAGAGATGAAGTTGTTGGTAACAACGAGGGTGTTTCTATTAGTTATCCTAAACTTATTAAGAAGCTAATGAAATACAACAAGGCAAAAGGTTTGAAGTTGCTTCTTGATGACGGTAAAATTGCTATGCAAGTCAAGAAAGTGCTGGAGGACAGAATTGTTTGTAAGGTTCTTGTCGGTGGTGAACTTGGTTCTCGTAAGAGTATCAATATTCCTGATTACAACATTGATATGCCTTATGTTAGTAAGAAAGACAGAGAAGATATTGATTTTGGTATCAAAATGGGTATCAATGTTATTGCAGCATCATTTGTTAGAAACGGTGATGATGTTCGTACATTAAGAGATTATGTTGAGTCTATCGGTGGTGAACATATCGGTATTATCTCAAAGATTGAGTGTCAGTCCGGTGTTGATGATATTGATGAAATCCTTGATGAATCAGACGGTATTATGGTAGCAAGAGGGGACATGGGTGTTGAAATTCCATTTATGGAAATTCCTGAAATCCAGAAGGCACTTATCTTTAAGACTGTTTTAAGAGGTAAGTTTGTTATTACTGCTACTCAGATGCTGGAAAGTATGACTACTTGTCCTAGACCTACAAGAGCAGAAATCTCCGATGTAGCTAATGCAGTTTATGACGGTACTTCAGCAGTTATGCTTAGTGGTGAATCTGCTGCCGGTATGTATCCTGTAGAAAGTGTTCAGGCTCTATCATCTATCTGTGAAGAAGCTGAGGCACATAGAGAATTCTCTAACCTAGAGTCTTTAATTCAGACATATGAAATCGGTTCTTCACTTCGTCAGAACCTATGTTACAGTGCAAAGCAGATTGCCGAAAACATTGGTGCAAAGGCAATTATTGTAGAGTCAGCAACAGGTCATGTACCAAGAATTATGGCTCACTTTAGACCAAAGTGTCCTATTATTGCAGTTGTTACTGATGAAACAGTATGCAAGAAACTTTGCCTATATTGGGGTATTGTTCCTATTCTTTGTGATGAGAAAAAGACTATTGAAGAAATCACAAATCAAAGTAAAAAGAAAGCACTAGAAACAGGTCTTGTTAAGAAAGGTGACACAGTTATTGTTCTAACTTCAACTCGTGCATTAAACAGAGCAGGTACTGACACTCTAGTTATAAGAGATATTTAAGTATGAATAATATAGTTTTGATAGGTATGCCAGGCAGTGGTAAAAGTACAATAGGGATAATCCTTGCAAAGAGGCTTGGATACGACTTTGTCGATACTGATAACTTAATCAGCGACAGAGAAAAAACTACATTACAAGATATTATTGACAAAAAAGGTGTTAGCGAATTTTTGAAGATTGAGGGTATTGTCGGTGAAGAACTAAACATTGACAACACAGTTATTGCGACAGGTGGTTCAATGGTTTTTTCCGATAGTGCTATGAAAAATCTTTTAGATGGCAGCAAGTGTGTGTTTATTGATGTTCCTTTGCCTGAGATTAAACGCAGAGTAAAGAACATTGATACAAGAGGTATCGCTATGGGAAAGGATGATACCCTTGATACTTTGTATGAGAAGCGTATGCCAAAGTACAGAGAATATGCCGACATTACTGTTGAAGTTAAGCAGAACAGCAAGATTGATAATGTTGTCAGCAAAATACTTGATAAGCTAAAATAATTTTCATCCCTGCAACAAGGAAGTTGCAGGGATTTTTTTGTTTTCTATAGTGTTTTAATTTTCATAATTTGAATATGAAACTAGATTTGTAAAAATATACAATAGGTATAGTAAGCTATGACTAACTTATTTAATAATATGCTGAAAATCACTCTATATGGGAAAAAAATCAGCTTTTATTGTTGACATTAGCATTAGCTAACTATATAATTAAGTGTAGGTTAGCTGGTACTAACCTTTTATTTAGACTTATAGGTTAGTCTAAACTAATTTGAATTAGTCTAAGCTAATCACAAAAACCATATGAATTAGAGGGATGATTATGATGCCATTAACATTTCTAAACCCGGGTGAACAGAACATTATCAAAAGAGTAGGTGGCACACCTGAAATGAAGAAACATCTTGCTGACCTAGGATTTGTAGTAGGTGGTAATGTTTCGGTAATTAACTCAGTAGGTGGTAACATTATCGTTAATGTTAAGGAAACAAGAGTAGCTATCAGTAAAGAAATGGCTCAAAAAATTATGGTCTAATATTTTTAATAATAAATATACATTTATTAGCAAGGAGGAAAAGTATGAACACATTGCGTCAGGCTAAAGTAGGCGACACAGTAAAGGTAAAGAAACTCCATGGTGAAGGTGCTGTAAAGCGTAGAATTATGGATATGGGCATTACCAAAGGTGTAGATGTAAAAATTCGCAAGGTTGCTCCACTTGGCGATCCTGTTGAAGTTACTGTTCGTGGTTATGAGCTTTCTCTAAGAAAAGCTGATGCCGAAATGATTGAAGTAGAATAATTTTTTACATAATAGTTAGCTTTTGCTTACTATGATTATGAAAGAGAGGAAATTACACAATGGATTTGAGAATTGCCCTTGCCGGTAACCCGAACTGTGGTAAAACAACATTGTTTAATGCCTTAACCGGTTCTAATCAGTTTGTTGGTAACTGGCCAGGTGTTACAGTAGAAAAAAAGGAAGGTAAGCTAAAGAAACACAGTGGTGTTGTTATCACTGACCTTCCGGGTATTTATTCACTTTCTCCATATACACTAGAGGAAGTTGTTGCAAGAAACTATCTAATCGGTGAAAGACCTGATGCAATCCTAAATATTGTTGACGGTACTAACCTTGAAAGAAATCTATACTTAACAACTCAGCTTGTTGAACTTGGTATTCCTGTTGTTGTTGCCATCAATATGATGGATGTTGTTAAGAAAAACGGTGACACAATCCGTACTGACCAACTTGCAAAGGAACTTGGTTGTAAGGTTGTTGAAATCTCTGCTCTAAAGGGTACAGGTATTACAGAAGCTGCCGAAGCTGCTATTGCCAGTGCAGAAAGCAAGAAGATTGCTCCTATTCATCCCTTTACAGGTTCTGTTGAACATTGTCTTGCTCATATTGAAGAGGCAGTTGTTCACGATATGCCTGAAGAACAGCAGAGATGGTATGCAATTAAGTTGTTTGAAAGAGATGAAAAGGTATTAGCTCAGCTAGACCTTTCCGATGAAATCAAAAATCATATTGAACACGATATTGCAGAAGTTGAAACTGAACTTGATGATGACTCAGAAAGTATTGTTACTAACGAGAGATATATTTATATTTCTTCTATTATCCACGATTGCTACAAGAAGAAACATAAAGACAAGATGACAACTTCCGATAAGATTGATAGAGTTGTTACAAACAGATGGGCTGCTCTTCCAATCTTTGCAGTAATTATGTTTGCAGTTTATTACATTGCAATTTCAACAGTTGGTGCTTGGGGTACTGACTGGGTAAACGATAACCTATTTGGTGACGGTTTCCACCTATTCGGTATCGGTTCTTCTCAGTATGAAGAATTAAATGATGAATATTCAAAAGCTGATGAAATCGTTAACGGTTACATTTCATATGCTAAAGAAAAAGGCTATGATACAGAGGCAGTTTCTACTGCTCTTGATACTGAAGCTGATGACTTTGACTCAGCTAAAGCAAAATCAGCTTTAACTGCTTTTGCAACAGATATTGAAAACTACAAGGGTATTGACTTCTCAAAGGCTACATATTCAGTAGAAGATGAAGAAACTCTTGCTACAGAAGATGTTACAGCTACACTTGCTGAATTTAAGGATGCAGTTGCTACAGTTGAAAAGTATAACTGTGTAGCCCCTGACCCTGCAGAATACGGTGTATGGGTTCCCGGTATTCCTGAACTTGTTTCTAACGGTCTAGATAGTATCGGTTGTGCTGATTGGCTATCAGGTCTAATCAATGACGGTATTGTTGCCGGTGTTGGTGCAGTTCTTGGTTTCGTACCTCAGATGCTTGTTCTGTTTATCTTACTTGCATTCCTAGAAGCTTGTGGTTATATGGCTAGAATCGCATTCGTTATGGACAGAATTTTCCGTAAGTTCGGTTTATCAGGTAAGTCATTTATCCCTATGCTAATCGGTACAGGTTGTGGTGTTCCGGGTATTATGGCATCAAGAACAATCGAAAATGAACGTGACCGTAGAATGACAATTATGACAACTACATTTATACCATGTAGTGCTAAGACACCGTTTATCGCTATGATTGCCGGTGCATTGTTCGGTGGTTCTGCTTGGATTGCTACATTTGCTTACTTCCTAGGTGTTGCTGCAATTATTGTTTCAGGTATTATCCTAAAGAAAACAAAGATGTTCTCCGGCGACCCTGCTCCATTCGTTATGGAACTTCCTGCTTACCATATGCCAACAGTAGGTAATGTTCTTCGTTCAATGTGGGAAAGAGCTTGGTCATTCATTAAGAAAGCCGGTACAGTTATCCTACTTGCAACAATCCTTGTTTGGTTCTTATCATACTTCGGTTTTGTAAACGGTTCATTCCAGATGCTAACAGAAGACCAGATGGATGATAGTTTACTTGCTATTATCGGTAACGCAATTTCTTGGATTTTTGCACCACTTGGTTGGGGCAACTGGCAGGCAGCCGTTGCATCAGTTACAGGTCTTATCGCTAAGGAAAACATTGTTGGTACAATGGGTATCCTATACGGTGGTACAGGTGCTACAGTATATCAGGCAATGGCAAATGCATTCACTCAGGTTAGTGCTTTATCATTCCTAGCATTTAACCTACTATGTGCTCCTTGCTTTGCTGCTATCGGTGCTATTAAGAGAGAAATGAACAACGCTAAGTGGACACTATTTGCAGTCGGTTATCAGTGTGTATTTGCTTATGCAGTAGCACTAATGATTAACCAGTTCGGTAACTTATTCACAGGTAATGTTCAGGTTATTGGCCTAATCTTTGCAATTCTTGTACTTGCATTCATTATCTTTATGCTTGTTAAGCCTTACAAAGAATCTAACAAACTTACAGCTAAGGTTAAAGTTTAATATTAAAGAAAAATTTTAAGGGAGGATTTATATATGCTTACATGGTTATTAAATAATTTAGCAACAATTATAGTTGGTCTGGCTTTACTTGCAGTAGTTATTTTGATTGTAAGAAAGCTACGCAGTGACAAGAAAAAAGGTAAATCTTCCTGTGGTGGTAATTGCTCAGGATGTGCAAACTGCCAATATTGCCATCATAAATAAGAAGAAGGGGATACTGTGGTATCCCCTTTATTTACCTTTACGGTTAGCTTAAGCTAACTATTTTTTTAAAACCTATTGACTTTGGAAGAAACTGAGAATATAATAAGAATAACATATGAGCATATATTCATATGAATATATGCTCATAAATTAAAATAGAGGTGAGATTATGACATTAATCCTTGAAGATATTAGGAAATCTTTTGGTGATGGAGAAAACAAAACAGAAGTACTAAAGGGTATCTCTTGTGAAATCAAAGACGGCAATATTTGCGTATTGCTTGGACCTTCCGGTTCAGGTAAGTCAACACTGCTTAACATTATCGGTGGAATTGAAAATTCCGACAGTGGCAAAATCAAAATCGGTGATGAAGTTGTTGGTGAAATGAAAGAGAAAAAGCTAACTCAGTACAGAAGAAAACATTTGGGTTATGTTTTTCAGTCCTACAACCTTATTCCTAACTTAACTGTTAAAGAAAATATTGAAGTAGGTGCTTATTTAAGTGACAAACCACTTGATATTGATGAACTGCTAAAGACTTTAGGACTTTGGGAACATAAGGACAAGATTCCTAATCAGCTTTCAGGTGGTCAACAACAGAGAACTGCTATTGGCAGAGCAATTGTAAAGAACCCTGATATTCTTCTTTGTGATGAACCTACAGGTGCTTTGGACTATAACACCTCTAAAGAAATTCTAAAGTTGATTGAAGATGTGAATAAAAAGTTTGGCAACACAGTTATCCTTGTTACCCATAACGATGCAATTAAGAATATGGCAGACCAAGTTATTAAGTTAAAGGACGGTCAAATTCGCCATAATGATATGAATGAAAAGAAAATTCCTGCTATTGAACTTGATTGGTAAGGGGGAATAAAAATGAAAAACCCTTTGTATAAACGAGTTCCCAGAGAGTTGAAAAGTGATTTTGGCAAGTACATTGCATTGTTCCTATTCTTGTGCTTAACTATCACTTTAGTTTCAGGCTTTTTAGTTGCCGATGGTAGTACACTTTCTGCTTATAATGAAAGTTTCAGTAAGTACAATATTGAGGACGGTCACTTTACTTTAGCACAAAAAGCAGACAGTAAATGGATTAATGACTTAGAAGATAAGGAAGACATTAAGGTTTATCCTATGACTTATAAGGATAAAACCATCAACAAAAAGCATACAATCAGAATTTACAAAAACAGAAAAGATATTAACAAAGTTGATGTAATGAGTGGAAAACTTCCTAAGGAAGATAACGAAATTGCCATTGATAGATTGTATGCAGAAAATAACAACCTTGAGATTGGTGACAACCTAAAGATACAAAACAAAAACTACAAAATAGTAGGTTTAGTTGCACTTTCCGATTATACAGCATTGTTTAAGAATAATACTGATATGATGCTGGATGCAAATAAATTTACTGTATCTGTTGTTACCGATAAAGGCTTTAACAAGCTAAATGACAACGGTATTAGGTATTGCTACTCTTGGGATTACAACCATAAGCATATGACTGAGGATGAAATTAATGACAAGGCTGATGACATTCAAGACGAAGTAGCTAAAACAGGTATGGTAACTGACTTTGTAAAAGAAGCCGATAATACTGCAATTCACTTTGCAGGTGATGATATGGGTGGTGACAGAGTTATGTTTATCTGGTTACTGTATATCATTATGATTGTACTTGCATTTGTATTTGCAGTAACTACCCGTAATACTATTGAGAAAGAAAGTTCTGTTATCGGTACACTTAGAGCATCAGGTTATTCAAAAGGTGAACTGCTAAGGCACTATATTGTACTACCTGTTGTGGTAACAATTCTATCTGCTATTGTAGGCAATATTTGTGGTTATACATTTATGAAAGGCTATATGGCAGGTATGTACTACCACAGTTATTCACTTCCAACATATGTTACAAAGTGGAATGGTTATGCCTTTGTAATCACAACTATTGTACCGGCATTAATTATTTTTGTAGTAAATGTTATTGTACTTGCCTATACACTTTCACTTTCACCACTTAAATTCTTAAGACATGACTTAAAGAGAAAGAAGAAGAAAAAGGCAGTTAAACTTCCTAACTGGAAGTTCATTACAAGATTTAGAGTGAGAATAATTTTACAAAACCGTTCAGCATATATTATGATGTTTATTGGTATTATTCTTGCCAATGTGCTACTTGTGTTTGGCTTAATGATGGCACCACTGTTAACTCATTTTAAGTCAGAAGTTATGGACTCTAAGATTGCAAACTATCAGTATATCCTAAAAGCACCTGTTGAAACTAACACAAAAAATGCAGAGAAGTATTGTGTTAGAACTCTGGAAAATGACAATGGTGAAGAAATTACTGTTTATGGTATTGAAGAAGATTCAAATTACCTAAAGGATAAGGACTTGCCAACAGGTGATAAAGAAGTTCTGATGGCTAGTAGTGTTATTGAAAAGTACAGTCTAGATACTGACACTAACTATACTTTAACAGATAAATATACTCACGATAAATACAAGTTCAAAATAAAGGACAGCTATAAATACCCTGCAACAATGGCAGTATTTATGACCAGAGATGAGTTTAATAAAGTATTTGATAAGGACAAGGACTACTACACAGGTTACTTCTCAAATACAAAGATTAAAGATATTGACGAAAGCTATATTGCATCAACTATAACCGAACAGGACTTAACAGTTATGGCTGACCAGCTGGATGACTCAATGGGTCAGATGTTTATTATAATCGGTGGTTTCTCTATAATGCTATTTATCTTGGTAATTTATCTACTTGCAAAGATAGTAGTAGAGAAAAACGCAAAGTCAATTTCTATGGTAAAAATTCTTGGATATAATGACCATGAAGCAAGTAAATTGTACAACACCTCAACTGCAATTGTAGTTGCAATATCATTACTGTTAAGTATGCCAATATGTAATTATATTATTAAGGGTTTGTACTTTGCTATGATGCAAGACTTTAACGGTTGGTTAACTTATTATATTGCACCGTATGTACTGCCATTAACAGTAGTTATCGGTGGATTAAGTTACATTGTGGTTCACTTTATCCAAAGTAAAAAGATTAAGAAAATCCCTATGTCACAAGCACTTAAGGATATGGAATAATTTAAAATCAAGGAGAGAAGATTTATGGATGTTTTTCAGAAACCTGCTTTTTGGGGAATTATTGCAGTTGTACTGATTGTAGTATTTGCAATTTTCGTTATAAAAAGCTATGTGAAGAAACTGTCAGAGGGCTGTTGTGGTTCTTCCGGTGGGGATAAAGTAAAGAAAATTAAGGTTAAGGATAAGGACAAAAGTCACTATCCATATAAAGCAATTCTTACTGTTGACGGTATGGTGTGTCAAGGATGTGAAAGCAGAATTGAAAACACCCTCAATAACCTTGAGGGTGTGTGGGCAAAGGCAAATGCCTCTACTAAAGAAGTAACTGTATTGATGAAAAATAAGGTTGATGAAAAAACCATAAAGAAAACAGTAAACACTATTGGTGCTTATACTGTTATGAAATATAGAGAAGTTTAATTTATAGGCAGTTGTATCGGCTATCTTTTAACATATGCTACACCAAAAGCATTAGGTCCGGTATGACTGCCTATTACTGCACCTACATTTACTAAGGAATGGTTGTTAATTGGTAGTTTGTCCGATAGTAGCTTTTCTTTCAGCTTAACACCCATAGAGTGATTATCGGCATACATAATGTGGAATGGGTAGGAAAAGTCAGGGTGATTTTTCACAACCTTATTTGCAATATAGTTTATTCCTCTTTGAGTGCCGATACACTTGTGAATAAGTGTGATTTTTCCTTGCTCAATAGAAACAATAGGCTTAATGGTAGACATCATAGAGGCTTTAATTCTGCCACCCTTTAGCAGATATTCAGGTGAATCAACACAAGCTATAACCACAATTCTTTTCTTTAGTTCCTCAATTTTCATAACAATTTCTTTAGCCGAAAGACCTTGATTTTTCAGCTTGATACTTTCTTCAATAAGTATCCTCATACCGGCAGATGCAGTTTCACTGTCTATAGGGTAACAGTTAAAGTCAGTACAGCAGTATTTTGCATTTTGATAAGTGCCACTAATTTTGGAGGACAAGAAAATTCCAATATAGGTGTCACCGTTATTCTTAAGTAAATTAAAGAAATCCTCAGGGGACGGTTGTGATGTTGTTGGCTTTTCTTTCTTTAGCTTTAGTAGTTTGTAGAAACCTTTTTTGGTAAGGTTAATGTTCTCTTTGTAAGTAATATTGTCAAAGGTAACTGATAGTGGAACACATTTAATATCTAGAATTTCAAGTTCATTTGGTTCTAAGTCAGCACCTGAGTCGGTAATAATTTTTATCATTTTTATCCCTCATAATATAAATTTTACCTTAATATTATTTACCGAAAATTCTTGAATATTAAAAAAGCGACCTTCTGTTTTGAAAGGTCGCTATAATTTTATGTTGATTATTTAATGTAACCGATTTTCTTCATTACCTTGTCAAGAGTTCTTTGGCTGAAGTTCTGAGCAAAGGCATCTGCCTTTTTCCATGTTTCTTCCATATATGCTCTATCCTTGATAATTCTGTTGTATTCATCTTGGATTGGTCTTAGGTGTTCAACAACTGCTTCACCTACAGCAGTCTTAAAGTCACCGTAGCCTTTACCGTCAAATTCCTTTTCAATCTGTTCCATTGTGTTGCCTGTAACTGCACCGTAAATTGTCATTAGATTGCTGATACCCGGCTTATCTTCGCTAAAGTAAATCTTAGTGTCTGTGTCTGTAATAGCTCTCTTAAACTTCTTCATAATAGTTTCAGGCTTATCAAGAACATATACGCAACCGTTAACATTTTCATCACTTTTACTCATCTTGCTTGATGGGTTCTGTAGTGACATAACTCTTGCACCGTTCTTAGGAACAAAGCCCTCAGGAATCTTAAATACATTGCCATATAGACCGTTAAATCTTGTTGCAATATTACGAGTGATTTCAAGATGTTGCATCTGGTCAGCACCAACAGGAACTTTGTCTGCTTGATAAAGTAGAATATCGGCAGCCATTAGTGCAGGGTAAGTAAACAGACCTGCGTTAATGTTATCGGCGTGTTTACGGCTTTTATCCTTAAACTGTGTCATTCTTGAAAGTTCACCAAACTGTGTGTAGCAGTTTAAAATCCAAGCTAACTGTGCATGAGTTGTTACATGGCTCTGAATGAAGAAAACACTTTTTTCAGGGTCAATGCCACAAGCCAAAAGAAGTGCATACATATCAAGAATATGCTTTCTCATTTCTTTAGGGTCTTGTCTTACTGTAATTGTGTGTAGGTCAGCAAGAGCATAAAAGCAGAAGTATTCGTCCTGCATAGTAATCCAATTCTTAATTGCTCCAAGATAGTTACCAAGAGTCATTGAGCCACTTGGTTGAATAGCACTTAAAACAATAGGTTTCTTTTCTCCCATTTTATTTTACCTCACTTAATATATTTTTCAGCAGTTTTTGCAAGTAGTTTAATTCCTTTTTCCAACTGTTCATCAGTAGGTGTTGAGAAGTTCACTCTAAAGGTGTGACATTCTTCACTTTCATCAGTTAGGAAAGCATTTCCCGGAACAACACAAACTTTGTTTTTGATTGCGTCTTTACAAAATTCTTGCATATCTACATAATCCGGTAGAGTACACATTGTGAATAATCCACCGGTAATTTTTGCATAAGTAATGCCCATTGGTACAAGATATTTGTCCATAAGGTCCATCATAAACTGTGCTTTTTTTCTGTATAGGTTTCTTAGCTTTTCAAGGTGAGCATCAAAGTCATACTTTGTCATTAGTTCGTTACAAACCATCTGTGACCAAATGTTTGTATGAACATCATTACCTTGTTTGCATACAACCATCTTCTGGAAAATAGGCTTAGGTGCAATAACATAAGCAACTCTAATTCCCGGAGAGATAACCTTACTCATTGAACCGGCATAAAGTACAATACCCTCATCATCAAAACTTTTGATACAAGGAATATACTCACCACTGTATCTAAGGTCACCGTATGGGTTGTCCTCAAGAATAAGCACATTATATTTCTTTGCAAGTTCATACATTTTCTTTCTTTTTTCAAGACTCATTGTAATGCCTGATGGGTTCTGAAAATTAGGAATAGTGTAGATAAATCTTGCGTTTTTGTGGGTTTGCAGAGCCTTTTCAAGTTCTTCCATATTCATACCGTCATCGTCAATTTTTACACCTACAAGTTTTGCGTTATAACTTCTGAAAGTGTTTAATGAACCGATAAATGACGGTGCTTCTGTAATAACCACATCACCCTCATTTACAAGGGACTTTGTAGCTAAATCCATAATCTGTTGTGCACCTGTTGTGATTAAAATATCATCAAAGTCTCTACCTATATTGTGGTGACTTTTCATATATTCCTTTAGTGTTTCTCTTAGCTGAGGATAACCCTCGGTAACACTGTACTGTAACACACCGATTGGGTTTTCTTCTAATAATCTTGAAGAGATTTCCTTGATTTCTTCAATAGGAAAAGCCTCAGGACTAGGGTTACCTGCTGATAAGGATACAACTTCAGGGTCAGCAGCATATTTAAAAATTTCTCGAATGGCAGATGGCTTTAGTGCCTGAACTCTGTCGCTGAAAGAGTATTCCATAAGTTTTACCACCTTTATTTATATAAAATTATTCTATCATATTATTGCGAAAAGTGCAACAATCTAGGTTTCTATAATATGTTTTGCAAATTATCGTATTTTCTGTTGTAATTATGTTGATTTTGTATTATAATTATGTTACCTATCTATGGATATTATTTATATGAAATATGAGCAAAACGGAGATAATAATATGTCAAGTAAAAGATACTCTGATGAAGACAATGTAACTCGTTCTTATAGTGATGATTTTTATAAACAATTTGCTGATAAATACGGTGAAGTAGATTTAGAAAGCAGTGCTAAAAGAAGAAGAGACAGAGCAAGAAAAAGAGAGGCTAAGCGTAGAAGAAGAAACAACAGAATTAAACTTATTGTTTCCGGTATTGTGCTTATTGCAATTGTAGTGACAATTGTTATATTTATTTGCACAGGTATCAAGAGTTGTGTAAACAGTAATAAGGATACTCAGGCAGGTGGCTTTAAGACAGTTGAAAGTTCTAAAGTAAGCAAGACAAGCAGTTCTTCAAAGGCTACTTCAAGTAATATTGATGACAGTGACCCATTACAATTCCTTACACCTGAAATTAAGGATGACAACAGTAGTGGTACATTTAGCTCAGTAAACGGTGCAGTTTACCTATGGAAAGACTCAGCTTATGAAATCTTTGGTGCATCTGCCGACAGAAGTGATATGTACTCAGATGTTATTAACAAAGCTACCGAAAAGCTGGGGGATAGCATTAAGGTATACAGTATGATGATTCCACTTCATACGGAAATGAACCTACCTGAAAGACTAAAGAATGAAGCCGGTGCAACGAGTGAAGCCGACAACATTAAGAATGCTTACAGTAAGTTTGACAAAGCTCAGCCAATTAATATTTATAATACATTAGCAAAACATAATAGTGAATATTGTTACTTTAATTCCGATCACCATTGGACAGGTCTTGGTGCATATTATGCATACACAGCATTCTGTGAACAAACAAACCAAAAGCCAATGACAATTTCAGAAGAGGGTACACACAAGATTGAGGGCTTTACAGGTTCATTCCACACATATGGTTCAGGTCTGACAGATACAGTTTATTATTATGATTTACCATATGATACAACTTGTAAGCTATATGCCGACCCTAACGGTGAACCACAAGATGCTGATATTTACTACACTAATGAAACATCCGGTGAAAACACATACGGTGTATTTATTAATGGTGATCAGCCTAAGTTTATTATTAACTCTCAGTGTGGTACAAATAAAAAGATTGCAGTTGTTAAGGAAAGCTTCGGTAACGCATTCGTACCATATCTATCAGCTAACTATAGCGAAATCCATGTTCTTGATATGAGAAGTTGTGGTGTTACCGATTTGAAGAAATATTGTGAAGACAACGGAATTACAGAAGTTCTATTTATGAACAATGTAATGTCAGCTAACTCTGCTGACAGAATTGCCGATATGGAAACTGTTATCGGTAAATAAGATACTTTGTTTTTTAAGGAGGTGAAATCAGTGCTTGGAAGAAAGGTAAGCGTAAATTTATTTGGACAACTAACAGATGGTTTGTATAGTGGTTATTTTACCGATGAAAAAGGTGATAATGTAAAGGCATTTGTACTTTCAAAAAAAGAAGTTGAGTTTGTGGTGTCAGGTCAAGTTATCGCCATTATTACCCTAAAGAATAACGAACAAAGAGCCATTGTTGCACCGGATAGAGAGATTTACTATGAACCACAGATTCTTGATATTATCAGCAAATCAAGTAGTGTTGAGATTAGTAACATTAACTGCCTTTACGAAAAAAGTTGTGGAGCATTGATTTTCTACCGTAATAAACAAGGTGTCAGAATACTGTTAGTTAAGAACCACAATGGCCGTTATTGGAGCTTCCCGAAAGGTCATATGGAACTTAATGAGTCCGAAAAAGCTACTGCTATTCGTGAAATCAAGGAAGAAACAAACCTTGATGTTAAGATTATTGATGGCTTTAGAGAGGTTAGTGACTATTGCCCATTTGGTAATATTAAGAAACGAGTTGTTTTCTTTTTGGCACAAGCCTTTACAGATGATGTTGTTGACCAGCCGGAAGAAATTGACAGTCATATTTGGGTGGATATTCAACAAGCAAGAAAGAATTGCACCTACGAAAACGATTTGCGTGTAATTGATAAAGCCGAACTTCTTATTAATCAGTCAAAGTAAATGAATATAGCTAAGAGCCTTCTTTTAAAGAAGGCTCTTTTTATAGAAAAACAAAAGCCACAAGAACACTTGTGGCTTTCATTTTGGAAGTTTTGGTTTATGTAAAATACTTATTATCTATTTATATTACTGTCGTTTCATTTGTCTTAGGAACAGTAGAATTGAAATAACTATTGATGCAACGGTATAAAGAGCAATCCAAAGAATATATGTTGAAACACCTGAACAATTACTGTTTAGAATTGCTTTTTCAAGGTTAACCATATGTACAAATGGCAGAGCATTTGCAATCTTTTCAAAAGCACCACCAACAGCACTAATATCAAACCAAATACCTGCAAACCAACCGGTTAGGTTAGTGATTAATGCACCACAGATACCACCAACTTGCTTTACATTAAAAATACTACCACATAATAAACCTAAACAAATAAAGAATAGGGAAATAGGGATAATTGCAAGTAAAGCATAAAGAATGGTTACTGTTATTTTTAGTCCCAAAATTACTGCTACAATATAACATACAATGCTTTGTGCAATAGCAATAGGGAGTATAGGCAAAATGTAGCCAAAAATAAAATCCATTGCAGTAAGTGGAGTTGTGTATAGCCTTTGTAGTAATGCACTTTCTCTGTCTTTAGCAACAAGTGTTGCTGAGAATAGAGTCATAAATGATAAACCGAAAACAGTTATACCGGGAGTCAACTTATCAAGTTCAAACATTTTTACCGGAATATTAGCTTGAATAGCTGACAATAAAAGTAGAAGTGCTACCGGAAAACCAAGACCAAATGCTAAGTTAAGTGGGTCACGCAAAATTTCTTTTGCAGTTCTATTAGAAAAAGTTAACATTCTCATTTTGACACCCCCTTAACAATTTGAATAAACGCATCTTCAAATTTATCTTCATTAGTTTGTTTCTTTAGCTCATCAACTGTGCCAAGGGCAAGTAATTTGCCACCTTTCATAACAGCTATATGGTCAGAAAGAGCCTCAGCTTCTTCCATATAGTGAGTGGTTAAGATAATTGTAATCTTTCCTTTTAATTGACGAATATTGTCCCATAGTTCACTTCTTGCAATAACATCAAGTCCAAGTGTTGGTTCATCAAGGAAAAGAATTTTTGGTTCGCTGATAAGTGCCATTGCAATGCTTAGTCTTCTTTGCCAACCACCTGAAAGCTTACCTGCTTTTTTGCTTAAAATACTGTTTAGGTCAAACTGCTGGGCAAGTTCATTTACCTTTGCTACTTTCTTTTCTTTAGAAAAATTGTGTACACCACACATTAATTCTAGGTTTTCTTTAACTGTTAAGTTAGGTGCAACTGCTGTTTCTTGAGGTGACACACCAATAATGTTCTTTACCTTTTTAGGTGCAGAAACTATACTTTCTCCACCAAGAAAAGCATCTCCTGAATTTGGCTTTGTAAGGCAAGAAAGCATTTTGATTGTTGTTGTTTTACCTGCACCGTTTACACCTAATAAAGAAAAAAGTTCTCCTTCTTTCACCGTTAAATTCAAATGGTCAACTGCCACAAGGTCTTTGTACTTTTTTGTTAAGTTGTCAATATTAATTGCGTCCATTGTTCTCTCCTTAATATAAAAAAACCGACAAACTATAAATATAAAATCAAATATATTTATCAGTTCATCGGCTCTGCGTCTTAGCGTCTGGCTCTTTGATGACATTTAATTTTAAATTTTCAATGCTAACCAAAGTTTCATTTTTACATTTTGGACAGTAAAGTGGAAAATTCTTAATAACTGTATCTTCCCTTACTTTTTCCCTGGTTTTGTTATTACAAATTGGACAATATACCCACTGTACTTTCATATTATCACCTTAGTTATCCTTATCCTTTGTAAATTGGTGTTTAAGTCCAAGATACATATCACTTATTAAATCACTTATATAGTCAAGTTCAAAGTCACAATATGATGTTGCTATCATTGTTGCAATACCATGAACATATATCCACATTTCAAGGTGAAATTTATATGCCATTTCTTTAGTAATGCCTAAAGCGTTTTGAAGAATTTTTACTATTTCTTCAGTTTCTGCCGTATCATTTTTTTCTTCATTGGTACGGTCACGCATAAAAACAAGTTTGAAAAGTTCTTTTTCCTCTTTAGCAAATCGTATGTACCCCATACCACTTGCCTTGTATGGTGGATACTTACCACTTGTCATTTCATCTTGCAAATACTTGTAATAAAGGTTTGCAGCACTTATTATAACCTCTCTTTGTACTTCTTCCATATTCTTAAAAAGTCCAAATATAGGCTTAACAGAACAGCCAAGCTCATTGGCCAATGCTCTTGCAGTAAGTCCTTGTATTCCATTTTTCCTTGTTACATCCAGTGCAGAAGAAATAATTTCTTCCCTAGTAAACTTGAATTTTGGTGGCATTACTTTACTCCTTTTAGGTAACACGTGTTGCGTAACCTATGTTTCTTATTATACACAGGTTTATTTGTTTGTCAATATTTTTATCGTTTTTTGTAATTTGTTTTTCCGATTTTTCGGTAGTTTTTTATTTCACTTGTGAGTATAGGTAAGTTTGTTGTTTATTTTGTTTCTAGAGTTTCTTTATTTTGTTTTTGCATTAAAATAAATCAGTTTTTTAAATTTTATTTGTACTAATATATAAATCACTTCAACAAATTAGGGTTTGTAGGGCTAAATGTAAAGTGTTAAATTTCAGCAAATAAGGCTCCCTTGTGTAAAGGGAGCTGTCGCTTGTAAATTGGAAGAA